>NZ_JBIGLU010000066.1:0-12735 GCF_043658375.1 Pseudomonas sp. PsB | reverse complement strand
TGATCGACGGCCCGCTTTCAAAAGCAGCAAGGGCTGAAGTCGACCGGAAATACAGGGTTACTTCAGACCTTCCCTAAACGGCTCTTTGTAACACCAAGCAGTCCGAATTCCTGAACAAATCCATGGAGAGGTTTGTCGATTGTTGCGAAATGAATTCGCATTTTCATTCCTCTGCTTATGCCCGCCAACTCTGAAAGATTGACAATCACCATCAGGTCGGCCAATGCGTTATAAATCCTCGCATTTCTCTTAGGATCATTCTGTTTGGGTTTCTTAGGTTTTAGCACTCCATGCGCATTCTTGTTTCCATATAAAGTCGACAAGCCACACAGCATGATTGGGTGGCCAATTTCCATATCTCGCTTAGATGCGAAATTTAAAATATCCTCCCTAACCTCTTTAGCTTGGGCCGGGCTGCGCGGCTGATGCAACGTATCTTGTAGGTATGCGACGATTTCTGAATTTTTCAGAAAAGAGTCTCTCTGATGAGTTGTGATACCCCAGGAGGCAAGATTGTTGAAGGCTTCAAAAAAACCTGAATCAACGCGAGCCTTCTTGAAGAACCCCTTAGCTATGTCACCTTCAGCGAACATGCCGGAGGATGCTTGACTCATGTCTTGAGGAATCCCAAGTCGGCCTTCGATGTTTGAAAGAAGAAGGCTTATGGCACTTCCTTTTGTATCCAGTGATTTAATGAAATTTTTATCTTCGATGCTGCAATTTTTGAAGCCTGATGAAATTTTGGATACGATATTTCTGTCGATCATATAAACACGCATGACTCGACAACCTCCTTGCCTGATGAGCGGTTCCCAACGGGAAAATGGCTAAATATTCAGTCATAGAATGATGCCGTAAATTGCTTGAGCGTGTCGGCGCACAGCGCCGCCGGGCTTTCGGGCTGCGCCCCGTGCCGGCAAGCCGTCACGGCCATGCGGCTTCAATCCCTCACGCCTTCGCGCCTGCGGCGCTGCGTGCTTCGCTTGCCTCCAGGGGAAAGCCCTGCGGGCTATCCCCGCCGCGCGCAGCTTGGCGCCCCTTAATACCGCCGAACCGGCTGCGCCGGATCGGCCCGGCAAGCGTCCCGCCGCGATGGACGGGTGCTGGCGAACACGCTGGCGCTTGCTGCGGCAGGTTGTTCGGATGCGTGCCGTCCTCAACGCTGGCGGTTCTCGCCCATCACGTCACGAAGGACGGTTCACGAACATCCCGCCCGGCATCGCTATGGAGCTTCCACGCCACGCCTCAAAACCGGCGCCGCAAGGTGCGGCAGGGGCGCTCTCGCCTGTCGTTGGGTGGTTGACCTGGCCCGCGTCAGCGGGCGAGCCGGAGAAGCCTTCGGGCGGGGATGCCGAGCCGGCCCCATCTTCTTTCGGAGCGGTTCGGCCCAAGGCGTCCTTGTCTCGTTGTGAATCCTGGCGGGGGCGCGGCTGCGCCTCGGGCTTCATGGCTGCAACCGTCCGGCGAAAACAATTTCCCCGCCGCTGCGCGGCTTCCTCGCGCAGCAAATTCTTTTCGCCTCCCGGCTCTCCACTGCGTTGCGACCGCAGGCGGTGCAGCCAGCCCGTCCCCCGCCGGCCGGATCACAACAAGGACGCGATGGGCGCGAACCTTGTTCAACCGAAAGGAGAAAACATCATGGCCAACATCGGCACCTTCACCGCAGACAAAGACGGCTTCACCGGCACGCTTCGCACCCTGACGCTCAACGTCAAGGTCAAGCTGGTTCCCAACGACAAGGGCAACAGCGAGAACGCCCCCGACTTCCGCCTCCAGGCCGCCAGCCACGACATCGGCGCGGCGTGGAAGAAGACCAGCGAGGCCGGGCGGGAGTACCTGTCCGTGACCCTCGACGATCCTTCGTTCCCGGCGCCGGTGTATGCCCGCCTGATCGAAGGCGAGGACGGCACGCACGACCTGATCTGGTCGCGCAGCAGGCCGCAAGCGGCCTGACGGCCACCCCAAGCATCCCGCCCATTGCGGCGGGGTGCAGCGCTGCTTATCGCAGCACCGAACACGCGGCAGCGGGAAACCGTCAGCTCGCGCCCGATCGTTTCTGGTTCCGGTATTGCCGCAGTCATATTCAGCAGGTTCAATGCCCGTGGAGGCAAATCCAAGATGGCGTGTCGGCGCTGCTAGCACCGCCGGGCTTTCGGGCTGCGCCCCGTGCCGGCAAGCCGTCACGGCCATGCGGCTTCAATCCCTCACGCCTTCGCGCCTGCGGCGCTACGCGCTCCGCTTGCGGAATCCAGTCTTACACGCCGACGCGCGCTACGGCGTGCTGCGCTCTTTCAACACCGCCTCAAGCTCCTGGCGTACCCGCGCCAGCAGCTCATCGGTCTTATCCGTGCTGTCGCCGGCATAGGCCAGCGTCAGCAGCGTGAGCGGATGCACCTCCATGACCTCGCACAGCTCGGTCAGCTTGTGCAGGGTCGGGCTTTTCAAGTCGCGCTCCAGCGAACTCATGTAGGTGCGGCTAGACACGTCCGAAAACGCTTCCTGGCTCAAGCCCCGCGCCTTCCTGACTGTCCGTATCGCCGTCGCCAATGAGTGTTTCGCTGTCACCAACTTGGTTTCCCCATAAAAACCAAGATGACAGTCCATTGCGCCCTATAGGGCTACAATCTATAGTGTTCATTTATGGCTGAGAGGCACGCTTTCGTGCTTTTACGGAAATCCGCATATGCGGATTTCCTCAAACCCGTGGAGCCACATCCGTGTCTTTCATGGCCTGCACAATTCCGCTTCTGCGCTTCCGTGCCTGTACGGATTCGACGGCTTACGCCTTCGTGCTTTCGCACGAAAGCACGCATCCATTTCGCCGCTTCCGTGTTTTGGCAGGAAGGCTCCTCCTTGCATCGTCGGATTCGTGGGAGCGCCAACCATGACCCAACCGCTCATCACTGCCGAACAGCACGCACAACTGCTCGCCGTTGGCGAGGCGCGCGCCAACGGCCAGAGCATCGACCCGATGCCCGTGGTGCGGCTATTCACCCCGGACGCGCACGCGACCTGGTTGCTGGCCGCGCTCGATCCTACCGATGGCGATACGGCCTACGGCCTGATCGACCTCGGGATCGGGATGCCCGCCTTGGGAACGGTGAAGCTGTCCGATCTGGCTGCCATCGTCGGGCCGTGCAAGTGGCCCGTGATGCGCGACAGTTACTTTCAACCTGCGCGGCGACTATCGGAATACGTGCGGCTGGCGCAGGAAAACGGCTCGATCATGGATTGATGCAAGCCAGCGCAGCCGGGTCAAACGGGCGCATCGTGACTATTTCGGTCTTACCCAAGACCGGGCAGGTCTGAATCCACATCCTTGCACCGAAGCGGTGCGCTTCTGACGCAAACAGTCATGATCTTTGGCGCGGGCTGCTGCACCGTGCGCCATGCCGCGCACCATTTTCGTGGCGGCGCAGCCGTCGCATTCAGACGATTTCAGCAATGCCCCGGAGCGAATCTGTCTTGACACCAGTAGTTACAGCTTACCCCGATTTCGATGACAACCTGATGGTGATTCGATAGCTCCCGCACGACGGAATCCAGGCGACGCACCCCAAGCACAGGGAGGTTCCGTCATGACTAATCGCAGCGTCGAACACTGGTATCCGACAGCGGCTTATCTCTACGTTCTGCACCAGGGCGGCCCCGCGCTGGCCTGGGAGTACCTGCGCCGAAACCCTGACTACCGGCGCGACTGGCTGCACCGCCGCCGCCGACCAGATACGGCGCATCGTTGGGGCTTGCGCCTGCTGGAAGATCCCGCCCTGGATGCGCGCGACGCACATCCGGCGTGGTTCCCCGATCACGATGGCGTGATCCAGCTCTACCCGGACGACGACCCGCCGCCGGATGCCGATGCCTTCGAGTTCTGGAACGTCCCAGGACGCAAGCACCTGATCCATGATGGCAAGCGCCTGATGCTGACGGCGCAATGGCCCGGCTGCTGCGTGCGGCTCACGCTCACGCCGAGCATGGCCGACGGAATGGCCTACCTCTACGCCATCCGAGGCTGCACTACGCCTTGCGCACGCTATCGCGCACTGGCGGCTGGGCTGGATGCGTTGTCCACTGCAACCGGGGCCGCGCCTGCGGCGGCGACCCGCTCGCGGCCCACGCACGCCGCAGTGCTGGAACTGCACACCTTGCAGGCACTCGACGCGACCCTGGCGGGCGCGTCCTTGCGCGAGGTTGCCGAGGGGCTGTTCGGCGTTGATGCCGTCGCGGCCGATTGGCACAAAGACAGCGCCTTGCGTGCCCGCGTGCGGCGCTTGGTGCGCCGGGGCGATGCGCTGATGCGCGGCGGCTACCGCCGCCTGGCACAGCTTCCGCCGTTCCCGTCGCATTAGGAGGGGGGACGTTTCGCGCCCCCTGCAAATCGTCCCTTAGCAAGAAGCCTTGCTTTCTTGAAAGTGCCTCTATCCGGCCGCGTGGTGTGGCCGGGCTTGATGGAGGTACACCCCATGCGACCCTCTCCCTTGCGGCCTGCCGCCGCTACTGTCGCTGCGCCCTCGCAGCCCCAACGCTACCTGACCAACGACGAAGCCGCCGAGTATCTGCGCCTCAGTCCTCGCACGCTGGAGAAGCAGCGCGTGATCGGCGGTGGCCCGAAGTTCCGCAAGTTCGGTCGCCGCGTCATGTACGCAGTAAGCGACCTCGATGCCTGGGCCGACCAGCGCAGCTACGAGGCTACATCCGACCCGGAATACGCCGAACGCCACGCGGGTGACTACCGTGATGGCCGCTGATCGTCGGCGCGTGGGTGGCCTTCGCCATGTCCGGCCCTCCAGGGCAAGCCTTGCCGCAGTGCGAACAGCTCGACCTGTTCCGCGCGCTGCCGGGCGACATGGCGCCACGCGACAGCCAGGACTTGATGGCCTTTCCATTCTTCTCGCTGGCGAAGTCGCGGCGCATCGCGCCGATCGACTTCCGCAGCGGGAACATCACCATCCGCGTGGAAGGCACGGCCGAGCACGGCATCGCCACGATATGGGATGCCGACGTTTTGATTTGGGCGGCCTCGCAGATCGTGGAGGCACGCGACGCGGGCATTCGCCCGTCGCGCTGGATACACGCCACGCCCTACGAGATCCTGCGCTTCATCGGGCGCGGCACATCCCTCAACGACTACCTGCGCCTGAAAGCGGCGCTCGACCGGCTGCAATCGACCAGTGTGGCCACGTCCATCCGAGAAACCACGGGCAGGCGCTTGCATCGCTTTTCGTGGATCAACGAATGGCGCGAACTGGCCGATGCCAGCGGCACGCCGCTGGGCATCGAGCTGATCCTGCCGGACTGGTTCTATGCCGGCGTGCTCGACGCCGCCCTGGTGCTGACCATCGACCCGGCTTATTTCCGCTTGAAGGGCGGCATCGAACGCTGGCTGTACCGCTTGGTACGCAAGCACGGCGGGCGGCAGGAACACGGCTGGCAATTCGACTTCCGGCATCTGCATCGCAAATCCGGCAGCGCGGCTCGCTTCTCGGACTTCGCCTACGACCTGCGCGTGCTGGTGGCACGGCAGTCGTTACCCGGCTACGTCCTCGGCATCGAGCGCATGCCGGACGACAACACCGAACTGCTGACCTTCCGGCCCGTGCTGCATACGGCACGGGGATAACTGCGGGAAAAGCTGTGGACGGCCTCGTGCTATCAGGAGTACCCGGTATCGTGCTATCGGGAGTACGCCTATCGTGCTATCAGGAGTACGAAAACGCCGCAAAGCCAGTAATGGCGCGGGTTTTCAGCCTCTCTAACTTACCTAACTATAAATCTCTAACTTTTAGTAGAAGCGCACCGTTTCGGTGGACAACCGCCAAACGGCACAGCGAACAGCGTTTTGCAGGGCAGGCGAATCCCGGCTTTCCAGCATGGGAGGCCGCGTCATGATCTTCGCGCTTCTCAATCAGAAAGGCGGCGTCGGCAAGACCACGCTCGCCACGCACATCGCGGGCGAACTGGCGATGCGCGGTCTGCACGTCATCCTGCTGGATGCCGACCCGCAGGGTTCCTCACTGGACTGGACGCAGCGCAGAAGCCAGCAGGGCTTGCCCCGGCTGTTCAGCACCGTGGGCCTCGCCCGCGAGACGCTGCATCAGGAAGCGCCGGAGCTGGCCCGCCGCGCCGATCACGTCATCATCGACGGCCCGCCGCGCATCGCCGCATTGGCGCGTTCCGCGCTGCTGGCGGCCGAGCGCGTGCTGATTCCCGTGCAGCCCAGTCCGTATGACCTGTGGGCCAGCGCCGAGATGGTGGCGCTGATCCGCGAAGCGCAGGTGTTCCGGCCTGCGCTGCACGCGGCCTTCGTCATCAACCGGCGCGTCAGCACCACCATCATCGGCAGGGAAGCGCGGCAATCGCTGGCCGAACAGCCGCTGCCGGCGCTGCGCAGCGAAGTGCGCCAGCGCATCGTCTTCGCCGACAGCGTGGCCGCTGGCCGGCTCGCCCGCGAGACGGCGCCCGACAGCGCCGCCGCCCGCGAGATCGCCGTGCTCACCGATGAACTGCTGCGGTGGCCGACATGAGCATCCCGCGCAGCAAGCGCGTCGGCATCGGCGCACGTCCGCCCGCGAATCCGCACGCCGAGGCGTGGATTCGCCAGGGCGATGCCGATGCGCTCAACAAGGGCGACCTTTATACGGCCCGCCTGACGCTCGACGTGACGCCCGCGCTACGTGCACGCATCAAGATCGCCGCCTTCGGCCAGGGCGTGACCGTGGCCGAGTTGCTGCGCGGCTTGCTGGAACGGGAGTTCCCCGACAAGCGCCCGGAGAACCTGCCATGAACGCATCCGCCTTGCCTGCCGCTCACGCGGCGACGGCTGCACCGGCTGCTGCGCCGCCGCCTTCGCTTTCGACGCTCGCCGGCCAGGCCGGCAGCGTGCCGCTGACGCGCGTATCGCTCGCCTACATCGAACCGCGCTTCAAGCTCTACCTGCGTTTCGGCGAACCGGCACGCACGTTGCGGCTCGACCGCTGGCGGCGCTGCGCGGTGTTCCTGCCGCGTGCAATGTTCTGCCGCGTGCGCTGGGAAGCAAACGACTACGGCACGATCCGCTGGCAGCTCATGGTGATGCAAGCCGCCACGCCGCTGGACGACATGCAGCGCATCCCCGGCGTGCGGCCCGGCGCACGCCTGCTGCTGCACGCCGAAGGCGAAAACGCGGTGCGTGCCGTGCTGGAACGCATCGACGGCATCGAAGGGCAAGGCATCGCCGCCATCGACGTGTCGCCAGCGTACTGGCGCACGCTGGGCAACCGTCTGGCGGCCCGCCTGGCGCTGCCCGAATACACCGCCGAGCGGCACGCCGCCTGGCTGGCCGGAAAGGCGCTGCCATGACGACCCAATCCAACACCCCATGCACGCACGAAGTCGCGCCGCAACCTCGCTCGCGCCTGCGCGTTCGCATCGTGCTGGCGGGCTTCGCCGCCGTCGGCCTCGCTGCGCTGGCCTGGGCGGCTTTCGTGTCGCCGCTGCCGCGTCTGACCTACAACCCGTCCGACAGCGTGGCGGTCGGCTGGTATCGCATCGAACCGTTCGACCCGCGCACCGCCTCGCTGCCACGTCCGTTGTCCGTGGACAGCATCGTGCTGGTGCCGCTGCCCGACAGGGCCGCCATGCTGGCTGCGCAGCGCGGCTACCTGCCGACCCGCGTTCCGCTGCTCAAACGTGTGGGCGCGGTCGCGCCGCAACACGTTTGCATCGTCGCCGGGCAGGTACGCATCGACGGCGTGCCTGCGGCCGCCGCGCTGCCTGCCGACCGGCTGGGCCGGCCGCTGCCATCCTTGCAGCTTTGCCGCCGCCTCGAATCGGGCGAGCTGTTCCTGTTGAGCGTGACCAATCCAGCGTCGTTCGACAGCCGCTATTTCGGGCCGGTCAGCGCATCCGCCGTGATCGGCGTCGCGCATCCGGTCTGGCTGGAGGCTCGCCCATGATGGCCGCCGACTCGCTGTACGTTGCCGTGCATCTTGTCGTGCCATCGGGCATGCCGATCCAGTGGCTTTCCGCGTGTCGTCGCGCGTGCAGTGCGAGCGCATCCGCGCTGCACTTCGCGCTGCCTTCCCATGTGCAGGCGTCTTGCCTCGAACGCGCCCGGCCTGCGGCCGTGTCCGCGTTCGCCGGTGCGCTGGCTGCTTACGCAGCAGCGCCGCCGGGCCGCCGCTGCCCGGAGCGCCAGCGAGGGGCAAAGGCGGAAGGCAAGACAAAAGGACGCGGCACCGGGCCGCGTCGAAAGCCAGTCTGCACGTGGGGGTGGTGCGGCACGCAGCGGCTTTGCCGCCGTGCCGCTTGGGGCGCGAGGGTCGCGCCAATGCAGGCATGTCCGCGTGCTTTGCACGACAGGACACGCCGTAGCTTGCGAGGAGCGCAGCCATGACCGACCGCCGCGACGACGATTTCCGCGTGCGCCCCAGAGCCCCGAAGAACCGGGGCAAGGGCCAGGGCCAGAGCTTCGTTTCCAAGGTGCTCAAGCAGGCGGGCAAGGCCAGCGGCGGCAAGTCCTCGATGCGTCATTCCGCAGCCGGCGGCGGCGCACGCGCCGGCCAGCGGCCTGGTTCACGCCTGGGGCGCGGCCACACGGCGGCGCGTTTCGCGGGCGCGAAGCTGACGCCCATGTCGCGGCGCGTGACCATCAAGACGCTGCTGGTCAATCACCAGCGTGCCAGCCCGCAATCGCTCGCCAAGCACCTGCGCTACATCGAGCGCGACGGCGCGGGCCGCGACGGCGAACCGGGCCGGGCCTACGGGCCGCAGACCGACGAAGCCGACCTTGACGCCTTCAAGGAGCGGGCCGCCGACGACCGGCACCATTTCCGCTTCATCGTCTCGCCCGAGGACGGCGCCGAACTGGACGACCTTCGCACCTACACCCGGCATCTGGTGGACCGCATGGAAGCCGACCTGGGCACGCGGCTGGATTGGGTGGCGGTCGATCACTGGAACACCGATAACCCGCACACCCACCTGATCGTGCTCGGACGTGACGACACCGGCAAAGACCTCATCATCGCCGGCGACTACATCGCCCACGGCTTCCGCCATCGCGCCGCCGAACTGGCGACCGAATGGCTGGGGCCGCGCACCGAACTGGAGATCCAGCAGACCTTGCAGCGCGAGGTGGAACAGGAGCGCTGGACGAGCCTCGACCGCACCCTGCAACGCGAGGCCGGCGAGGATGGCCGGGTGCAGATCGAACGCTTCAACGAACCCCGGCTGCAACGCCAGCGCCTGCTGCTGATCGGCCGCCTGCAACGCTTGCAGCGCCTGGGCCTGGCCGACGATACGCAGCCCGGCACCTGGGCCGTCCATGCGGATGCGGAAAAGACCCTGCGCGCCCTTGGCGAACGTGGCGACATCATCCGCACCATGCAGCGGGCCATGCGCGGCGAGCCGCGCGAACTGGCGGTGTTCGAGCCGGGAGACGATGGCCGAACCATCCTCGGGCGCGTTGCAGCGAAGGGGCTGGCCGACGAGCTGCGCGACCGAGGCTATCTGGTCATCGACGGCGTGGACGGCAAGGCCCATTACGTCGCGCTCAACACCCGCGACGAGCTGGCGAACTACCCGGCCGGGGCCGTGGTGGAGGTGAAGGGATCGGCCGACGTGCGCGCGGCCGACAGGAACATCGCCGCGCTGGCGAGCGATGGCCTGTACCGCACCGATCACCACCTGGCGGTGGCACAGGGCCCGGCCGTCCCCGGCCGTGACCCGCAAGAGGTCGTGACAGCTCATGTCCGCAGGTTGGAAGCCCTGCGCCGGGCCGGCATCGTGGAGCGCATGGCCGAGGGGTTATGGAAGGTGCCTGGCGACCTTCCCGAGCAGGGCCGGCGCTACGACGCGCAGCGTCTGGGCGGCGTGGCCGTGGAGTTGAAATCGCACCTGCCCATCGAGCGACAGGTGCGCGTCATCGGGGCCACCTGGCTCGACCAGCAGTTGATTGGCGGCTCGGGCCTGGGTGATCTGGGCTTTGGTGCAGAGGCCAAACAGGCGATGCAGCAGCGCGCCGACTTCCTGGCCGAACAGGGTCTGGCCGAGCGACGCGGACAGCGCGTGATTCTGGCGCGCAACCTGTTGGACACGCTGCGCAGCCGGGAGCTGTCACAGGTCGCCAAGGACATTGCCGCTGAAACCGGCCTGGAGCACCGGCCCGTGACAGACGGCCAGCGTGTGGCCGGCATCTATCGCCGCAACGTCATGCTCGCCAGTGGGCGGTACGCGATGCTCGATGATGGCTTGGGCTTCTCGCTGGTGCCGTGGAAACCCGTGATCGAACAACGCCTGGGGCAGCAACTTGCCGCGACGGTGAGCGGTGGCGGCGTGGCGTGGGAAATCGGACGGCAGCGGGGAATGGGCATTGGCTAATGCTCGAAGAGTCTCAGCCACATAACCCGGCAGGCTGTCTAGAGATATGCCGAGGCAGTTGTGAAATTCTTCGCTGCATATCTTCAACGGGTTGGATCTATGGCCCGGAAGCGGCCATCCAGATAGACGAGTGGATCGGCATATGCAGATGTGAGCACACGCTCGACACTGGCCAGCATTACCGAGTGGGTGCCGACTGCATGGTGTTCAATCAGCTCACAGAACAGCGAAGCCTGCGCCCCTTGCAGATAGGGCAACCCATTGACTTCATCAAATCGCCAGGCTTCATGATCGAAACGGTCGGTCCCCGTGGCGCTACGGCAGTGCACCGCAAGTACCTCCTGTTCTGCGCGGAGTACATTGATGCAGAATCGTCGAGCAGCCAGCAGCGGCCCATGGATACGGGTTTGCTGACCAATGCACACTAGAACTGTGGGCGGCTCCAGTGAGACTGATGTGAATGAACTGGCGATCATTACGTGTCCGTGGCCATCGGGAGCGATCGACGTGATTAGCGTCACCGTGGAGGCCACGCCGCGCATCGCCTGCCTCAATTGGGCAGCAATCAAAGGGTGTTGGGACATGTAGGTGCGCTCAATCATAGGTTACGGGTGCGTTTCACGCTTGGCCCAACCAGGGTGCTTTGTCAGCAAACCCAACATCTCGTCCATCGCGTCATAGGAGCGTTTGAGCGTGCTGTATGGATTCCCCCCGACCAATGTGCCGTCATAGCCGACGGGGCCGGTATAACCGAACGACTTGGCAAGTCCAAGAAGTGCGAAGTTGTCGAGTTCTCCTGCATCGAGCGCCTCGAAAGTGGCAATACGACTCCAGCCAAGTGGGCTGCGGGTTGCGCCGCTGAGAGTCAATTCCCGCATGAAGGGTGTTGACGCCATTAACGCTGGCGTCGGGTCTACTGCCTGATAGCCCTCCGTCGGGCTGCCTGCATTGGTTTCGTAGCCATACCAGTGATAGCTTGGAAACACGATGCCGAGATTCGGATGGTTCACGACCGAGCAGATCTGTGCCGCAATGGAGTAATGATCCATCCAGAAGCCCAGATGAAAATACAGCAGGATGTTAATTCCGCGCCGTGCGCAAATCTCAAGTGCCCGACCAAGGAAGTCCTGCAATACCTTGTCGTCCGGTGCCTTTCGATGATTTGAACCGTGGCCTGCCGTCCTGATTCCAAGATTGACAGCCTTCACGCCTTCCATCTCCTCAAGCATCCGCAAGAGTCCTGCGTTGATGGGATGCTGTGGGCCCTGATCCAGGTCGATCACCACATACACGCTAAAGACCTCCAAACCGAAACGATCTTTCACGGTGGATAGACGCTTTGCGGTTTCCCATCGGCTCCCTGACCAGACGGCATAGGTCAGGCCGTCATAACCGATGTCAGCCAGCATTTCGCATTGGACATCGAAGGCATAGGTACCAGCCGAAGAAGTAAAAGCGAGATCCCAGGCAAAAATTTTATGACCGTGCAGCATCCTGCGCCTCCTCCAAATGGGCAGTAGCGTGCGCCGGAAAGTGCGGTACGACATGCTCGCCAAGTTCCTGAACAATCTCATGCGCCGGACGTGTCGCGTATTTCAGGTTGAGGCCAATATGATTAACCCCAATATCGCGCAAGCGGCTGAAGTAGTCAGTAAAGAATCGGTGACCAGCCCGAAACCCGAGGAAGATGGGCGACGGGGGTTCATCGGGATTCTCCGACAGGTCAATATAGAAGGATTGCGTGAAGGGTTTGAATCTTGGTGTCAGCGACCGCCAATTCTTGATTGTCATGGCTTGCTGCGCGATATTTTGGGGATAGTAAAGCCAGCCATCCCCATGCTCGGCAATCCATTCGACCGACTGGCGTGAATGACCAGTCACCATCACGGGAATGTCTCTCAACGCCGGTTTCGGCAGCGTATCTGCACCCGACAAGTTCACTCGGGGCGTGGAGATTTCCGGGAAGTCCTCACGCCAGGCTTGACGCAACACAGTCAATGCTTCTTGGAACAACGTGGCTCGCGCATCCATTGTCTGACCGAAGGCCGGGAACTCTGTTGGCCGATCACCCGTGGCGATACCTAGCACCAGGCGCTGATTTGACAAGCGGTCGATCGAGGCTGCTGCTTTGGCCACAAGCAAGGGATGACGCAGAGTGGTGATGACGCTGCCAGTTGCGAGCGCGATGCGCGACGTCTGTGCCGTGACGTAGCCCATGAATGGCCACAGGTCATGGATGTGACCCACGTCGCCAAAAGACGGGACATTGAGAAATACGGGTATACGGATTTAATGGTTGGGGTATACGGATTTAATGGTTGATGGGGCACCTTCACCCCATCAATCTGATACCACCCTCAGATGGTTGATAGATCG
>NZ_JBIGLU010000065.1:0-14917 GCF_043658375.1 Pseudomonas sp. PsB | reverse complement strand
GGCGCCGCCGATGCATTCGGTGACGTTCTGCCCGGTCATCTCGATGTGGATGCCGCCGGCATGGCTGCCCTCGGCCTGGTGCACCTGGAAGAACTGTTTCACCTCATCCAGGATCTGCGCAAAGTCGCGGGTCTTGTAGCCGCTGCTGGCCTTGATGGTATTGCCATGCATCGGGTCGGAGCTCCACAGCACCTTGCGCCCTTCGCGCTCGACCGTGCGGATCAGCCCCGGCAGGTGGTCGCCGACCTTGCCGGCACCCATGCGCACGATCAGGTTCAGGCGCCCGGGGTCGTTGGCCGGGTTCAGCGTGTCGATCAGGCGGATCAGTTCTTCGGGGTTCATGCTCGGGCCAACCTTCACCCCGATCGGGTTGTGCACGCCGCGCAGGAACTCCACATGGGCACCGTCCAGCTGGCGGGTGCGGTCGCCGATCCACAGCATGTGCGCCGAGCAGTCGTAGTAGTCGCCGGTCAGGCTGTCCTGGCGCACGAAGGCTTCTTCATAGTTCAGCAGCAGTGCTTCGTGGGCGGTGAAGAAGCTGGTTTCGCGCAGCTGCGGCGCGCTGTCCAGGCCGCAGGCGCGCATGAATGCCAGGGTTTCGTCGATGCGGTTGGCCAGCTGGTGGTACTTGTCGGCCAGCGCCGAGTTGGCGATGAAGTCCAGGTTCCACTTGTGCACCTGGTGCAGGTCGGCAAACCCGCCCTGGGCGAAGGCGCGCAGCAGGTTGAGGCTGGCAGTGGCCTGGTGGTAGGCCTGCAGCAGGCGCTCCGGGTCGGGGATGCGGCTTTTCGCGTCGAAGCCGATGCCGTTGACGATGTCGCCACGGTAGGCGGGCAGGGTGATGTCGCCGATGGTTTCATCGCCCGATGAGCGCGGCTTGGCGAACTGCCCGGCCATGCGCCCGACCTTGACCACCGGGCAGCCGGCGGCGAAGGTCATGACGATGGCCATCTGCAGCAGCACCTTGAAGGTGTCGCGGATTTTCGCCGCCGAGAACTCGGCGAAGCTCTCGGCGCAGTCGCCACCCTGCAGCAGGAAGGCGCGGCCTTCGGTGACCTCGGCGAACTGCCGGCGCAGCTCGCGCGCCTCGCCCGCGAACACCAGCGGCGGGTAGCTGGCCAGGGTCTGTTCGACCTTCAGCAGGTGCGCGGCATCGGGGTAGGTCGGTTGCTGCTGGATCGGCAGGGCGCGCCAGCTGTCGGGGCTCCACGGTTGGTTCATCTCGGGCTCGGTCTTGTCGGTTGTAGGCTATGGGCCATGGTAACAGTTGGCGCTGCGCTTGTTGCATCGAGGGTGTTGACGGACAATGCGCGTTTTTGCGCGGGTGGGTGGTGAGCATGGCGGCGGAACGGGAAGAGCGGCTACTGGCACGGGTGGAGGACGCCTTTGGCGTCATCAGCGTGTATGAAGTCGACGACTACCGCTTTCTGGAATTCGGCGATGCGATCGAGCAGAGCTGCGTGTTCACGGCCGACCCCAGCTGGCTGGAGTACGACTATACCCGCGCCATGCTGGTGGGGGCGCTGTGCCACGAGCAGCCGGAGAGCGCGCTGTTTCTCGGCCTGGGTGCCGGCACGCTGACCCAGGCCTGCATGAAGTTCCTGCCGCTGGACGACATCGAGGCCATCGAACTGCGCCCGGACGTACCGCGCCTGGCCATGGAGTACCTGGGCCTGGACGACGACCCGCGGCTGTATGTACGCATCGGCGATGCCCTGGAGCTGTTGCCCACGGCGGAGAAGGCCGACCTGCTGTTCGTCGACCTGTACACCGACCATGGGCCGGGGGTGGGCCACCTGGCGTGGAACTTCCTGGAGAACTGCCAGCAGCAGCTGAACCCAGGTGGTTGGCTGGTGATCAACCAGTGGGCCACCGACGACGGCAAGCCGCTGGGCGCGGCGTTGCTGCGCGGGTTGTACCACCGGCATTACTGGGAGCTGCCGGTGAAGGAGGGCAATGTGATCCTGCTGGTGCCGGCGGACCTGGAGCAGACGCTGGACCTGGATGGGCTGAAAGCCCGGGCCGAGGCGCTGGCGCCGCGCCTGGGGTACAGCCTCGAGGGGCTGATCCGCGAGATTCGGCCGGCTACCTGAATGGCTGGCGCGGCCTATGCGATACCTGTAGCGGTTCGTGTAGGAGCGGCCTTGTGTCGCGAAAGGGGCGCGTAGCGGCCCCGGATTCCAGCGTCAATGCAAATATTGCCGGGGCCGCTCTGCGGCCCTTTCGCGACACAAGGCCGCTCCTACAAGGACCGCGCCAGGCTCCAGGGGATTATCGATTCAGCTTGCTGTGATTGATGGCCCGACACTGGCCAGGCACCCTGAAAATATTCCTCACGTCTGCGCACGATTTCGGGTATAGTACGCGCCGGTCTTTTAGCGGACCGCAAAATCAGGTGGTGCAAACCCTCCGAGTCCAGCTTCGGCTGCACGTCCGCTAGGCGGACTTTCCCACGTTTTCTTTTTCAATCGTTTTCGCAAATCCCCGCCGCCAAAGCTGCCTGGGTGACCTGTCGGTCTTTCATGGCTTGTGCAGCTTTGGAGCATGGGTCTTTGCGGATGCACCTAGAGGCAGACCCATGACCCAGGAAACCGGCGGCTTCGCCGCTCTCGATCTCAATCCGAATATTGTTGCTGCCGTTCTGGCGACCGGCTACGAAGAGCCGTCCGCCATTCAGCAACAATCGATCCCGATCATCCTCGCCGGTCACGACATGATCGGCCAGGCGCAGACTGGCACCGGCAAGACCGCTGCCTTCGCCCTGCCGATCCTCAACAAGATCGATGTGAGCAAGCGCGAACCGCAAGCCCTGATCCTGGCGCCAACCCGTGAGTTGGCGCTGCAAGTTGCTACCGCTTTCGAAACCTACGCCAAGCAGATGCCGGGCGTGAACGTGGTCGCCGTCTACGGTGGTGCCCCGATGGGCCCACAGCTGCGTGCGATCCGCAACGGCGCGCAAATCGTCGTGGCCACCCCGGGCCGTCTGTGCGACCACCTGCGTCGTGACGAAAAAGTCCTGTCGACCGTGCAGTACCTGGTACTGGACGAAGCCGACGAGATGCTCAAGCTGGGCTTCATGGATGACCTCGAAGTGATCTTCGATGCCATCCCGGCCAGCCGCCAGACCGTGCTGTTCTCCGCCACCCTGCCGTCGTCGATCCGTTCGATCGCCGAACGCCACCTGCGCGAGCCCAAGCACGTCAAGATCCAGAGCAAGACCCAGACCGTTACCGCGATCGAGCAGGCCCACCTGATGGTCCACGCCGACCAGAAGATCCCGGCTGTGCTGCGTCTGCTGGAAGTGGAAGAGTTCGATGCGCTGATCGCCTTCGTGCGTACCAAGCAAGCCACCCTGGACCTGGCCTCCGCGCTGGAAGCCAAGGGCTACAAGGCTGCCGCGCTGAACGGCGACATCGCCCAGAACCAGCGTGAGCGCGTGATCGACTCGCTCAAGGATGGCCGCCTGGACATCGTTGTAGCTACCGACGTCGCTGCCCGTGGCCTGGACGTACCGCGCATCACTCACGTGTTCAACGTCGACATGCCGTACGACCCGGAGTCCTACGTACACCGTATCGGCCGTACCGGCCGTGCTGGTCGCGATGGCCGTGCACTGCTGCTGGTCACCCCGCGTGAGCGCCGCATGCTGCAGGTGATCGAGCGCGTAACCGGGCAGAAAGTTGCCGAAGCCCGCCTGCCGAATGCCCAGGCCGTGCTGGACGCCCGCATCAAGAAGCTGACCTCGAGCCTGGCGCCGCTGGTTGCCGAAGCGGAAGCCACCCACGGCGAACTGTTCGACCGCCTGACCGCCGACCTGGGTTGCAGCGCGCGTGCCCTGGCTGCTGCCCTGCTGCGCAAGGCCACCAATGGCCAGGCGCTGGACCTGGCTGCGGTAGAGCGTGAACAGCCGCTGGTGCCGAGCTTCGCCCCGCGTGGTGAGCGTACCGAACGTGGTGAGCGTGGCGAGCGTCCGGAGCGTGGTGACCGCGAGCGCCGTGCGCCGATGCCGCTGGCCGAAGGCCGTGTGCGTTGCCGTACTGCCCTGGGTGCCCGTGACGGCATCGCTGCCAAGAACCTGCTGGGCGCGATCCTCAACGAAGGTGGCTTGGCCCGTGACGCCATTGGCCGCATCCAGGTGCGCGACAGCTTCAGCCTGGTCGAGCTGCCGGAAGATGGCCTGGAGAAGCTGCTGTCCAAGCTCAAGGACACCCGCGTGGCCGGCAAGCAGCTGAAGCTGCGTCGCTACCGCGAGGATTGATCCTGGCGCAATGAAAAAATCCCCGGCTCAGGTCGGGGATTTTTTTTGCCTGTGCTTTGGGGCTGCTTTGCAGCCCATCGCGACACAAGGCCGCTCCTACAAGGGATCGCGTACCCCATGGTGACGGGTAACCCCTGTAGGAGCGGCCTTGTGTCGCGAAAGGGGCGCAAAGCGCCCCCGGCTATCTTCAGTCGAACCGATAAATGTCCATCCCCAACGCCCCCAAGGTAAACCCTTGGTGCACCACCCCGAACTTGCCCCCAGCCCCCAGGGCAAAGAACAGCGGCAGGAAATGCTCATCACTGGGATGGTTGCGCACCGCAAACGGTGCCTGCTGCCGATAACCCAGCAGCGCTTCCTGATCATCCGCCCGCAGCTTTTCCACCACCCAATCCCTGAACGTCAGCGCCCAAGGCTCGATCACATCCGGCCCGGCATGCCAGTCCAGTTCGCCCAGGTTATGGGTAATGCTGCCCGAGCCGATCAGCAGCACGCCCTGGTCGCGCAAACCCGCCAACGCCTGGCCTACCTTGACCTGCAGCGCCGGCCCCATGTGGCTGGGCAGTGAAACCTGCACCACCGGAATATTCGCATCCGGGTACATCAGCGACAGCGGTACCCAGGCGCCGTGGTCGAACGGCCGCTGCGCGTCCAGCCGGGCAGGCAGCCCGGCAGCCTGCAGCAGTTCACTGACCTGGCCGGCAAGGGTGGGCTCACCCGGCGCCGGGTACTGCACCGCATACAGCGCCGGTGGGAAACCGTAGAAGTCATGCCAGGTCTCTGGTCGTGCGCTGCTGGTAACCAGCAGTTCGCGGCTTTCCCAGTGCGCCGACACCACCACGATCGCTTTCGGCCGGGGCAGGGCGTTGGCCAGCCCGGCCAGCGCCGGCCCGCTGGCGCCGGGTTGCAGGGCCAGCATGGGGGAACCATGGGAAATGAACAGGCTGGGCAGCATGGCAGGGTCCTGAGGGTTAAGATGCACTCATCTTCGATCAACTACAGATCGAAATCCAAACCAACTTTTACCGACAAACCATCTAAAAATCGGGAGTGATCATGGAGCCAGCGTTCTGGCAGCAGCGGTGGGCCGACAACCAGATCGGCTTTCACCAGGCGCAGGTGAACCCCTATCTGCAGAAGTATTGGCCAACGCTTGGCCTGGCGCCGGGCAGCCGCGTGCTGGTGCCGTTGTGCGGCAAGAGCCTGGACCTGGCCTGGCTGGCCGGGCAGGGGTACCGCGTGTTGGGCGTAGAGCTGTCGCGGCGGGCGGTGGAGGCATTCTTCCGCGAGCATGGGCTTGAAGCCGAGGTGCAACAGCGCGGGGCTTTCGAGGTTTGGCGCAGTGGTGACGTGGAGCTCTGGTGTGGGGATTTCTTTGCGTTGCAGGCAGGGGATATCGGCGACTGCGCGGGGCTGTATGACCGGGCGGCGCTGATTGCCTTGCCGCCGCAGATGCGTGTGGCCTACATGCAGTTGTTGTCGGGCTTGCTGCCGGCGGGTTGCCAGGGGGTGGTGGTGACTCTGGATTATGACCAGGCTTTGCTGGGCGGGCCGCCGTTTTCGGTGGGGGATGAGGAGCTGCGGCAAGGGTTTGCCGGGTGGCAGGTGGATGAGCTGGAGGCAGTGGAGGTGATTGAGGAAAGCCCGAAGTTCCTGCAGGCCGGAGCTTCCAGTTTGTTGGAGCGGGTGTACCGGGTTAGCCGATGACAGGTGTGTAGCCTGTTCCGGCCCTTTCGCGGGCTTGCCCGCTCCCACAGGTACTGCACAATCCTCAAGGTATGTGGTGAACCTGTGGGAGCGGGCGAGCCCGCGAAGAGGCCGGCACAGGTGTACAAAAAAGGGCGACCGAAGTCGCCCTTTGTTTTTACCGGTTGGATCAACCGCGACGGCGCAGGGCCTCGATACGGTCTTCCAGCGGCGGGTGGCTCATCAGCAGCCCGGCCAGGCCGTGCTTCAGGCCACCATTTATGCCGAAGGCCTTCATGGTGTCGGGCATGTGCACCGGCAGGCCTTGCTCCACGCGCAGGCGCTGCAGGGCACCGATCATCGCCGCGGTACCGGCCAGTTGTGCACCGGCTTCGTCGGCGCGGTATTCGCGGCGGCGCGAGAACCACATCACGATCATGCTGGCCAGAATGCCCAGGATCAGCTCGGCAACGATGGTCGCCACGTAGTAGGCAATGCCCTGGCCTTCTTCGTTCTTGAAGATCACCTTGTCGACGAAGTTGCCGATGATGCGTGCGAAGAACATCACGAAGGTGTTCACCACGCCTTGCACCAGCGCCAGGGTGACCATGTCGCCGTTGGCCACGTGGCCGATCTCGTGGGCCAGTACTGCGCGCACTTCATCGGGCGAGAAACGCTCCAGCAGGCCCTGGGACACGGCGACCAGCGCGTCGTTGCGGTTCCAGCCGGTGGCGAAGGCGTTGGCCTCGTACGCCGGGAAGATACCCACCTCGGGCATCTTGATGCCCGCTTCACGGGACAGCTCTTCGACCGTTTGCAGCAGCCACTGTTCGTGGCGGGTGCGCGGCTGGCTGATGATCTGGGTGCCGGTGGTCATCTTCGCCATCCACTTGGAGATGAACAGCGAGACGAGGGAGCCGGCAAAGCCGAACACGGCGCAGAACACCAGCAGGCTGCTGAGGTTCAGGTCGACCCCGTTGGCGGCCATGAACCCGTTGAAACCGAACAGGCTCAGGGTAATGCTTGCAACCAGCACCACCGCGAGGTTGGTGGCTACAAACAACAGAATGCGCATCATGGTTGTTACGTTCTCCTGACGGATGAGTTGTCGCTTACTGCGGGGTATATAAGGTGCCGGCCGTGCCGATTCAATCGGGCGACTATTTCAAACTGTGTACGGCGGAGTATGGCAGAGGATGGCGCGGGGGCTGTGGGATAGAGCGTTGCAGGATGTAAGAAACATCCTGTGGGGTTTTGGGGCTGCTTTGCAGCCCATTCGCAGCACAAGGCTGCTCCTACAGGGGCATGCGTTCTCCTGTAGGAGCAGCCTTGCGCTGCGAAGAGGCCATCACTTACTGCGAATAACCCTTCAGGAAATTCCCGATCCGGCCAATCGCCGCCTCCAGGTCATCCACCCGCGGCAAGGTCACCACACGGAAGTGGTCCGGCCACGGCCAGTTGAACGCCGTGCCCTGAACGATCAGCAGCTTCTCCGACAGCAGCAGGTCGAGCACGAACTTCTCGTCGTTGTGAATCGGGCAAACCTTCGGGTCGATCTTCGGGAATGCATACAGCGCACCCATCGGCTTCACGCAGCTCACGCCCGGGATGTCGTTCAGCAGCTCGTAGGTGCGGTTGCGCTGTTCCAGCAGGCGACCCGGTGGCAGCACCAGGTCGTTGATGCTCTGGTAGCCGCCCAGCGCGGTCTGAATGGCATGCTGGGCCGGCACGTTGGCGCACAGGCGCATGTTGGCCAGCATGTCGATGCCTTCGATGTAGCTTTGCGCGTGGTGCTTGGGCCCGGAGATGATCAGCCAGCCGGAACGGAAGCCCGCCACCCGGTACGACTTGGACAGGCCGTTGAAGGTCAGGCACAGCAGGTCGGGGGCCAGCGATGCGGTGCTGATGTGCACGGCTTCGTCGTACAGGATCTTGTCGTAGATCTCGTCGGAGAACACCACCAGGTTGTGCTGGCGGGCCAGTTCCAGCATGCCCAGCAGCAGCTCTTTGGAGTACACCGCGCCGGTCGGGTTGTTCGGGTTGATGATCACCAGGGCCTTGGTGTTCGGGGTGATCTTGGCCTTGATGTCCTCAAGGTCGGGGAACCAGTCGGCCTGCTCGTCGCACAGGTAGTGCACCGGCTTGCCGCCGGCCAGGCTCACCGCGGCGGTCCACAGCGGGTAGTCGGGGGCCGGGATCAGCACTTCGTCGCCGTTGTTGAGCAGCGCCTGCATCGACATCACGATCAGCTCGGACACACCGTTACCCAGGTAGATGTCCTCGATGCCGACGCCTTCGATCTGCTTCTGCTGGCAGTACTGCATCACCGCCTTGCGCGCGCTGAACAGGCCCTTGGAGTCGCTGTAGCCCTGCGCGGTGGGCAGGTTGCGGATCACATCCTGAAGGATTTCGTCAGGCGCCTCGAAGCCAAACGGCGCCGGGTTGCCGATGTTCAGCTTGAGGATGCGGTGGCCTTCCTCTTCCAGGCGCTTGGCGTGCTTGAGCACTGGGCCGCGAATGTCGTAGCAGACATTGGCGAGCTTGTTCGATTTGCTGAACTGCATGATGGGATCCCGATTGAGAAAACGCGCTACGCCCCGCCGAAAGGTTTGAAAGGGCAGGAAGCGGGTGCCAGACTGAACGCCTGGCACACGAAGCCAACTAATATACGTGCCACCCGCGCCCCGGAAAAGACGGTGCGCAGTGAAATTCAGCCTGCCGAGGTCCCTACATGCAAAAGATCGAGAAAACCCTGGAACAATGGCGGTCGATGCTCGACCCCGAGCAGTACCAGGTGTGCCGCCTCAAGGGCACCGAGCGGCCGTTCAGCGGCAAGTACAACAGCGAGCGCCGCGACGGCATCTACCACTGCATCTGCTGCGGCCTGGCACTGTTCGATGCGCAGACCAAGTTCGATTCCGGCTGTGGCTGGCCGAGCTTCTACGCGCCCATCGAGGAAAGCGCGATGATCGAGATCCGCGACACCTCCCACGGCATGATCCGCACCGAAGTCACCTGTGCCCGCTGCGATGCGCACCTGGGCCACGTGTTCCCCGATGGCCCGCCACCGACCGGCCTGCGCTACTGCATCAACTCGGTGTGCATCGACCTGCGCCCGCGCGACTGACCGGAGCCCGACCATGGCTGGATCGATACTGGACATCCCCTGCGTGACCCTGGGCGGCGAGCACAAGAAGCTCGGCGACTTCCCCGGCAAGGCGCTGCTGGTGGTCAATACCGCCAGCCAGTGCGGCTTTACCCCGCAGTACAAGGGCCTGGAGCAACTGTGGCAGGCCTACCGCGCACGCGGCCTGGTGGTGCTGGGCTTCCCCTGCAACCAGTTCGGCAAGCAGGAGCCGGGCGATGCACGGGAAATTGCCCAGTTCTGCGAGCGCAATTTCGGCGTGAGCTTCCCGCTGTTCCGCAAGGTCGAGGTCAACGGCCCCGGCAGCCACCCGCTGTTCGTCGAACTCAAGCAGCGCGCCCCGGGCATTCTGGGCAGCCAGAAGATCAAGTGGAACTTCACCAAGTTCCTGGTCGACCCGGCCTCTGGCCAGGTAACGCGCTACGCCCCCACCACCAAGCCGCAGGCCCTGGAAGCGGACATCGAGCGCCTGCTCAACCGTTGACCGGCACCCAGTGGTCGACCAGCGCCAGCAGCTCTTCACGGCGGAACGGCTTGGCCAGGTAGTCGTTCATGCCCGCTGCCCGGCAGCGCTCGCGCTCCTCGGGCATGGCGTTGGCGGTGAGGGCAACGATCGGCAGGTCGGGCCAGCGGCCGCTCTGGCGGATGCGCCGGCTGGCCTCGTAGCCATCCATCACCGGCATGTTGCAGTCCATCAGTACCAGGTCGAACTCGTCCTGTTCCAGTAGCTCCAGGGCCTCGGCGCCCTGGGTGGCCAGCTGCACCTGGCAACCGAGCTTGGCCAGCATGCCCTTGGCCACCAGCTGGTTCACCGGGTTGTCCTCCACCAGCAGGATGCGCGCGCGGCCTTGTTCCAGGGTGATGGCCGGGGTGTCCAGCGGGTGTTCGGGCTCGTGGCCCTGCAAGGTGCGGCGCAAGGTCTGGTACAGGGCGTTGCGCGCCAGCGGCCGGGCCAGCTGGTGCAGGGGGGCGAGGGTGACCGACTGTTCGCTGGGCAGGAAGTTGCCGTAGGCGGTCACCAGCAGGATCGGTGTCTTCAGTGCCGGGCGCAGTTCGAACAGCTGGTCCAGGCTGTCGGTGATCAGCAGGTCGATGGCCGTGGCGTCCAGCCCCGCGCTGCTGTCATGGTGCTGATAGGCAAGGCCCCAGGCGGGCAACAGGTCCTGCAGCAGTTCATCGAGCCCGCTGCCGGCCGCGCTCAGCGCCGCCACGCGCCCGTGCAACGGTGCCGGCGGGATGGCTTCGGTGTGCACCGCCAGCGGCAGCTCGGCGGTGAAGCGGCTGCCGAAGCCCGGGTCGGACTTGATATGCAGGTGGCCCTGCATGGCCTTGCACAGGTTGCGTGTCAGCGCCAGGCCCAGGCCGGTGCCGCCGTACTGGCGGGTGATGCCGGCGCCGGCCTGGGTGAACGGCTGGAAGATCCGCGCCTGGGCTTCTTCGGGGATGCCGATGCCGGTGTCGCGCACTTCCAGGCGCACACCGCCGACGATGGTCGCCAGGCGCACATCCACGCGGCCGAAGCGGGTGAACTTGAGGGCGTTGGACAGCAGGTTGCTGACGATCTGCCGTACCCGCGTGGGGTCGCCAAGCACGCTGCTGGGGAAGTCGCGGGCGATCAGGCAGGTCAGCTCCACGCTTTGCGCGGTGTTCTGCGACAGCAGGTTGGCAGTGTCCTCGACCATCGAACCCATGTCGAACGGAATGCGCTCCAGCTCCAGCTGGCCGGCATCGAACTTGGACAGGTCGAGAATATCGTTGAGCAACTCCACCAGCACCTTGCCCGAGTCATGGGCTATCGCCAGCTGCTGGCGTTGCTCGCTGGGCAGCGGGCTGTCGAGGGCAAGGGCGATCATGCCGAGCATGCCGTTGAGCGGGGTACGGATTTCGTGGCTCATGTTGGCGAGGAAGGCGGCGCGTGCCTGGGCCATGTCCAGCGCCCGGCGACGGGCTTCTTCCAGCTCCTGGTTGGACAGGCTCAGGCTGCTGTTGCTGGCCTTCAGCTCGTTGGTGCGTGCCGAGACGATATCTTCCAGCTCGTTGAGGTACTGGGTAAGGCGGTTTTCTGCGGTGCGCCGCTGCTCGATCTCGGTGGCCATGCTGACGAACTGCTGGTTGGCGACCTTCACCAGTACGCCGATCTCGTCGTGTTCGTGGCCGTGCGGGCAGGCCACGCGGGTTTGCCGGGGCTTGCGCGGATCGCTGCCGCTGAGCGCGCCGATCACCGTCACCAGCGGCTTGGTCAGCATCATGTAGAACAGCGCCAGGAGGATGCCGGTCAGCACCAGGCTGCGGGCGAAACCGTTGAGCAGGGTGATGCCGGCACGGTCGAGAAAGCGGCTGCCGAAGGCGTAGGTGTCCACCTCCAGGTACAGGGTGCCGAGGTATTCCTCGGGCATGTGGGTCAGGTACAGGCGTTCCTTGAACTGGCGCTGGTCGCCGAACAGGAAGTCGCTGAGCGGCCGGTAGCGGTCCTGCAGGCGCGGCCGTTCGACGTCGGCCAGCACTGTTTCGTTGTTGTCGATCAGCCGCGCACGGATGATCGCCGGCGACTGCAGCAGGCCGCGGGTCAGCTCCAGGGCCAGTTCCGAGTCGATGTTGTAGGCGATGCGCGAGGCCGGGTTGTGGCTGATTTGCAGTAAGGCGCGCACTTCACGGTTGATGGACGCGTCTTCGCTGGCATAATCGATGCCGATCTGGATGAGACTGAGCAATGTTCCCAGGATGAAGCCGACCAGGACTGTCAACCGGGCTTGCTTGTATGACAGGCGATTGGTGAACTTGATATCCATGTGTCCCGAGCCGGTTTCACGTCCCTTGCGCTGCGCAAGCATAGCCGAATAGCCCCGGCTGCTGGTGGGTCTGTCTGTTCATTTCAGTTGATTGCCAAGTGGGGGCCGCTTTGCGCCCCTTCGCGGGCTTGCCCGCTGCCACAGGTATATCACTGCCCTCGAGATTTGCAGTGTGCCTGTGGGAGCGGGCAAGCCCGCGAAGGGGCGCGCAGCGGCCCCAAAAAACTGAAATTCGTAGGAGTCGTCATGGACGCTCGCTTGATTGCTTTCCTGGACCGCGCCGAATCGGTACTGGCCCGCCTCGAACCCCTGTTGCCGGCCCAGCGCCCGAATATCGACTGGGCCACCACCCTGGCCGCGCGCTGGCAGCGCGATGGCCGCAGCGGCTACCTGCTGCCACTGGAAGTCAGCCTGGACATCCGCCTGAGCGACCTGATCGGCGTCGACCAGCAGCGTGACCAGCTGGGCCGCAACACCCATCAGTTCATCAACGGCATGCCGGCCAACCATGCACTGCTGTGGGGCTCGCGCGGCACCGGCAAGTCGTCGCTGGTACGTGCCCTGCTGGCCGAGCACGCCGGTGCCGGCCTGCGCCTGATCGAAATCGAACGCGACCACCTGGCCGACCTGCCACGGGTGGTCGAGCAGCTGCAGAAGCTGCCGCAGCGCTTCATCCTGTTCTGCGACGACCTGTCGTTCGAAGCCGGGGAGGGCGACTACCGGGTGCTCAAGAGCGTGCTCGACGGCTCGCTCGAGCAGGCCCCCGACAACGTGCTGCTGTACGCCACCTCCAACCGCCGCCACCTGGTGCCGGAAAAGGAGAGCGACAACGAGAACTGGAAGCGCGTGGACGGCGAGCTGCATCCCAGTGAAGCGGTGGAAGACAAGATTGCCCTGTCCGACCGTTTTGGCCTGTGGCTGTCGTTCTACCCCTTCACCCAGGAACACTTCCTGAACGTGGTCGAGCACTGGATCGGCCAGCTCGCGCAAACTGCCGGCCTGGCCTGGCAGCGCAGCGAAGAACTCGACATCCTCGCCGTGCGCTGGGCCACCGGCCGCGGTAACCGTAATGGCCGTTGTGCCTATCAGTTCGCCCGCTACTGGGTCGGGCTGCAATTGCTGGAGCAAAAGTAAATGATCGACCTCAATGCCAGTGGCGCCGGCCTCGACGGCTACAACCTGCTGGCGGCGCAAGTGCAGGCGCTGTTTGCCGACGAGCGTGACTTCATCGCCAATGCCGCGCAGTTTTCGGCATTCCTCTATAACCAGGTGGACGACCTGAACTGGGCGGGGTTCTACCTCAACCGCAACGAAGAACTGGTGCTGGGCCCATTCCAGGGCCAGGTGGCGTGCGTGCGCATCCCGTTCAGCAAGGGCGTGTGCGGGGCGGCAGCGGCCACCCGGCAGACCCAGCGGGTAGAGGACGTGCATGCGTTCCCGGGGCACATTGCCTGTGACAGCGCGTCCAACAGCGAGCTGGTGATTCCGCTGGTGAAGGAGGGCAGGTTGATTGGTGTGCTGGACCTGGACAGCCCGAAGCTTGGGCGCTTCAGTGAGGCGGATCAGGTGGGGTTGGAGCGGTTGGCGGCGATTTTTCTGGAGTTGACCGACTGCTGATATTTGTTGCCTGTACCGGCCTTTTCGCGGCTAAAGCCGCTCCCACAGGGATCGCACCAAGCCTGAGGGCGATGCGGTCCCTGTGGGAGCGGCTTTAGCCGCGAAGAGGCCGGTACAGGTTAAAGCATCAGTCGTACATCACCTTCTTCTTCCAGGTCTCTTCCTCATCGGTCTTGAGCCCCTGGGTCAGTTCATTCTGCTCGTCCTCCGCCGGGGCCATGCGGTCCAGTACCTGGGCGTTGGCCCGGGCCAGCAGCTTCTCCAGGTACGTCAGCTGCTCTTCATACATTTTCGGTTCCGGCTGCTTGCGCAGGTACTGCACGCCGCGCTCGAAGGCCAGGCGCGCCTGGCCTGGCTGGTTCTGTTGCAGGGCCTGCTGGCCGAGGTTGTTGAAGAACTCGATATGCAGCAGCACCAGGATATGGCGGATTTCCTTGACCCATTGCTTGGCCTCGGGCGTGGGCAGGAAGCCCTCCTGGGCGGCGCGGGTCACCTGGTTGTGCAGCGCCTCCAGCAGGAAGCGCACATCCTTGGCCTTGATCTCGGTCTGGATCGGGTTGGGCGGGTTGTTTACCGGAATCTCCCCGCCTTGGGCAATCAGCCTCTCCAGTTCGGCGATGCGCGCCTTGATCTCGGCATTGTGCTTGTCCATCGCCAGTTGACGCTGGTTGAGGTTGAGCTCCAGGCGGGTCAGCAGCAGCTTCAGCGCCGGGGTCATGAACTGGCCGGGGAAGGTCTCGGTGATTTCGCCACAGCGGCGCAGGCGGTCGGCCAGCTCGATCTTCATCCGGGCGCGTTCGAGCTTGCCGTTCTCGACCACATTGTTTAGGTAGCCGATCACGATCAGCAGCGCGATACCCGCCACGATGAGCAGGGTGATCAGAAGTGGTGTCACCGTTAATGCCTCATTGAAGAAGAATTACAGCTTGAGTGTAGTGAGTTCGGTGGTGGACGAACAGCTGCTAAATCCCTGTGCCGGCCTCTTCGCGGGCTTGCCCGCTCCCACAGGTGCAACACAGGCCTGAGGGTTGGCGACAACCCTGTGGGAGCGGGCAAGCCCGCGAAAGGGCCGGCACAGGATTGCCTCTCTCTATATCGGCAACCCATCCCGCAACTGCACCCCAACTCACCCGGAAGTCATTGATTTAAATAAATTTCTACAAAGGGGTTGACGCCTGTCCGAACCATCCATAGAATGCGCGCCACTTGCAGCGTAAAGCACACAGCGAAACGCGGCAGGGAGTGAAAGCAGGCAGTAATGCCAGCAGCGTGTCCCCTTCGTCTAGTGGCCTAGGACACCGCCCTTTCACGGCGGTAACAGGGGTTCGAGTCCCCTAGGGGACGCCAAATTGCGGGAATAGCTCAGTTGGTAGAGCACGACCTTGCCAAGGTCGGGGTCGCGAGTTCGAGTCTCGTTTCCCG
>NZ_JBIGLU010000064.1:0-14985 GCF_043658375.1 Pseudomonas sp. PsB | reverse complement strand
TGGAATTGCACACCTCACATACACAGCTAGGTGCGCTGCCCATCTTTGGTTAGGTGGGGTTTATGGAGCGCTTACTATCTTTTAGAAGGTGGGGTTCATGGATCGCACTCTCTATAACGCTAAACAGCCTTTTCTCTGCGAATGCGGCGCACGTTATCTTCTCAGGGAGAATGTCGTTGCCAATGCGCTCGACCATGCCGAGTCGGTAGGCGGTGATGCTGGCTTCGACCGTGCCGCTAGGATGAACGTGTTCTCCGAGTTGTACGTGATTCTCGGTGCTCTCGATGCCCCCGAGGCTGTGCTGGACCAGGTATTAGCCGCAGCCGAAGGTGATTTGCTGCCTTACTCCACGTTGCTCCCATTCGAGAAGGAATAGATGGACAGAATCCATTGGTTTGCCGTTTCAAACCCCGAGCAGAAGCGCTTCCCAGAATGGAGGCGCTCGTTTGGTATTAGCGACAACGGCATCGTCTTCGTGCCGGCTGCGATGGCTGGCGATGACTCAGAGTTGAACGTCATGCTCTGCGCGGCTGCCGAAGGCCAAAGCACAGTCGTTCACCTCGATCACCACTTCGTGCCCAGCGGCTGGCTCAAGCGCGAGTTCCCCAAGCACTTCGAGCTGATTGAGATCATCGAGGCCCGTGCACAACTGACGCTGGCGGCAGCTTTTTGAGCAACACGAGGGTTGATAACTGATCAATCTTTTTCTTGGGTAAAGCGATAGAACGTAAGCGTCCGAGCTACACCGTCTTGCAACTCAAGCCTTGATCCTCTTAAACCACTGATTCACGCGCTCGCAGTCAAATGCCGCCGGCTCAAATATTTCACCGTACCAACCCACCATGTCGTCGTGTTCTGGATGCTTGGGGTCTGCCATGGCCTCTAGAAAACCCTCGTAACCCGGCACCCCACCTACATCTTCCGGTGGGCAAGCATTGGCACCTTCAATGCAATACGGCAGTTGAGGGGCTGTGATGGCAGGTAGCCTTTTCTCGACTTTGATTCGGTGATCCCAGCTGTCACCAAAGTCGTAGAGATAGTCAAACGTCTTTTTACCGAACAGCGCTTTGACCAATGTCTTGCGAGCTTCTGGATTCACCGGCGGCCCCCAGCCATCAGAATCGGGAATCCCGTATTTTTCACCTGCTATTTCAAACTCATGCAGATGACTGTCGCTCCAGCCCATCACGACCTGAATCACGTGATGCAGCTTGCCCAAGGTAATGTTTTCAGGGACTACGAAACGACGCCAGATCGTCGGTGTGATCCACTTCAGCTCAATGTGCAACAGCAAGAGATCAGGTGCAGGTTTGGGTAGGCTGACAGTTTTAACCATGGATCAGGCGGCCTCGCAGTGGTCAGTGTGGTTCAAGGAAATATTCCAGGGCAGCAGTTCGCCCACCCGGTTAACGGGATGTTCGGCGATGTGCTCAAGCACGTAGGTCAGATAGGCCTGCGGATTTAACCCGTTTAGCTTGGCAGTACCCACCAGGCTGTAGATCGCCGCCGCTCGTTCCCCTCCCGCATCGGATCCGGCAAACAGGTAATTTTTGCGGTTATGCCGAGCTCGGCATAACCGCAATTATGTTCAGCCCGCGATTATGTTGAGTCGCCTGCGACAGCCCCGCTGTCTGTGGCGACCCAGCTCTGTCAGCTACGCATAATCAAAGCCCCTGCAGGAACTTCAGCAGGGCATCCGTTGGGCGGTAGCGCGTGCGCCGAAGTTCGGGCGGCGCGATTGCGGCGAGGGCCCGTTCCTTCAAGGCCAGATCGGCTTCGACATAGCCGTGGGTCGTCACTGGGCTCTCGTGTCCAAGCCACAGGGCGATAACGGTGAGGTCGACTCCGGCCTGCAGCAGGTGCATGGCAGTCGCATGGCGCCTATGTCGCTGAAGAGATAGGCGCCATACCGCGGCGATGCACCTGCTGGAGGCCGGAGTCGAAATCAACGTCATCCGGGCTTGGCTCGGTCACGTCGGACTGGAAACGACGCACCGTTATGCCGAGATCAATATCCGAACCAAGGAGGCTGCCGTCGCCCTGTGCGTTCCACCCGATCAATCCTCGGCGGCATCCTCCCAATCAGGCGCTTGGCACCGGGACGTCGACTTGCTGAAATGGCTCGATTCCCTGTGATTCTTATGTGCCCCCTCGGCTCGAACGCCCCCGTCACTCGTGGGGCCGCCGAGCCGATGCCACATAATGGCGAAGGGAACATAAGCCGGATTATGTGGCGCGCCACATAATCCGGCATGCCTCGACGCGGCACCCCGCCCAAGGCGCTGAACGCGCGCGTATGGGCGTCGAACAACATCTCGTGGCCCTGGCTCGGATACGCCACCAGCCAGAACGCACGGCTGGCGCAGAGCTTCAGGTGCGCCACCTGCATGCGCCGGTAAATGCCGCCGATCAGCAGGCCTTCCTCGCTCCAGTCAAACTGAAACGCCTCACCCAGCGCAAAGCTCAGCGGCACAAAGGCCTGCAACGCCTTACCCTGTTCCCCGCGCCAGACGCGGATAAACGCGGTGAGCTGGCTGTAGCCACCGTCGTACCCCTCGGCCTTGATCTGCGCCAACAGCGCCTTGGCACTGCGCCGCTGTTGCTTGGGGCGCAGCGAATCGGCCTGCAGCGCCTGCTCCAGCGTGGCGTGATAAGGGCTGAGTTTGTTGAAGATCGCGCGGCGTTGGTAAACCGGCTGCTTCGCCTCGGGTGCTCTGACCCACTTGCGAATCGTGTTGCGCGCCAACCCGGTGCGCTTGGCTATCTCATGCAGCGACAGCTTGTCGCGGAAATACATCCGGCGAATTTTGCCCATCATTTCCATACTGATCACCCTGTGTTCTCCTGCTCAAAAATTGAGCAGAAGCAGTTGAACACCTGGGTCAGTTTTCAGTCGGCAGAACAGCCTCTACTGGGTCAGTTTTCGGTCAGCGGCAACACAAGGGGACGCCAATGTTACCCGGAAGCCCGGGTTTTGGAGGTTTCCAATCGTGCCTTGGCGCAGCGACAGCCCTCGGTCCCCCAGATAGCCATTGATCACCGCCAGCATGCTTGCGGCCAGCTCGTGTTTTTCCAGCAGACGACGGAGCAAAAACTACCCGTAGGTGTAGTTGGCGCAAGCGTCCGATTAGCTCAGGTTTAAGATGTCGAGAGTGAGAGTGGGCGGCTTAACTTTCTCAGTTAGGCATAAAATTACGTCTTAAATCTCGTAGCGACTAATTTAATAAAAATTGGAGAACACCAAATGCTTGAGAAACACAGAGTTCTGGATTCCGCTCCAGAGTACGTAGATAAAAAGAAATATCTCTGGATACTATCAACTTTGTGGCCGGCTACTCCGATGATCGGAATCTGGCTTGCAAATGAAACTGGTTGGGGGATTTTTTATGGGCTGGTATTGCTCGTATGGTACGGCGCACTTCCATTGCTTGATGCGATGTTTGGTGAGGACTTTAATAATCCGCCTGAAGAAGTGGTGCCGAAACTAGAGAAGGAGCGGTACTATCGAGTTTTGACATATCTAACAGTTCCTATGCATTACGCTGCATTAATTGTGTCAGCATGGTGGGTCGGAACTCAGCCAATGTCTTGGCTTGAAATTGGTGCGCTTGCCTTGTCACTGGGTATCGTGAACGGACTAGCGCTCAATACAGGACACGAACTCGGTCACAAGAAGGAGACTTTTGATCGTTGGATGGCCAAAATTGTGTTGGCTGTCGTAGGGTACGGTCACTTCTTTATTGAGCATAATAAGGGTCATCACCGTGATGTCGCTACACCGATGGATCCTGCAACATCCCGGATGGGAGAAAGCATTTATAAGTTTTCAATCCGTGAGATCCCAGGAGCATTTATTCGTGCTTGGGGGCTTGAGGAACAACGCCTTTCGCGCCGTGGCCAAAGCGTTTGGAGTTTCGATAATGAAATCCTCCAACCAATGATCATCACAGTTATTCTTTACGCCGTTCTCCTTGCCTTGTTTGGACCTAAGATGCTGGTGTTCCTGCCGATTCAAATGGCTTTCGGTTGGTGGCAGCTGACCAGTGCGAACTATATTGAACATTACGGCTTGCTCCGTCAAAAAATGGAGGACGGTCGATATGAGCATCAAAAGCCGCACCATTCTTGGAATAGTAATCACATCGTCTCTAATCTAGTGCTGTTCCACCTTCAGCGGCACTCGGATCACCACGCGCATCCAACACGTTCTTATCAGTCACTTCGGGATTTTCCCGGCCTGCCGGCTCTTCCGACGGGTTACCCTGGTGCATTTTTGATGGCGATGATTCCTCAGTGGTTTAGATCAGTTATGGATCCCAAGGTAGTAGATTGGGCTGGTGGTGACCTTAATAAGATCCAAATTGATGATTCGATGCGAGAAACCTATTTGAAAAAATTTGGCACTAGTAGTGCTGGTCATAGTTCGAGTACCTCTGCGGTAGCATCGTAGTTATGTGAGCACGCAGAGCCCGGCGGTCGATATTTACAATAAGTGCTTCAATTTTATGTGCGGCGTTGAAAGCTCTCACAAAGAGTGCACTTCGCTAAAGTGCTGAGGGTTGATTGCCTCTCTGTAATTGCTTTGAAGGCGACCTGCTCCGATAGTTACACTCTGATGAAGTTGTCGGAGCAGCGACTAACGCTGAGTTAATAGGAGAGTGGGAGAATGTCAAGGTACCAGTGTCCAGATTGTCAGTATATCTATGATGAAAATAAGGGGGAGCCGCACGAAGGTTTCCACCCGAACACCAGCTGGAATGATATCCCCAAAGATTGGGCATGCCCGGACTGCGCAGTTCGAGACAAGGTGGACTTTATCTTTCTCGCGGATTCTCCCTCGAAAGAAACACAGCTAGGGGTGAATAGTCAGCTTGCCAACTCGGAAAGTGGTATTTCAGATGCTACTCCAACTGGAATGGCAGTTTTGGCCGCAGAATTAGTGATCCCACTTAATCAAGAAAATAAAAATGAGGGCTGTGCGGCTAAGACTGAAGTTCTTGATCAGGCGAGCACCCCACAGGTTGTAAGAAAATCTTCCACAAGGAAGAAGATGAGAAATAAATAACGCAAATTTGCCGCAACGCAAAATAACAATTTGACATGGTGATGAGTATGGCTAGCTATAAATGCCCGGATTGTAATTATGTTTATGATGAGAGTGCGGGTAATGTGCATGAGGGGTTTTCTCCAGGTACGCCTTGGCACCTTATTCCTGAGGATTGGTGCTGCCCCGATTGCGCCGTTCGAGACAAGCTTGACTTCATGTTAATTGAGAGCGGCGTAGGTGAAAAGGGCGTCACCTCAACCCATACTTCGCCAAATTTATCCGAGGTTAGTGGCACAAGTTTAACTGCTGAAGCAGTGGTTGCGCCGACAAGCTTAGAGAAATTGCCTAGTGCCGACGTTAAAGGCCAAGATCTATATAAAACTCAACCTCCAAGGTCTGATGCCCAAGGCGGGAAAGCATACTTGAAGTGGATATGTATTACTTGTGGCCATATATATGATGAGGCGTTGGGCGATGAGGCCGAGGGTTTTACTCCAGGTACTCGCTTTGAGGATATTCCTGATGACTGGTGCTGTCCGGATTGCGGGGCTACGAAAGAAGACTATGTGCTCTACGAGGAAAAGTGAAGATTAAAACTTCAAGTCATTCTAGGTAATTCAGGACAAAATAAAAATGACCATACCAATTAGCCTAGCCAAGTTAAACTCTAGTGCCGATACCCATTCAGCGCTTGAAGTATTTAATTTGCAGAAAGTTGCAAGTAGTGCGCGTCGTGGTAAATTTGGCATAGCAGAGCGCATCGCTGCTCTTAATTTACTTAAGGAAACTATTCAGCGTCGTGAGCCTGAAATTATTGCTGCACTTGCAGCGGACTTTCGCAAGCCGGCAAGCGAGGTGAAGCTAACAGAAATCTTTCCGGTATTGCAAGAAATTAATCATGCCAAACGGAACCTTAAAGATTGGATGAAGCCACGGCGAGTGAGGGCGGCACTTAGTGTAGCGGGCACGCGGGCAGGACTTCGTTACGAGCCTAAGGGTGTCTGTTTGATAATTGCGCCGTGGAACTATCCATTCAACCTTAGTTTCGGTCCTCTTGTATCTGCGTTAGCGGCAGGAAATAGCGTTGTTATAAAGCCGTCTGAATTGACACCACACACTGCAACACTGATCGGATCTATAGTCAGGGAGGCATTCTCTGTCGACCTAGTCGCTGTGGTGGAGGGTGATGCCGCAGTTTCCCAGGAGCTGTTGGCTCTGCCATTTGACCATATTTTTTTTACTGGTAGTCCTAGGGTCGGCAAGTTAGTGATGGAAGCGGCGTCAAAAACACTCGCTTCGGTTACTTTGGAGTTAGGCGGAAAATCTCCAACCATTATTGGACCAACAGCAAATTTGCCGAAAGCTGCGCGCAACATAGTGTGGGGAAAGTTTTCAAACAACGGCCAGACGTGCATAGCGCCTGATCACGTATTTGTTCATCGGTGTATAGCCCAGAAATTCAATGAAATTCTTGTGAAAGAGATTGTGCGAGTTTATGGGAAGGATTTTGCTGCGCAGCGTAGATCGGCAGACTATTGCAGGATCGTCAATGATCAACATTTCAATCGAATTAATAAACTCCTGACTGACGCGAAAGCTAAAGGTGCAAAAATTCTGCAAGGGGGTCAAGTTGACGCGACTGAGAGGCTTGTGGTGCCAACGGTTTTATCTAACGTCACTGCTGCTATGGATATTAACCATGAGGAAATATTCGGGCCGCTACTTCCTATAATTGAATACGATGATATAGATTCTGTAATTAAGCGTGTGAATGACGGTGACAAGCCCCTGGCGCTGTATGTCTTTTCTGAAGATAAACAATTTGTAAATAACATCGTGGCTCGTACAAGCTCTGGTTCGGTCGGAGTTAATCTGAGTGTCGTGCACTTTTTGCACCCTAATCTCCCATTTGGCGGTGTCAATAATAGTGGTATCGGCAGTGCTCATGGAGTTTACGGGTTCAGGGCGTTTTCTCACGAAAAACCAGTTCTTATAGATAAGTTCTCAATCACGCATTGGTTGTTTCCGCCTTATACCAAGAAGGTGAAGCAGTTGATTGGTATCACAGTTAAGTATTTGAGCTGAGTAATTTTTTCGATAAATCATTACCTCGAGAAGATAAAATGTACGACTATATAATCGTTGGTGCTGGATCTGCAGGATGTGTGCTTGCTAATCGTCTTTCGGCCGACCCCTCTAAAAGAGTTTGTTTACTTGAAGCTGGGCCGCGAGATACGAATCCGCTAATTCATATGCCGTTAGGTATTGCTTTGCTTTCAAATAGTAAAAAGTTGAATTGGGCTTTTCAAACTGCGCCACAGCAAAATCTCAACGGCCGGAGCCTTTTCTGGCCACGAGGAAAAACGTTAGGTGGTTCAAGCTCAATCAACGCAATGGTCTATATCCGAGGGCATGAAGACGATTACCACGCATGGGAGCAGGCGGCCGGCCGCTACTGGGGTTGGTACCGGGCTCTTGAGTTGTTCAAAAGGCTTGAATGCAACCAGCGATTCGATAAGTCCGAGCACCATGGGGTTGACGGAGAATTAGCTGTTAGTGATTTAAAATATATCAATCCGCTTAGCAAAGCATTCGTGCAAGCCGGCATGGAGGCCAATATTAATTTCAACGGAGATTTCAACGGCGAGTACCAGGACGGCGTAGGGTTCTATCAAGTAACCCAAAAAAATGGACAACGCTGGAGCTCGGCGCGTGCATTCTTGCACGGTGTACTTTCCAGACCAAATCTAGACATCATTACTGATGCGCATGCATCAAAAATTCTTTTTGAAGACCGTAAGGCGGTTGGTGTTTCTTATATAAAGAAAAATATGCACCATCAAGTCAAGACAACGAGTGGTGGTGAAGTACTTCTTAGTCTTGGCGCAGTCGGCACGCCTCACCTTCTAATGCTTTCTGGTGTTGGGGCTGCAGCCGAGCTTAAGGAACATGGTGTTTCTCTAGTCCATGATCTTCCTGAGGTGGGGAAAAATCTTCAAGATCATTTGGACATCACATTGATGTGCGCAGCAAATTCGAGAGAGCCGATAGGTGTTGCTCTTTCTTTCATCCCTCGTGGTGTCTCGGGTTTGTTTTCATATGTGTTTAAGCGCGAGGGGTTTCTCACTAGTAACGTGGCAGAGTCGGGTGGTTTTGTAAAAAGTTCTCCTGATCGTGATCGGCCCAATTTGCAGTTTCATTTCCTTCCAACTTATCTTAAAGATCACGGTCGAAAAATAGCGGGTGGTTATGGTTATACGCTACATATATGTGATCTTTTGCCTAAGAGCCGAGGCAGAATTGGCCTAAAAAGCGCCAATCCATTACAGCCGCCTTTAATTGACCCGAACTATCTTAGCGATCATGAAGATATTAAAACCATGATTGCGGGTATTAAGATAGGGCGCGCTATTTTGCAGGCCCCATCGATGGCGAAGCATTTTAAGCATGAAGTAGTACCGGGCCAGGCTGTTAAAACTGATGATGAAATAATCGAAGATATTCGTAGGCGAGCTGAGACTATATACCATCCGGTAGGTACTTGTAGGATGGGTAAAGATCCAGCGTCAGTTGTTGATCCGTGCCTGAAGATCCGTGGGTTGGCAAATATTAGAGTCGTTGATGCGTCAATTATGCCGCACTTGGTCGCGGGTAACACAAACGCTCCAACTATTATGATTGCAGAAAATGCGGCAGAAATAATTATGCGGAATCTTGATGTGGAAGCATTAGAGGCTAGCGCTGAGTTTGCTCGCGAGGGTGCAGAGCTAGAGTTGGCATGATAGCTGTCTGCATGTAAAAAACATGGTCAATAGATGGTTTTTTAATGAACATAAATCATCAATGTGAGGCGACGTGATGTTAGGTCAGATGATGCGTAATCAGTTGGTCATTGGTTCGCTTGTTGAGCATGCTGCACGATATCATGGTGCGAGAGAGGTGGTTTCAGTCGAAACCTCTGGAGAAGTAACAAGAAGTTGTTGGAAAGAAGTGGAGCTTCGTGCTCGTAAGCTCGCTTCTGCATTGGGCAAGATGGGTCTTACGCCTAGTGATCGTTGTGCAACGATTGCATGGAACAATATTCGTCATCTTGAGGTTTACTACGCTGTCTCTGGCGCAGGAATGGTATGCCATACAATCAATCCGAGGCTTTTCATTGAGCAGATCACATATGTGATAAACCATGCGGAGGATAAGGTAGTATTTCTTGATGATACGTTCTTGCCAATCATTGCTGAGATTCGCGGTTCGTTACCAAAAGTCAAGGCGTTTGTCTTGATGGCTCATAATAATTCAAATGCATCTGCTCAAATGCCAGGATTGATTGCATACGAGGATCTAATTGGTCAGGGTGATGATAACTATATATGGCCTGATGTAGATGAAAATGAGGCGTCTAGTCTATGTTACACATCAGGTACTACGGGCAACCCGAAGGGTGTACTTTATTCACACCGCTCGACAGTTTTGCATTCAATGACCACCGCAATGCCAGACACACTAAATTTGTCTGCGCGAGATACCATTTTGCCCGTAGTTCCAATGTTTCATGTAAATGCATGGGGGACTCCATATTCCGCTGCAATGGTTGGTGCGAAGCTAGTTCTTCCTGGTCCGGCTCTTGATGGCGCTAGTTTATCGAAGTTGATTGCTAGCGAAGGAGTTAGCATTGCTCTTGGGGTGCCGGTTGTTTGGCAGGGGTTGTTAGCGGCACAAGCCGGTAATGGTTCTAAAAGCCAAAGCCTCACGCGGGTTGTTGTAGGAGGTTCGGCCTGTCCTGCGTCTATGATTAGAGAATTTAACGATATATATGGTGTTGAAGTTATTCATGCTTGGGGTATGACTGAGCTTTCGCCATTTGGCACGGCAAACACTCCACTCGCGCACCACGTAGATTTATCTCCAGATGAAAAGCTTTCACTGCGCAAAAGCCAAGGGCGCCCGCCTTACGGTGTCGAGTTAAAAATCGTTAATGATGAGGGGATTAGACTACCTGAAGATGGTCGAAGTAAAGGCAACCTAATGGCGCGTGGGCACTGGGTTATTAAAGATTACTTTCATAGCGATCCTGGTTCGACACTCTCAGATGGTTGGTTTTCAACTGGAGACGTGGCTACCATAGATTCGGACGGTTTCATGACAATCTGTGATCGTGCAAAGGACATTATAAAGTCTGGCGGTGAGTGGATCAGTACGGTAGAGCTGGAGAGTATTGCGATTGCGCACCCTCATATTGTTGATGCTGCTGTTATAGCTGCAAGGCACGAAAAATGGGACGAGCGACCTCTCCTCATCGCAGTTAAATCCCCTAATTCGGAATTAACAAGTGGTGAGGTATGTAATTATTTCGCAGATAAGGTGGCTAGATGGCAAATTCCAGATGCCGCTATCTTTGTTGAAGAACTGCCACGCAATGGTACTGGCAAGATTTTGAAGAATCGTTTGCGCGAGAAATATGGTGATATTTTATTGCGCAGTAGTTCTTCTGTCTGTGAATAAGCTTTCTGTATGGGCTTTGACTGATTTTTTAGATATCAGTCTCTGTGACATGTTAGCAGTTCTATTTAAGAATATGTCGACAACAAAACGAGGGTAGCACAATGAGTTTTTCTAATTATAAAGTAATCGCGATGCCGGTGTTGGTTGCTAATTTTGTTTTGGGGGCGGCCACTGCATGGGCGAATGAAAATTATCCGGCGAAATCTGCTGGCTATAATCAGGGTGACTGGGTCGCTAGCTTCAATTTTTCTAAGGTCTATGTGGGTGAGGAGCTTGGCGATCTAAATGTTGGAGGGGGGGCTTTGCCAAATGCTGATGTAAGTATTGGTAATGATACAACACTTACGTTTGATATCGCCTATTTTGTTAGCTCAAATATAGCGGTGGATTTTTTTGTTGGGGTGCCAGCTAGGGCTAAATTTCAAGGTGAGAAATCAATCTCCTCGCTGGGAAGAGTCAGTGAAGTTGATTACGGCCCTGCAATTCTTTCGCTTCAATATCATTACGATAGCTTTGAGCGACTTTATCCATATGTTGGGGTTGGTGTTGGTCGGGTGCTATTTTTTGATAAAACCGACGGTGCTTTGAGTTCGTTTGATATTAAGGATAAATGGGCGCCTGCTTTTCAGGTTGGCCTTAGATATGACCTTGGTAACTCATGGATGCTAAATTCAGATGTGCGTTATATTCCTTTCAAAACGGACGTCACAGGTACTCTTGGCCCGGTTCCTGTTTCTACTAAAATTGAGGTTGATCCTTTCATTCTCAGTCTTGGTGCGTCATATGTTTTCTAAGTAATCAGGTCTGTCACTGTCGCAGCACTCTTTCGATCCATTAGTGTGCCGTCTCACAAATAATGCTCCTCATCCCTGTGAGACCATTGCCTCACGGGCTCGCTGTATCTTGTTCAAAATATCTTCCCCCTTGGCGTTCCAGACGTAGCGAGTCGGCTGCGCATTTCGCAGTGCCAGGAACGTGGTAATCGAGCTTTCCAGTTCGCGAACCGAACTGAAACTGCCATCACGCAGGTACACCGTGATATCGCGAAAGAAGCGTTCAACCATGTTCATCCACGAACTGGAGGTCGGGGTGAAATGCATGTGGAAGCGTTTGTGCTTCTCAAGCCACGCCCTCACTTTGGGATGCTTGTGCGTGGCGTAGTTGTCGACGATCAAATGCAGCTGAAGATGCTTGGGCGTTTCGCGATTGATCTTCTTGAGAAACTCCAGCCATTCCTGATGCCGGTGTTGGCGCTCGATGGAACTGATCAAGCGTCCCTGAAGATAATCCAGCGCAGTGAACAAGGTGACGGTGCCATGGCGGATATAATCGTGCGATTGCGTGCGGATATGACCGATCCCCAAAGGCAGTCCAGGCTGAGTGCGCTCCAAGGCCTGAACCTGGCTTTTTTCATCGCAACAGAGCACCAGTGCCTTATCCGGCGGATCCAGATACAGCCCAATAACGTCCCAGAATTTCTCTTCGAAGTTTGGATCGTTGGACAGTTTGAAGGTACGTGTCAGGTGCGGCTTTATATCGTTGGCGGCCCATATGCGCTGGACGCTGGCCGGCGAGATACCGGCGACTCGCGCCATGCTTCGGCAGCTCCAGCGAGGTTGACCGATACGCGGTTGAGTGACTTGCTCAAGGGTTCGTTTCAATGCTTCGGCCGGCAAGGATGGCTTGCGACCGCGTCCGGGCAGATCCACCAGGCCTTGCAGACGTAGCTCTTGAAAACGCTTGCACCAGCGAGTGACTGAAACAACGGAGAGACCGGTCAACCGGGCAATCTCGTTGCGCGAACAACCTTGAGCCGCCAGTAAAATCACCCGCGCCCGACGACCGTCGCGCTGACGGATAGTGGCCGATCTGATGCGTCGACTCAGTTCAATTTGTTCGTCTTCACTGAGCACGATGTCCTGAGAATTCATGTGATCACTCCAAGTACTGACTGACCACAGAAGCATAGCTCAGGCTAGAAACTTATTTCGGAGGCAGGACATTAGAGAGGGTGCTTTTTTCTTGAAAGCCCCGCTCCGGATCAGCGATATATGGGCCATCCGTGTAAGGCTCCAGATTGCGGAGAGATCCTGGGATCTTGCTCTATTCGACTCGTCCATCGACAGCAAGCTGCGAGCCTGCGACTTAACCAAACTTCGTGTGCGCGACATAGCCCATGGAGAACACGTGTCGCCGCGAGCCATCGTGATGCAGCAGAAAACTGGTCGCGGTAGGGACGGCGGTTACCTGCCGCCCCCCGCACGGATCCGTACGTGCGGAACTACCGCATACGGCTCCTGCCTCGGGTATCGTCATGCTCCGTATAGCCTTCTGCTTCGCTTAACAGCATCGGCATCCCGAATTTGTGATTACGCGGCTCCATGGCTGGCCCATCGGTTTCCCCTGTCAACGCTTTACCCTGAACCTCACGGCGCAACATGCATGACTCGGGGTCTGGTTGATTCGCCATTTATTACCAGTATCGAACTGTCATCGACTACCCTCCGCCAGCTTTAACTGGCGCACTAAGCCCTCCATAATCCGCAACTACCCTGCAAGATTCACAAGCGCTTGAATTCCATGTGCACGAGCAAGTGCCCGGGTTGATTGCCGCAGCAATAATATTATTTAGATAACTACACCAAGGAGTAGTTGAAGGCAGACTAAAGATGAGTCCAGCCGTACCATGTTAGATGTGAGAGTAAATGGCCTGATTTTCCTATGTGGAGAGAAATTAGGTTGCGTGATACTTTGCAGAGACTTCTTGAACAGTGGGAGAACAACAAGATGATTGGCAAAAACCGCCTTCTGTATTATGCTCCAGAATACGTGGATAAAAATAAATATTTTTGAATGCTTTCAACTTGCCATAGCGCTTAGAGGGGTTAATATGAACTGTTCGCTGCGGTGTCGATTTTTTTTGATTCTTGTTATGGCAGGATTTTCTTTTTTTGTTGCGCTATTCGGGATGCGATTAATGCATAAGATGGCTGAATTTGCTTATTTTGAAAGGGAGCATGTTGTTGCCTTGAGCAAGGTGTACTACGAGCTGCATAAAAAAGAAATAAATATAAGTTTTATAGTAGGGCAGGTGCAGAGGGCTCGTAGACAAACTACAGCTGTAAACAGTTTGTGGAAGGGTGATAAAGCTCTTTTAAGATTACTGGGAAAGGGCTTGATTCTTGAGCTGTCTGAAGCTTCAGAAATAAAACTTGGGCTGCTCGAGAGGTATGCAAGTAGCATTTATAAAGATGGATTAAACCCTGGGCATATTGAGGAAATGAAACGACTTGTAAGTTGGCCCTACACGAACTCTAATCGCTTCGGGATTGAAATTGCAGATATTTCCAAACGCGTTAAAGCTTACGTGTATTTTCTTGTTGTATCAATTAATTGTCTCTTTTTTGTTGTTATTTTTCTTCTTATGAAAAAGACTCGCAGTTCAATAGATGAAATAGTTCATGTCATGAATGATATGTCAAGAGGTGATCTTACATATCGCACTATACCGAGCAATGACGAAGTGGGTAAAATGCAGTCTTCAATCATTGCGATGGGGGCTGGGGTAAGCGCCTTGATTGAATCAATAAAACACATACAAGGTGATCTGTTTAATTCAGCGGGCGAGGCTTTAAATATTTCACAAAGCACGTCAAACGATATATGTGACCAAGCAGGTAAGATCGACGAATTTGTCAGTGCGCTATCACAGATTTCTTTCGCTATAACTGAAACTTCAAATGCGGCAAATAAGTCCTCAGCACTATCATCTGAGGGGCGGCAGTTGGCGGTTCATGGTCAAAAAGCTATTGAAACAGCCGTATCATCTATAAATGCCTTGTCACAACGAGTTAATGATTCACATGTGGCTATTAAATGCATTGAAGCTGATATTGCAAAAATAGGTAAAATCATTGAAATTATTGATCAAATCACTGATCAAACAAATCTGCTGGCTTTGAATGCCGCGATTGAGGCTGCACATGCAGGCGAGGCCGGGAAGGGCTTTGCTGTTGTTGCTGATGAAGTTCGAAGCTTAGCTCAACGTACAAATAATTCCACTTATGAAATTCAGGCGATGATTGCTTCTTTAAATAAAGGTATATTTTTTGCTCTTGGTGTCATGGGAGACTGTGTCGTTGAATCAAAAAATAGTGTTAATGCAGCAAGCGAAGCTAGTAGATCAATTGAGAAGATTGTAGATTCAGTATCCCAAGTTATGTTGCAGATTGCACAAGTTGCAACTGCTTCAGAGGAGCAGAGTGCTGTTGTAAAAGACATGCTGGATAATGCAAATATTATTAGAGAAATTGCGGCAGGAGTTGAGTTGGGTAGCAGGAGAATTTCGGAGGTAAATACTCACAGATAGGATCACATACTGTACTAAGATGATCATGGGCCAGTAACCATGGGGGCTACAGCCGCGAGGGATGGCTAGT
>NZ_JBIGLU010000063.1:0-15822 GCF_043658375.1 Pseudomonas sp. PsB | reverse complement strand
CATCTGCTTCATGGAAAAACTCGGCTGGCGGGATCGGCGTATTTCACCAGATTCGGGAAGTCTTTTTCAGACCTTCCCTAAGCATCCTAACGCAGACCTGGGCGATTTGAACGCTGCCAGTGGTGGCAGCGCCCTCGCGTGACGAATGTGATTATTGCTTGCTCTGGCCCCACATCCGTTCAACTACATCGCCTTCGAGCTTATAGCGCCCCTTCGGACACTCAACGATCCATGGCGACTTTCTGGCCCGGGAGTTGAAACCCACCAGCTTGCAGGGGCCAAGGCTGGTATGCGGTTTAGTTTGGGACATGTCGTACCCGTAGAGGTTGGCTGCTTGTTCGAGTTCAGTTTGGACTTTGGTCTTTGCGCCCTTGACCGTGGCCTCGACCTTGATAGTGCAGGTCCCCTGCGGGTCGTAAGTGATTTTTCCAGCCTCAATGCTGATTTCGGGATGGAGGTTGGCCAGCGCGCTGTTGATCAAGCCACGAAGAACCTTGAGGTTGGTGGTGTTGAAGCCGGAGGTGAAGTTGGTCATTTGGAGCTCCTTCTGAAGTGCTGTTGAACGGTGATGACTATTCTCCGGCCCCCTCTCCGTGCCAGAACCCAAGCTTGGAAAAATCCCAACATCAGTCCAGGCACTCCTGTAGGAGATCACCCAGGCCGCCATATCCCCGAGAAATCTTCTCGTCGACCGTTATCATCACCAGCACCCCCAATACTGAGCTCGACCATGAAACCTTCCATCGTTTTGTCACTCGTACTGGCATCGGTAGCCGGCTGTGATGCCGTAACCGAAAAGGCTGCCAATGTCAGCCAGGCGTTTATCGCCCAGAACCCAGACCTGCAAAAGCCGATCAGCCTAGTATTCTTTCCGGGTTACAAAGTCATGATCAACGGCAAGGCCACACCGATCATCGGCGAAGACGCTTGCCAACCGCCGGACGGCGTTATGGCCAAGTTATTCGGTCTCACTCCCGATGAGGACAGCAAGGGATGCGTTGAGGTTTCGCCGACAGCAACCGAGGTGCACATGAAGTTTCCCGACGTAGCTGCAGGCGGGAGCCTGAAGAAGGAGGAATGGAGTGTCCTGCGCGATGGGGGTCGTGTGGCGCTTCGCCGGCCGAATGGTGACTTTGTGATTCCGGAGAAGCACTGAATTGCGGCGTGGTGACAAGCTGAAAAGTTTCAAGACCGAGGTGGTGAATCCGCTGTTGATCCTTGGCTTGATCGCCATCTGGAACATGGACCGCCTTGCGGCAATGATCTTTGAAGCAGAGAACGCCACGGTCAGATTGAGAAACTGCGCCAGCGCCGTGTGCGAGTTGCACGGCACTCTCCGAATTGAGCCAATGACCGGTGACTACCTCCTGACTAGCGCTGAGGGAAGGATCACCCGCTTCCCTCAGTCTTCCCTGGCCAGCGCTCGCTGGCCGGCCCAGATCGTCGCCGAGTAGTCACGCCTACTGATTCACAACGACAGGCTGGAGCACTGTAGGCAGGACGACTGGATCGATCACCTGGGTCAGCAGGTGATCATGCCCCTCCACATGCCAATTGGCCCAGATTCGTCCCTTTCCATCAGGCTCCAGGCTAAGCCAGTTCCGTTCCGGTACCAAGTAATGGCCTTTGAAGCCGATTGGCAGCATACGGGCCTTCACTCCGTACTCGATGACCTCTTCACCTGCCCCGAACGTCTCCATGAAGTACACGGCCACCGCTGGAGGCGGGGTGTGCACGATCCCGGTAGATACCAGTTGGAAGATAGCTCCTGCACCATTCCCATGTTGCGGAAGGCTCGACTCGATTACGGCCGCCGCAGCGACATGGACGTCACCGCTCACAATGGTCACCCGAGTGCCTTTCGCAGAGAAATTCAGCAAGCGCTTGATCAATCGCTGCCTTTCATCACGGTGTGGTTTGCTCCGCCAATGATCGCGGAGATCGTCCTCAAGCTCCCATTGCCCAGGCAAAGCATTGAGAGCCACCTCCGCGGCATTAAGGTCCAGGTAGGCGACTGGTAGGCTGGAATAAACGATCAAATGCTTGTGTCTGGTGGTATCGAGCTGATCCAGCCAAGCATAAATGCCATTCCATGTGTACTCCGAAGCAATCTGTGTAGGACGGAATCCACTGGGACTCTGTAGATCAGGGTGACGTTCGCTGCGCAGGTCAGGTACCAAGAATGCGACCTCGCCAAGACCAGAGTAGGCAAGGCTGAATCCTTTAGCCTGCGGACTCTGGTTGGGTACTGCAGAGGGATGGACCTCGTCCTCTGCCAGCTGCTGCTGAAAGAGTCTGTAGTACCGCGTCGCCAATCGAAAGAGGTTCTGGTAGACGTCGCACTCATGCAGGTCCTGAGGATATGAGCCCCACCCATCGGTGATGTCGTGGTCGTCCCACATGGCCACGTAGGGGATCGCCTGCAGCATCTCGCGCGGCCCGGCTTGATTCCAGCGCTGGACATAGAGTTGGGTGAAGTATTCGTCGACCTGCTTTTCCAGCTTTCGTGACCATTTCGCAGCTACCTGCTTGCTATGCCAAAGATCTGCCCAGTCCTTCATCTCTCCGGGTATCACCATCAAGTCATCGGTGTAGACCTGGTCTCCCCCCATGACCAGGACATGGAATTCTTTACCCTTGATCTTGTGACGAGCAGCCATGTCGAACCAGCGTTCGTTCTGCCTGTCCTTCACCTTCTTGCGGTACTTGTCAGCAGAGAAACCGTTGCACGAGCCATAGGCAACCCTCGGTGACTCCCCAAGGGCAGGAACGAAGAAGCTTGCCTTGCCTCCTGACACACTGCAGGAGCACTGCTGCGACTTAGCAGCTTTTTGAGACGTTGATAAGTCAACCCTCCAGACATCCTGGGTTGGACTTCCGAATGGGATAGAAGCGATACGGGTGACCTTGTCGACCACGCAGTTTGTGGGCTCAGGCTTCGGTTTGGGGTCACCTTTATCCAGGACAACAAGAGCAGAGACTTGGTACAGATCGTTGTGGATGCCGCGGAAATGAAGGATGGGACCAAGTAACAGGCTCATGCGCTGTCCTCCTTGACGTAAAGGTATGAGCCCCGTCCTCGCTGACTTTCAGTCACCCCACAGCGCCGGCCGCGGCTTTCTCGATGGTTGCAATGTGATACTAGCCGGTGCCTGAGAAAATGCTCGATCGCCCGAAGTCTCTATGTGGCGCGGACGTCAAATCCGAGAAACCGCAGCGCCTTGGCCATGCGTCCGTTTATTGGGGGCACCTGTTCTGGCTTCAGCGTTCCGACCAACTCCAATGCACAGAATCGGCCGAAGGATGCGAGTTTGTACTTCGGATCGTAAAGTACGGAGCCAATGCACGCGGCAAACTCCTCGTGGCCATGAATCAGGTAAATCAGGGTGTCCTGAACACGACCGAGGTCCTCCCGGTTTCCTTCCCAAAACTTGGCCGGCAGGACCTCGGCGCCACCCAATGTGAAACGGAGCTGCTCGGAGAATGCGTGGACACACATCAGTGCTGCAGCGATCTGCTCCTTGCTGCTGGCACGAATCGACTCCGGGCTCTCCATCACCGCGTGCAGTGTTTCCAGCAGTTCGAAGTAGTCCTCTGGAATCTGAGGAGTAGCGGTGGAAAGCCATTCCATTACCAAGGTTTGGATTTGGGTCCTTCGATCTTGAGGCCGGCGGATGGGGGCATCCTGCCACGTGGAATCTCCTGGGGCGTGCTCGAGTCGCACCCAGTTCAAGTAGCGGTTCACCTCCGGCCCCCATGCAAGGCCGTTGAATTCTGGTCGGCGAGTGCCTTGCTCACGAAGGATTGCGGCGACCTCCTCAAACGCCGGCAGGTATTGCTCATAGATAGTCTTCCTCAGATCACTGAGGTAATGCTGCTGAGCGGTCTTATGTCCGCTGCCGGCAAGGACAGTTGGAGGCTCTACACCAGCGAGGCTTTGGAATGGGGTATCCCGACTGTCCATCCGACTGGCCTTCTCCCAAGCATCCTTGAATTTCAGATAGACCTGCCTGGTTAAAACCTCTGCACTGTCCCAAAGCACAGCGAACAGCGCCTCGAGGTCGCTGATCCGCTCTTCATCGCCAGGCTGGTCGAGCAGAACGACTGCTTCTCGATTGCTGACCAGGCCGCCATCCGTGAGGTTTGCTGAGCCCAACATGGCCACGCCATCGAAGAGGAAGATCTTGGCGTGGAAGCCATCCGTGAAGTACCGGATGGAGCAGTTGTCGGCTTCGAGTGCTTGGCGCAGGGCGGCGGGATTCGTCGCTGGATTGAGCCCCACCAGGAGATCGATCTTCGCGCCACGTTCCGCAGCCTCCAATATCTCGCCCGGGCGAGTGAAGTAGGGCGCTGCAAGCCGGATATGCGACGCTGTAGAGATGAGCCGCTGGAATGGCCTGAGGATTTGGTCCTGGCCGGGACTGTTGGTGAAGATGCTGCTGTCTGCCATGCTGACAACCTGTTCCGTGATCTTCAGGACAGGCTGGCAGCAAGGAGCGGGGACTTCAACTGAGTCGGCGCGCGATTGAGAATAGGGCGGCCCGTTCCGCATCGAGGTCGGGGCGGTGGAGGAAGGGGAGCCACTCAGCCGCCAGGTCCTCCTCGAGCGCGTTACGGGGAACGCCTGGCCAAAGGTTACCAGGGGGGCTAACCACCGGCACAACAGATCTTCCGTTTGCGTACAGCAAGCCCCAACGGGCAGGAAGGTCTTCCGGCCGTATCACCCCCTCCGGGCAGAGGTAGAAACGGTAATTGCCCAAGCCTCCGGAAACCCGCTCCGGCTTCAAGCGATCGGCCCGGAAGTCACTGAGGCTGACCTTCACCTCAATCACTCCGGAACACATGGAACGGAATCCCAGAACATCGGGCCGCTCACGGCTCCCTGCTGCCCAAATTTCGGTAGTAACCACAGGGAAGCCGTTTCTCTTGAACCACCTGGCCCCCATGGCTGTCAGCTTGTCATGCTCAGGACTCGGCATAGGCCCCCTCTCTTTTTTTGACCTGATCAATGGGTTCAGGCGTCTACGTCTTGGGTCTTCGGCGGCGGCACGGGCAAAGTTAGGATTTGCGCCAGGTCATAGACGTACACCTCGACGCTGACCAGCTTGGAAGCGTGGTCGCCTTCACGGCTGACGAATTGGGCGATCTTGTGCGTCCCCGGGAAGCGCTCGGCAAACAGCGCCCGAAGTGCATCGCGGGATGCCGGGCAGTCGGTCACGCCTTTGCCGTCGTCGTCGTGCAGGACGAAGCCACGGCGCTCCAGGTCGCCCAGCCAGAGCGCCTTGCGCTCGGCGTGGGACAGATGCTCAGCGCCGGCAATGAGCGGTCGAGCAGAAAGGGACTGCAGGGAAAACCTTACCTGCCAGCTATATTCCCCGAACTGAATTTCGCTGGTATGGCCGAAGCCCTCCAGCCGCCACCAATCGCGCAACTGGCGGGCCAAGTTGCCGAGTGCCGGCTGTATGGCCTCCGCCGGCATCTGCCGGCCCAGCAGCGCCTCCAAGTCGCGAATGCGCATATTGGCCTTACGCAGTTCGCCGAAACACTGCTCGATAGTCGCTTTCGACTCCGTATCGACACCGAGCAAGCGGCTTAGGGTGGCCAGCTCAAATTCGGTCGTTTCCATCGCCATGCGCGCTTGGGCACGGGTCAGGCCAGGCACGGTGCTTTGTTCGAGAAGGAACGGTAAAAAGGCGAGACTCTGTTGAGCCTTCTTGACTGTGGCCTTGATGGCGGCCTTCTGGTCCTCGCTCAGATCCAGAGGCACTAGTTCGGCGGGGTCGTCACTATGTTGGGTAAGGCGGTGCACCGGTTGAAACTCCTTTTGGCGAAGCGGTGGCCGAACTGGACTTAGGCTGTACTGCGATCATTTGCCAAGGCTTTCGGGGGTGAAGAGCACTTTTCTGTTCTTGTAGAGGCTCTGGTACACGTCGGAGGGAAGGGAGGCTATTTCCGGGATTGCCTTCACGTCCTGGATTGCTTTGACAGCGGAGGTGTCAAAGGCCTTACTGCCGCTCGACTGATGAACACGGACTTGCTTAATCACGCCCTTCCGATCCATCTCGATTTCAATGGTGACCTGCATGCCATCCTTTGCACTCGGCGGACGGTGCCAGTTGCTACTGATTCGCTCCACCAGCAGGCTATCGACTTTGTCAGGAGTAACCGGCCCAGGACCTTTCTGTGCATTACCCAGCCGTTCGGCCGGAGCGTTGGTCTTGGGGCCGCTGACCCCGGCACCGACGGTAGAAGTCGATCTTGGGTCAGAGTTGGCCTCGCTAGTGGTTACTCCAAGCAGGCTGGCGTGCTCAGACGACGGCCCCTTACCGTTAGCATCTTTGCCGGCTGCCGCAGGGCTGCGAGCAAACTCGACTAGTTCTTTCACCAGTCTGACCACCCCCTCGATCTTGGCATCGGCCTCTCCGGATCGCCCCTGTAGGACAGCAATCTCTTGCTTCAGCTGATCGACTTCCCTGGCGTACTGGTCGGCCGTCTTCTTCGCGTCTAGAGCGATGAAAAAGCCACCCGCGGAAAATGCGAGCACCACGGCACCAACAGCAACGGCCATCAGCGCATTCTGTTTCTCGTTCACACCGATCCCCCTGGGTTTACATCGAAGAAAAGAGGATAACGGGCGCTCCCAATGCTCCAAAGTCAAAGGGTCACGCGGAAATCCCGGCCCGCTGGATGACGCTGAACAAGAGAGCTGATCAGACGATCGCCATGTCCATCCTCCGCTCATGCAGAGAGTCGGCGTCCTCTTGACCAGATTGATTTCCAAGCAACTCCCGCCCCCTTGCACTATCCAAGGTGAACCCCCGCCGCAGTTTGATACCAAAGAGTCCCATTGCGTGGGCTAGGGTGTACCAACTGCTGTGCTGCTTGAGGGTCAACGTATCTCCGTGCACCACCACGGCCGGAATATGCAAAAGACTCAGTTGCAGATACGCCATGTGGACGGCCCTGCAGTCGATATCGACCAGGGTGGCGTGCAGGTGCTGCTGGTAGTTGATGCCCATTTCTCGCAGGCGAAGTGCAAACGCGATGACCATCGCACCAGCCCCACAAGAGGGTTCCGAAAGGGTGATGAACCCTCGCTCCTCGATAAGATTATGAACATGTCCTGTATCAGCAAGCGTCAGGTCCGTAAGGACCTGGCTGATAGATTCTGGGGTGAAAAACTGTCCACTCCGAGAATTCGAGCCACCTACCTCCATGAACAGCCTTCCCAAGATATCGCTGGGTTTTTTTTCCAGGGCCTGCTGTAACTCATCGAGCATTGCACGGAATAGGTGTTGATCCTTCGGCTTGTACCTTTGGATCAGCCGCATGTACTGGGCTTCCCGTGCCTCCCGGTGGAGCACGTCTACTGCGTTTGAGACCGCCACGGCTGCCATCTCGCAGAAGTCTTGAAAGACCTCGCGGGGTGGGTGATAGCCCACCGAATGAATAAGTTTAGCCAGGTTGTCGGTGTGCTGCTTTGCGGGTGACATACTGCGCTCCATCAGTTTCTAGATGGGCGCAGTATTCGGTGGGATAGGTTGTGCCAGAACCGGTGCCGCTTGGTATGGTTGGTCAGCTCTTACGGCGGGGCAAAGCCCGAACCTCCGGGCCAATTACGAAATCGTGACCAGGTGGGGCCTGGACATAGTCCGCATCCGGTTGGATAAGCAAGGGGGCAATGTCGCAGCCCAGCTGCTCGACGTTTCCGAGCTTCTCTAGCTCTTCCTTCAACCAAAGAACCTTCGCATCTATCTCGTGATAGGCGACTTCCCACTGCAGGCCGATGTAGCCATTACGTCGCTCCTGCAGTCCTTCCGCGATCCGGTTCAATTGCTTATCGCTCGGCTGCAGCCAGTGAAGGGCCAGAGGATTGGTCAGAAAAACGGTCCCCGGCCTCACATCCAGCGTCAGGAACTGATTGTCGGGCCCAACCTGGGAGAACATGTGATCAGCCTGAATCGCCAGGTTGATGAAATACAGCCCCTCCCAGTCTGGATCGGCATGAGGCCATGACTCACAGCATGGCCACCCAAAGCGTGGCGGTGGACAGGGGGTGGGGAAGGTCGTTGAGGCCAGCGGTGTGGATCTCGATGATGGGGCTCAATGAGGAGGTGACAACCTGCTCGGGGATGGCAACCGCAATTAGGGACTCTGCATCTACGGCGAAGGTATTCATGAGTCTTCTCGAGCTTGAGGCCGGTAAGGCGAAGTCGGCCAGGTAGAGTTAGGATCAATGGGCCAGGTGCGGTCGGCATACGCCATCGCAGCTTCGCGGGAGCGGAATCGACGGCGCATCACCTTCGAGGGATGACCAATATCCGACTTGTCACCGGTAATGTACGGCGGCCACGCCAGCCAATAGTCGGCTTCTGGCTGATCGTTTTCATCATGCGGCTGGGCCGCACCCGCCATATCCCGGCGCGTCAAGCTGCTTGGCCTGAACTCTCTCCAAGTCGGGGTCTGGCTATCCATAGGTTACTCAACAGGCTCCATCTGCCGGCGAGCAGAGGCAATGGGGAGACGTACTGGCCTTGCAGATAGTTCCAGGAGGTGCGCTCCCAGATCGAAGTGGCCTGCCGCGCGCATCAAGGGAACTATCCTCATTGCCCTTGCATCCCCTCGAGGGAGAAATACCGCCCGACCGTCGAGGTGGCGAGGCAACGGTGTCCAAAGGAAACCGGCCCGGTATTCCCTCATTGCATCGAAGAATCGTTGGAAAGCCTCTGAATCATCACTCAGGGCAAACACCTCATACTCGCCAACCAGCTGAGACACCGCGGCCTGAGAAAGGCGGTGGACGCGCAGAAGGCCTTTCAGAGGAACGGGAACTTCCAACCGGGCAGCCAGGTAGCGGCCAGCCACGAAATGATGGGAACCCCCAGAGTTCATCAAGAAAACTCGGCCGTCCCACTGGTGGCATGCAAAGAAGTCGTCGGTGGAGTCGCGATGAAGGATGCGGATCTCGTACCACCCCAGGCTCTTTTCAAGGTTCGCGTGAGTGATTTGCCCTACGAGATACTGCGTCCTGGCCACAGCCATAGCATCGAGGCTCTCGAAACCTCGAAGCTCCGACTTGGAGGCACAAAGCCCCTGGACATCCTGGATCTCACACTCCCAGGACTCGACGATCTCTGTGTAGCCAACGTTGGCCAGCGCATCGATGGTGTGGTGGTAGCTGCAGAATTCGGTTCCAACAGCCTTCCATCCAAGCAGCTCCCCTGGTGCTCGCCAGTTTCCGGTCAAGTAGCTCCCCTTGCCCCACTCGTGCCACCGAACGACCTCCGATGAGGCAATCGAACAGGGCTGCCCTGGTATATCGAACCTCAGATCGCGGTTTTGCTGCAGCATATGACCAAGGGAGGCCGGATGCCCGAGGCAGTCCAAACTGAAGCGAAGGACCTTTGCCCATGTGTCACGCATAACGCCTTTCTCCGTTGTGTTGAATCCCAGCCATTCTCGGGACTTAGTTGGCTGCATAGCTGTCAATCCGCCCCAGTTGTAGGGCCGAACCCACGGCGCGCCATCAGTGTTTGAGGATAACGGCCAAGGGGCTATTCGAAGAACCTTCGTGGGATTCAGCGGCCGAAAGCAGCAGCGATCTGTGGATTGAGCCAGAACCCTGGCCGTCCACGGAACAATTCAGCGCCAGTGCGGATGTGCTGCAGCATCAGTTCGCCCGACATCCAGGTGCGGCCGAGCAACTCGGCTGCCAGGGATGTCATGTTGCGACCGGCCCAGGCGTCCACTACAAGATCGCCTTCCTCAGTCAGAAACTGGATCAGGAATTCTGGGATAGAGAACGGCATCGGGGCACCGTGGGTCGGCAGGCCAAGGGCCTCGGCGGCTTTGCGGTGCTGGGTGCCGTAGGCGCAACGGTGTCCGCGGGTGATCACATTCTTCGGGATCGATCCGACAGTCTCGTTGCTGAAACTGCCCGGGCGTAGGCGATATGCGCCATCACCATAGTTCGTGTGGCGTTTTTCGCCCCCATTCTGGATCAGCCGCAGATGCCGTTCGGAATGCGGCTGGAGGACGCGGTTGTTGTTCGATTTGCATTTCAACGGGTTGCGCGCGAACCAGAGGACAGGCTCATACCCAACATTGAGTTGCTGACGGGATTTCGAAGCCCACTGTACCGGACCCGGAGCCTTCGAAGGGTTCTCCCAGATGAGCCGGTCCATCAGGTAGAGCCCAAATCGATCGCAGACCTCCAATACCAGGCGCTCCACATAGGTCGAGCGCGCCGGGAGTCCCGGGAGGAAGCAATCCTGCGATACGTTCAAGACGAGACTACCTTCTTCTGCCAACGCCTCGACCACAGGCTCAAGCGTGGCGCAGATGAAGTCGACGATCTCCCGCTCATTCGGGTTGCCGTAAGCCCTTTCCTTCCTCAACGGGTATGGTGGAGATTGGATCGCAAGCACTACTGGTACTGTGAGCCTTTTGAAGATATCCGCACTTGGCCCCCAGATCGCCAGGCCCAGGTCAGTACGAAAGCCGAGCACCTTCACACCAGACTTCGCTGGATTGAGGTCGCGTTTGGCAACTTCGGTCAAGCGCCACACGCCGCGCTCTCCGTTGACGCGCTCGATGATACCCATCTGTTTCAGAGATTGCTGAGTCCACCGGATAGCGCGGCGAACCAGGCTGTGTTTCTGCCCACTCTCCCCAACAGGCGCAAGCTCGTTCAAAGCTTCCGTTGAAACACCAAGGTGGCTGGTGACGATCTCGTAGAGCGCGGTGTTCGTCAGGGGCTTGTCTGGGTTGGCCTTGTAGATGCCCGCAATCTGGTCGACAGCGAACAATTCACCCTGGCCCGGGGCGCTGACTTTGTGTTTGAGTCGCGTGGTGCGCATCGTTTCATTCTCACTCACGGCCGCAGATTTATCTGCGGCGGTTCGATGGAGCTGGCCAACTGGCCAATTGATCACCCGGAAATGATCAGGACACTCCGGCTGTGCCAGAACCAGTGCGAATGTGATTCAGGTTCGATGTTGTTTTTGAATGGCCTTCATTCGTTCGTGGGTGCGTAGGGCAATGTTCCCCTTACTCCAGTCGATCCCAACCTCATCGGCCATCAGCTGATGGAGTTCCTCCCAGTGCGAAACGAGAGCAGCCCATTCGCGTCCGTGGGTGGCCATCTCAGAAATTCGCTCCATCCACTCGGGCACCAGCTCCAGCAAGCGCAGGCATCGGCCCAGGTCAGAAGGATCGGACGGTGTGCAGAAGCCATCCTCGGGATGGACGCCCATCATGCTCGACCAAATCGCTATCGCGGAAAGACCCGTGTCCTCCCCCACGATCCACTGGGTAACGCGCTTGAGAATATCGTTGATCATTGCAGCTCCAAGACAAAAGAACAGGTCTGCAGATTACTTGATGGGTAGGGCTGGATCAGTTGAAAGGGGGTTATGAAATTCAAGTCGGGGCGTCCAGAGCCGATCTGGTGAAGGGTCATTACGAGAAGCCATGAGGGCAAAAGAGGGATGATTTCCGCTTATAAGCGGAAGACGACTATAGTCTGAATCCCCAAAAATCCAGCTTTTCACGTGTCGAGCTGGGACAGTCTTATCCGTTTTCGTAAACACAATGTGGCCTTTGGCCGCGCACTTCGAAACCTGCGAAAAACGGCCAACCTCACTCAAGAGAAGCTTGGGTTTGAAGCTGGCCTAGATCGCACCTACATCTCGGTCCTCGAGCGCGGGGAGCGCTCCCCTACGCTCGACACACTGGTTTCTCTCTGTGACGTGTTCGGATTGAGCATTCTAGAGCTCGCCAATCACATCCAAACCCAGTTGGACGAGATACATGACAACCAAGACTCTTCGCGAAGCCCTTGATCACTACCGAGAGAGAAGTCTCGATTCTCAAGAAGGGCTATAAGCAAGAATGTTATCGCATTCAGCAGTTAGGTAACTCGATCCTGGGTGAGAAAATCGTCCGCGAGATCACAACAGTAGATATCGCGACCTACCGAGATGAAAGGCTTCAGCAGACCAACAGCAAAACCGGGCAACAGATCTCGCCGGCGACAGTTCGTCTCGAAATGTCGTTGCTGTCGAATCTGTTCGAACTTGGCCGCATCGAGTGGGGCATCTGCGATGACAATCCGGTCCTCAAGGTTAGAAAACCCAAAATGCCACCTGGGCGTGAGCGTCGGCTGACATCAAGAGAGGAACGCCTGATCCTCCGCTACGCCCACAACTATGGGAACTCCGAGCTCTACGCGATCGTTGTCGTGGCCTTGGAAACAGCGATGCGGCAAGGTGAAATCCTCAACCTCACGTGGGAACACATCAATCTCAAAACGCGTATTGCACATCTCTCCGATACAAAGAACGGAACTCGCCGAGATGTCCCTCTCTCAATTAAGGCACGAGACGCTTTGATCCAGCTAGGTATCGTCGGCAATGGCCGGGTGTTCTCCTATACGAATGCAGGACTCAAGACCACATGGCGAGTCATGCTGCTCCGGCTTGGAATTGAGGACCTCCACTTTCATGACCTACGACACGAGGCGATTAGCAGGCTCTTTGAGCTGGGAACCTTAGACATGATGGAGGTCGCCGCGATCAGCGGTCATAAATCGCTTTCAATGCTCAAAAGGTACACCCATCTCAAGGCGCAGCGTCTGGTCAAAAAGTTGGAAGGAGGGAAGAGCCGTGGCCGCCAGGTGGTCATCAACCACCTTGTTCCGTATCCCGCCTCTGTAGCTCGGACAAGCAACATAGTGACGATTCGGCTCTTGGACTTCGAAGGGCTTACGGCGTCAGCTGCTACCAAAGAATCTGCCATTACCTTGGCACAAGACCAACTGTTGAGGCGTCTGATGACCTCAATACGGGATGCCGAGACCATACCCCAGCCGGATCAATATCAGGACATCGTCCATGAGGCTGACATCGTCATGATCGACCCGCTAGGGAAACTCCGAACAAGTTGCTCATCAGTCGGAAATGGGCGGCTTAGGGATGCCGAAAAGCCCGCTTTTCAGTCGCTGATTATTGGATAACCAAGGCAAAGCCTTGGTTATCTGGACTCACGGGCGCACCTCTCCCGCAGCAGGCAATAATTGCCGGCGCACCATCCACAGATTCGACAGGGCAAACAGCGTGGTCAGTTGCGCCGTGTTCTTGGCCAAGCCGCGAAAACGAGTCTTTACATAGCCGAACTGGCGTTTGATCACCCGGAACGGGTGCTCCACCTTCGCACGCACTTGCGCCTTGGCCTTTTCGATCTTGCGCTTGGCTTGGTAGAGCACGCTGCGTTTGTTCAAGTGTTTGTAGGTGCTGCGGCGGGCAGCGACCTGCCATATCACCTGCCGTCCCTCGTGTTCTGGCCGCTTTTCCACGCCTGTGTAACCCGCATCCGCACACACGACATTCTCGTCGCCATGCAATAGCTGAGCGACCTCCGTCACGTCAGCTACGTTCGCGGCGGTGCCATGAACGTGATGCACCAGACCCGATTCAGCATCCGCGCCGATGTGGGCCTTCATGCCGAAATAGTACTGGTTGCCCTTCTTCGTTTGATGCATTTCAGGATCGCGCTTGCCTTCCTTGTTCTTGGTCGAACTGGGCGCGTGGATGATGGTAGCGTCGACAATGGTGCCCTGGCGCAACGACAGGCCCTTGTCTTGCAGGTAATTGTTGATGGTTTCCAGAATGCCGGCTGCCAACTGATGCTTCTCCAGCAGGTGCCGGAAGTTCATGATCGTCGTGTCTTCGGGGATCGGAGCGCTGAGCGTCAGACGAGCGAGCTGGCGCATCGAAGTGATCTCGTACAGCGCCTCTTCCATGGCGGGATCGTTCAAAGAGAACCAATTCTGCAGCAGGTGAATGCGCAGCATGGTTTCCAGAGGATAAGGCTTGCGGCCACCGCCAGCCTTTGGGTAGTGAGGCTCGATCAACGCCACCAGTCCACTCCACGGAACCACCTGTTCCATCTCGGCCAGGAAACGCTCGCGACGGGTTTGCTTGCGCTTGCCGGCGTACTCGAAATCGGAAAAACTCATCTGACTCATGGGATGGCGGACTTGTAGAAGGCAGTTGGACGGAGGGCTATTTCAGCACAGGTCAGATGGCCTGTGCTGACTTGATCGGAGAATCCCTAGCAGCGGCATAATACTTTTTTATAGCGAAAGTCGCAGACGTCACATGCTTCAACGTCCCGAAACACGGGGCGTTGAAGCACTTGATGCGGGGGAAAATCAGCAGAAAAAACCTCCTGAGCAACAGCAGCTGTAAGCGCTTGTGGGAGCAAGATCACCCTCCAAAGAGGCTAGGTTGCCAATCCGGTGTGTGGCGTACAAGCAGCGAACTACCTGGTAGCTTATGTGGTGGAGCGTCTTATCTGAATGGATACGGGTGGTATTCGGTCGCTCCGTGCAATGGTATCTATCTGCCAAACTGCCCTGGAGGATACTCCTTAGCTATGACAGGTCCTAATTTGCTCGGAAGCATTGGTTTAGGTGCTACTGGTGCCAGTACTTACTCGTGCAGCAAGAACTAGCGTTTTGCCAATCCGGTGTGTGGAAAGCCTCAGGCAGCACGCTGGACGGGCCCTATGTATTATCGGCGAATGGCAGCTTGGGCGTTTGGAAGTTATGTACACTTGGTTATACTTCCGGAAACACAAAACAGCTAACCTATTCTAACGGAAACTGGTATGCAGACATAGACGGCACTCGGCTTGTCTACTGTTATAAATAAGCTGCCAAACAGGCACTTAAAATTAAGGCAGGAGACAACCCGACTTTCGATGGGCTTAATATCCCAAGCTACAATCGACGTGATATGTGGGCGACCAATTTGGCATGTCTAAATAGATTTTAGAAAAAGTTTAATTCTGTAAACTCTGACAGCATTATCAATGCGGGGAGATGCATACATGAAATAACTCGAATTATGCATCTCAACCCGGCATCAAAGATTTAATGCTGACTGGGGCAGGCAATTATTTTACCCTGGAAAGGGAAATAAATTGCCTTTTCTTGCCCGCAAAAAGCGAATGCTCACTGCACTTTCTTATTTGAAACTCTCAGCACTGAGTATGTTGCTTTCGGGAGAGGCCCTGATGAATTCTCGATTGCATTCAAAAATTCCTCCGGATTATTGGATGGCAGACTTTTGAGATATTCAACAGAAAGGTTCCACCATTCGCTACTCAGAAGGCGCCGTATAATATCTTCTTTGTGGCGATATTTTATGATCTTAGCTGGATTGCCCGCCACAATCGCGTATGGAGGTACGTCACGCGTAACCATCGCCTTTGTGGCAATAATTGCGCCAGTACCGACACGAACCCCCTCTAGTACAGTAGCGCCATGGCCGAACCAAACATCATGTCCTATCCTAGCCCAAGAGAGTTGTGGGGTATAACTCAGATCTCCATCCTCGTACTGGAATGGGTGCGTGCTCACCCAATCAGAAGGATGAGTGTGTTTCTCCTGGCCAATAGTACAGTCAGACCCTATCGAGCAAAATCGACCAATTTCAGAAACCACTGACAACTCTGTTCCACTTCTAATGTATGAATGCGCTCCAATTGACAGCTCCGGGGCCTCTATTCGTACATGCCCTAGATTGACGCCTTCTTCAATGGTTGCACACGCAAGACGGCTAAATGACTTAGTTCCAGCGGCCGCTTTCCCACCCACCCTTCGGAATGCTTTTTTGAACTGTCTTTCTCTGATTATGTTGATCATATGGCTGTTAGCTTGCTTGAAGGTACGAGCAATAGTGAGTGCGATCCATGAACCCCACCTTCTAAAAGATAGGGCCTCAGCTTACCGTGGTATCTCTGGCGAGCAGTTCCATG
>NZ_JBIGLU010000062.1:0-16845 GCF_043658375.1 Pseudomonas sp. PsB | reverse complement strand
CACCTCCCTCCGCAAGCCCTCTGCTCGGCCTCCTGAAGTCGCGAAGATCAAGATCAAGATCAAGATCAAGATCAAGATCAAGATCAAGATCAAGATCAAGATCAAGATCAAGATCAAGATCAAGAGCAGGGGACTTGTCTGGGGTTCAGGTTACTTCACTTTGCATGCACCGTAATCGCCACCAACCGCACAACCACCGGCCTGACCATCAATACACAAACGAACGCCACCGGCATCGCCAACTGGTAAGCCCTCAGCACGTTGCCAAGGTATTCAGGGTTAATCCCCCCATTCGCTGCCGTGATCACGAAACACATCAATAGCGCCATGATCGACGACATGTAGAAGGCAAAAACGTAGGGCGTGGCGCCCGGGTGCAATTTGCGTCGGCTGCGTGCCTGGGACAGGTTGCTCATGCGAACTCCTGAAAAGTAAGTAGAGGCGCAGGTTAGCAACGCACCCGGCAGCAGCTGTAGACCAGCCGTATTGAGTTCTTTATAAAGAGATTCTTACGAATCCAAGGGCTCAGCATGGACCTGCTCAACGCCATTCGCAGCTTCATCAAGGTGGTCGAAGCCGGCAGCATCGCCGCCGGTGCCCGCAACCTGGGCCTGAGCCCGGCCGCGGTCAGCCAGAACCTGGCACGCCTGGAAGGCCACTTGCAGGTTCGCCTGCTCAGCCGCACCACCCGCAGTATGGCGCTGACACCCGCCGGCACCCAGTATTACGAGCGCGTCAGGCACATCGAGCGCGACCTGGCCTTGGCCGAACAGGCCGTCACCACCCCCGATAGTGAGCCCCAAGGGCGGCTATGCATTGCCTCGACGTCCGCCTTCGGTCGCCACGTGCTGGCGCCATTGATACCCGCGTTCAGTGCCCGCTACCCACTGCTTTCGATAGAGTTGGTAACGACTGATCGCCGGGTCAACCACGCGCGGGAAGATGTGGACGTGAGCCTGCGTATTGCCCCGCAACTCGAAGACCAGTTGTTGGCCCGGCATATCGCCCGTATACCGTTCATATGCTGTGCCTCGCCCGGTTACCTGCAAAGCGCCGGCGTGCCGGCCACGCCCGAGGCCTTGCGTGACCACCGCTGCCTGGTGTTCCGCTACCCGGTGGATGGGCGCTTCCTGCGTTGGGGGTTCATGCGCGACGGGCTGCGGTTCGAGCCTGAGTTCGGCAGTGTCCTGATCAGCGACGACATCGATGCCCTGACCCAGATGGCACTGCACGATGGCGGCATCACCCGCCTGGCCGAGTTCATCGTAAGGCCGCATTTGGCAACCGGGGCGCTGGTGCCGTTGTTCGAATACAGCGATAGCGGCCAGGCCTATGCCCAGACCGAACCGATGGATATCTACCTGTGCCTGGCCGACCGCTTTGCCATGACCGCAAAAGTGCGTGTGTTCATGGACTACCTGCGCGAATGCCTGGGTGACAGCTGGCAGGTACAGGCCTGAAAAGATATTGGGGCTGCTTTGCAGTCCATCGCGACACAAGGCCGCTCCTGCAGCGTCCGCATGATCCCGTAGAGTCGGTTTTGTGCGGTCGTTGCAGGAGCGGCCTTGTGTCGCGATGGGCCGCAAAGCGGCCCCGATTTTCTTGAAGCTATCAGAAGCGGTAGGTAAGGGATGCACCGATACCGTGAGCGCTGTTCTCGTACTTGGCCTGGTAGTTGCCTTTCAAGGCACCTTCCGTCGGCGAGTCCGGTTGATTGTTGACCTTGGTGTCCTCTTCCCACAGGTAGGAGTAGGCAACATCGATGGTCATGTCATCGTTCGGGCTCCAGCCGGCACCAAAGCTGACCGCTTTACGGTCGCCGGTAGGAATGCGCGGCGAGCGATCGTGGTTGTTGGTGGGCGACTGGTCGACGGAGAAGCCTGCACGCAGGGTCCACTCCTTGTTCACCTTATAGGCAGCACCAATGGCGTGTGCCCAGGTGTCATGCCAGTTCTGCTCTTCGGTGATGGTCTGCAGTGGGTAGCCCGCCGGTGCTTCGTTCTTTACAACGATGCTCTCCAGGCGGCTCCAGCGAGTCCAGGTGCTACCCGCATACAGGGTCCAGTGGTCATCCAGTTCATGGGTGACCGAGAAGTCCACGGACTCCGGTGTCTTGATTTTCAGGCTGGCGTCGAATTTGCCGCTGAGACCAGCGAGAGCAACCGGGTAGGAAACACGGGTATCGCCTTCAAGCTTGTAGTCGACCATCGAGTGATAGGTCAGACCCACGCGGGTACGGTCTGTGGCTTGTACGAGGACGCCGATGTTGTAGCCGATAGCGGTGTCGTCGCCCTTGATCTTGACTTCGCCATCAGGGCCACCGCCCAGAAACCCGGGGAAGGCGGCGCTGCTCAGGTTCGAGCCCAGTTCACCCTTGATACGGTTGATGGTCGGACCAAAACCGATCGACACCTTGTCGTTGAAGGCATAGCTGATGGTTGGCTGGAAGGTGACAACCTCGACCTTGCTCTTCTTGCCCCAGTAACGTGCCGCGTCGCCGCTACCGTAGTCGGTGATCAGGCCGTATGGCACGTAAACACCGAAACCGACGCTCCAATGATCATCGATCGGCTTGACGTAGTAACCCATGGGCACGCCCACGACCGGGACCATGTCGCCATCGGTTTCCCCCCCCGAAATTGCTACCAGGACCCGAAATATCAGTTTTGGCAATTACGGCCGCACCACCCACGGTGACCTGTTCGCGCTTCAGGCGCGACATGCCTGCAGGGTTGCCATACACAGTGCTGGCATCTTCGGCAGAAGACGAACGTCCCGCAAAACCGGTTCCCATGCCGCTGATGCTTTGCTCGTTCAGTGCGAAACCTGCGGCAAGCAGTTGGCTGGAAGCAAGAGCAACGGCAATGCCGAGGGAGGTTTTGAGCATTACTTTTTTCATTATTAGAAAACTCCTTGGGATCTCCGGGGCGAAAAGCTACCAACAAATCACGCGCCGCGCTATAGCCTCAATCGCAGGAGATAGAGCGGTTTTGTAGGACAATCCGACCAAAATTCCCTTTTTTCCGGGTGCGTTGTAGGACGCGTCTTAAGATGCCTGCGGCAATCTCTGATCTATGCAGGTATGCCAGGCATGGGTGAAGTCGCGCAGGCGACCTTGTGGGTTGAAAATCTGTCGCCAGATCCGCGCCAGGGCGAGAAGGTCATCGGCGGCAGGCAGTGGCGTGGCCTGCTCTTCGACGAGCATCCAGGCAATGGCGGTGGAGTAGCGCAGGTTGACGGTGAGTTCCAGGTGCGGGCCGCCGAGGAAGGCGTGCTGGCTGGCCAGGCCGCGGACCAGGCTGGCCAGGTCGGGGTCACGGGCAAGGTAGTCGTCCCAGATCGCCTGGTGACGGTGTTCGCCGATACGGTAAAGGCCATGCCCACGACGGTCGTGCAAGGCCGACCCCAGGGCCGACTGGCTGGCGGCGATGCCCAGCAACAAGGCTTCGGCGCTGGCGCAGTGACGGTTCAGGTAGACCAGGGTGGGTCGGATCACATACTGACACAATTCATTCGCCGCGATACCCATGATGCCCTCGAGCAGTTAAGGGCCGGACGGGCGCTGGAGCTTGGCAGCTGGTGAGTGATCAGGCCCGCCGGAAGCGGCAAGCACCGCTCGAGTTGAAGTGTAGTGTGATAATCGTGGTGTAAAGGGCTGTTTTTAAATCGATTGCTGCCTGACGTACCGGGCTATATGCCTTAAGGCAATTACGCCGCGAACGTTCAGGCAGGCTTGCGATGGGATGATTCAGCGCTTGAATACCGCAGTATTCGCCGCTCACGCGGTGAGCGACTGGCGGGTTCGGGCGATGACCGCCTGCAGCGGTTCACTGCGGCTGTACTGTTCGGGGTACAGGCGCTCGGTGTGGCAGGCGACGCCGTGTTCGTCTACCAGGGTGAAGCTGAAGCTGCCCTTGCGAGGGGCAACGATAAGGCACTTCAACGGCGAGAAGGCCTGGGAGAGGGTGCCAATGGCAGCCTGAATCTGATGATGAGTTTGCATATTGTTGGAGGTTCCTGCTTTAAACACGGGGTTATGATCCGTGCATGATAGAAACGTTCCAGTGACGCCTTTATTAAGGGACGAACGAACCTGACTGGAACAGGGCAGCCAGAGGGAGCGCAATCAAAGGTGGGCGCATGGGCTGACTGGTAGGTACTTCAGAAGGCAGGCAGCACGCCGGGGCCAAGGTTCTAGGCCGTCGGGGTGGGATCCTGATCAATCTGTCACGTGATTCGTGCTTGAACAGCGCGTGGCTGGCGAGTGAATCATCGAATGGGCCGGTCCTGGTTTCAGCAGCGCCACCCTTGGGAGGGGCGGGTCTGCAAGGACGCTTGAGGCCAGAATTGACTTTCAGCTTGGTACTAACGAGGCGCACCTTAGCGGAAATACAGGCGCTTGGCAAGCATTTCATGTTTGTTCAGGTGAGCCGAGCAGTATGGCGCGTATTTGCCCTGCTGGGAAGAGGGGGCAAAAGGCCCGCATCCGGCCTGATGTACCGATTTCGTGCACTCAAATGAAGGTTTATGGTGCACTTGTTCACATTCGGAGCATCGCTTGCAACTGCCTGGCAACACGCCACGACAGCCTCGCCAATGCCTTGACTGGGCGGTTAAGTCAATGAAAAAAAACACTATTTTTAGCTGGTGAAAAAATCGTCAGTTTGAGCGAAAGCCCCAATTCATGGGGGTTTGCGGGGGATGGGAGGGGGTTGTCCACCGAGTTATCCACAGGAACTGTGGATTGTCCCGAGCGCTTGCTCTAGGACGGGCGTGCCAGCAATACATTGAACTGTCCGACAATCGACATGCTCCGGGAGACCTATTGGTCATCCACTTGAAAACGTCAAGAAAAGATCATTGAAAATTTTTTTCAATCCTCCGGAAATCGAAAGGCCAAGGCGCAAGAAAAAGGGTAGAGTGGCGCGCCTTTCGAGTTGCCAAACCTGTTGCTCATGAAGTTTCGCGGTAAACCCCTCGCCAGCCCCGCTGCATCGACACCTGCGCCTCCCCCAAAACGTTTCTCTCTCAAAGTGGCCTTGTGGCTGCTCGACAACCCGCGCCTGGGTGACAAGCCGCAGGTCAAGCACCTGGCCGGGCGCCTGTTGAAACAGCCGGCGCGCCAAGGCGTGGTCGTGGCGCAAAGCCGCCTGGGGCAGATGTTGTGCCGCGATTGCGGCAATGCCCGTGACCGGCGTATTGGCCATGAACTGCTGCGCCAGGCAGCCCGCGCCGGTGATCGGCGGGCGCAGCTGGAGTATGCGCGGCTGTGCCAGCACAGCGAGCCGGAGCAGGCGCGGTACTGGCTGGAGCTGGCGGCGGGGCAGGGGTCGCAGGAGGCACGGCGGCTTTTGAGGCAGTGGTTCCATGCCTGAGGTGTGTTGCCAGCACTGGCCTCTTCGCGGGTAAACCCGCTCCCACAGGAATAGCTATACCTCGGATACTGTGCAATCCCTGTGGGAGCGGGTTTACCCGCGAAGAGGCCGGAACAGGCAACACACCGCTCAGGCTGATAAGCTGCGATGCATTCGTCCAGGATCATTCGGGGTAAGCATGACAGTGGATCTGGCCAGCATTCTGCTGGGCTTGGTGGCAGGTGCATTACCTTGCCTGGGTTGGGTCATGCAGGTGCAGCGCCGCCAGGGTGCGCGGCAAGGCGAGCAGGCCTTGCTCGAAGAGCGCCTCAATGCTGCCCAGCTGGCCCTGGCCGGCCTGCAGGCGCAACTGGATGCCAGCCGCGACGAGGTCAGCGACCTCAGCGAAGCCAACACCGTCAAGCAGACCCAGCTGGCCGCCCAGGGCCGTGAGCTGGAACTGCTGCAGATCGACCGCGACAACGCCCGTGACGCCGCCCACGCCTGGAACCTCGAGCGTGCCAACCGCGAAGCCGAACTGCGCCGCCTGGAGGCCCAGACCGCACGCCTGGACGCCGAACTGCGCGAGCAGCAGGAAAGCCACCAGCAGCGCCTGGAGGACCTGCAGGAAGCCCGCGACACCTTGCGCGCCCAGTTCGCCGACATGGCTACCAAGATCTTCGACGAGCGCGAGCAGCGCTTCGCCCAGACCAGCCAGCAGCATCTCGGCCAGTTGCTCGACCCGCTCAAGGAACGCATCCAGGCTTTCGAAAAACGCGTGGAGGAGAGCTATCAGCAGGAAGCCCGCGAGCGCTTCTCGCTGGGCAAGGAGCTGGAGCGCCTGCAGCAACTGAACCTGCGCCTGTCCGACGAAGCCACCAACCTGACCCAGGCGCTGAAGGGCCAGAAAACCCAGGGCAACTGGGGTGAGCTGATCCTCGAACGGGTACTGGAGCATGCCGGCCTGGAAAAGGGCCGCGAATACCAGACCCAGGTCAGCCTCAAGAGCGCCGATGGCGAGCGCTTCCAGCCTGATGTGCTGATCATGCTGCCCGGCGACAAGCAGGTAGTGGTGGATGCCAAGGTCAGCCTCACTGCCTACCAGCAGTTCGTCGCTGGCAACGACGAGGCCGCGCTCAAGCAGCATGTGCAGTCGCTGCGCAGCCACGTCAAAGGCCTGTCGAGCAAGGACTACAACCGCCTCGAAGGCCTGCACAGCCTGGATTTCGTGCTGCTGTTCGTGCCGATCGAGGCCGCCTTCTCGGCAGCCCTGCAGGCGGAGCCGAACCTGTTCCAGGAAGCTTTCGACCGGCAGATCGTGATCGTCAGCCCGACCACCTTGCTGGCCACCTTGCGGGTGATCGACAGCCTGTGGAAGCAGGAACGCCAGGGCCAGAACGCCCGCGAGATCGCCGAGCGCGCCGGCTGGCTGTATGACAAGTTCGTGCTGTTCATCCAGGACCTGGACGAGCTGGGCAGCCGCCTGCAGCAGGTGGACAAGGCCTATGCCGCCGCGCGCAACAAGCTGTGCGAAGGGCGCGGCAACCTGGTCAGCCGCAGCGAACAGCTGAAGCTGCTGGGCGCCCGCGCCAGCAAGAGCCTGCCGGCCGACCTGCTGGAGCGGGCGCTGTCCGATGAGGCGTTGCCGGACGAAGCGCTTACTGAACCAGGCTCAGATGGCGATTGAGCATGGCGCGCAGGGCCGCCGGCTTGACCGGCTTGGCCAGGTAGTCCAGGCCAGATGCATGCACCATGGCGATGGTTTCCTTGCTGCCGTCGGCACTGATCACCACGCCCGGCACCGGCTCGCCCAGGCGCGCGCGTAGCCAGCCCATCAGCCCGGTACCGGTCTCGCCGTCGTCCAGGTGGTAGTCCACCAGTGCCAGGTGCGGGCGCATGCCCTTGGCCAGCAGGGCTTCGCATTCGGCGCGGTTGCGCGCGGTCCACACCTGGCAACCCCAGCGGCTGAGCAGGCTGTTCATGCCGATCAGGATGCTGTCTTCGTTGTCCACGCACAGTACCTGCAGCCCGGCCAGTGGCTGGCCGCCCTGTTCCACCGGGGCGGTGGGCGCCGGGGCGGCCTGGCGGGCAATCGGTACGCTGACGCGGAACACCGTGCCCTTGCCCGGCCATGAGCGCACCTCCAGTTTGTGCCCCAGCACCCGGCACAGGCCGTCGGCGATCGCCAGGCCCAGGCCCAGGCCCTTCTCGGCGCGGGTCTGGTGGCTGTCCAGGCGCTTGAACTCCTGGAAAATCACCTGCAGCTTGTCGTCGGCGATGCCCGGGCCGCGGTCCCACACCTCAAGCCACAACTGTTCACCCTGGCGCCGTGCGCCCAGCAGGATCGGGCTCTTGCCGTAGCGCAGGGCGTTGGTCAGGAAGTTCTGCAGCACCCGGCGCAGCAGCTTCATGTCGCTGTCCACCCGCAGGCGGCTGCCGCGCAGGCGGAACTCCAGGCCCTTCTCGGCGGCCAGCACCTTGAATTCGGCGCCCAGGGTGTCGAACAGTTCGTTGAGGGCAAAGGGCTTGGCATCCGGGGTGATCTTGCCGTTTTCCAGGCGCGAGATGTCCAGCAGGTCGCTGATCAGCTCTTCGGCCGAACGCAGCGAGCTGTCCATGTGCTGCACCAGTTGCCGGGCCTCTTCGTTCATGCCCTCGGCCTGCTGCGACAAGGCGGCGGAGAACAGCCGGGCGGCGTTCAGCGGCTGCATCAGGTCATGGCTGACTGCAGCCAGGAAACGGGTCTTGGACTGGCTCACCGCTTCGGCACGGCTCTTGGCTTCGGACAACGCCTGGTTCAGTTGCGACAGCTCTTGGGTGCGTTCCGCCACCCTTTGTTCAAGGCCTTCGTTGGCATCGCGCAGGGCCTGCTCGGCCTCGCGGAACGGGGTGATGTCGGTGAAGCTCATGACGAAACCGCCACCCGGCATCGGGTTGCCGATCAGTTCGATCACCCGGCCATTGGGGAACAAGCGCTCGGAAGAGTGCGCACGGCCCTGGCGCATCCAGTGCAGGCGCCGCGCCACGTGCACCTGCGCCTCGCCCGGGCCGCACAGGCCACGCTCGGCGTTGTAGCGGATGATATCGGCGATCGGCCGGCCCACGCTGATCAGCCCGTCGGGGTAGTTGAACAGTTCCAGGTAACGGCGGTTCCAGGCCACCAGGTGCAGGTTCTGGTCGACCACGCTGATGCCCTGGTTGATGTTCTCGATGGCCCCTTGCAGCAGGGCGCGGTTGAACTGCAGCACCTCGCTAGCTTCGTCGGCGATACGCACCACGTCTTCCAGCTGCATGTCGCGGCCTTCGATGGCGGCCTTGACCACGGCGCGGGTCGACGAGGTGCCGAGCACGCCGGCCAGCAGGCGTTCGGTGTGTTCGATCCAGTCGCCGTCGGCGTTCTGGTTGGGGTTGAAGCCCTTGCCCTGGCGGTAGGCGAAGCGGATGAAGCTCTGCCGGGCGCGTTCTTCGCCGACAAAGCGCGAGGCCAGGGTCAGCAGGTCGTCGATCTGCACCGCCAGCAGCGGCTTGCTGCTGGGCCTGGCGCTGGTCTGCTGGCCGATGAAGCGGCCGGCCTGCCAATGCTCGGAAACCCGCGTGCGCGACAGCACCGAGACCCAGGCGAACAGGGTGAAGTTGCCCGCCAGCGACAGCACCACGCCCTGGGTCAGCGGGCTGATCGGCAGGTTCAGCGGGTTGCCGTGCAGCCACGCCAACCCTGGGAACAGCTGCAGCGACCAGCCCACGCTGTGCGCGGCAATCGGCAGCACCAGGGTGTAGAACCACAGGAAAATACCTGCGGCCAGGCCAGCGAACACACCGCGGCGGTTGGCCTGCTTCCAGTACAGCGCACCGAGCATGGCCGGGGTCAGCTGGGTCACGGCGGCGAAGGCGATCTGGCCGATGGTCGCCAGGCTGGCGGTGGAACCCAGCAGGCGGTAGCTGACATACGCCAGCAGCAGGATCACCACGATGGTCACCCGGCGTACCGAGAGCATCCAGTGGCGGAACGCCTCGAACGGCCGCTCGGCGTTGGTACGGCGCAGCAGCCAGGGCAGCAGCATGTCGTTGGAGACCATGGTCGACAGCGCCACGGCCTCGACGATGACCATGCCGGTGGCCGCCGAGGCACCGCCGATGAATGCCAGCAGGGCCAGGCTCGGGTGTGCCTCGGCCAGCGGCAGGCTGATGACGAACGAATCGGAGATCACCGTGCCCGGCAGCAGCATCTGCCCGGCCAGGGCGATCGGCACCACGAACAGCGCGGCCAGCGCCAGGTACATCGGGAATACCCAGCGCGCCAGGCGCATGTCCTGGGGTTCGATGTTCTCCACCACGGTGACGTGGAACTGCCGTGGCAGGCAGATGATCGCCATCATCGCCACGGCGGTCTGCACCACCATCGACGGCCAGTTGATGGTTTCCTGCCAATAATCCTGCAGGTGGATCGACTGGCGGGCCTGGCTGAACAGGTCGTCGAAGCCGTCATACAGGTTGAAGACGATGAAGATGCCCACGGCGAGGAAGGCCAGCAGCTTGATCAGCGATTCGAAGGCAATCGCCAGGACCATGCCACGGTGGTGTTCGGTCACGTCCAGGCTGCGGGTACCGAAGACGATGGCGAACAGCGCCAGTACCAGCGACACCACCAGCGCGGTGTCCTGCACGCGGGTGCCGGTGGCGTCGGCATTGGCGCCGATCAGCAGGTTCACGCCCAGCACGATGCCCTTGAGCTGCAAGGCGATGTACGGCAGCACGCCGACCAGGCAGATCAGCGCCACGACCACCGCCAGGGACTGCGACTTGCCGTAGCGCGCGGCGATGAAGTCGGCGATCGAGGTGATGTTCTGTTGCTTGCTGATCAGCACCATCTTCTGCAGCACCCAGGGCGCGAAGATCAGCAGCAGCACCGGGCCCAGGTAGATCGGCAGGAATGCCCAGAGCTGTTCGGCGGCCTGGCCGACCGCGCCGAAGAAGGTCCAGCTGGTGCAGTACACGGCCAGCGACAGGCTGTACACCCAGGCACGCAGCTTCGGCGGCAACGGCGTGCTGCGGCGGTCGCCGTAGAAGGCGATGGCGAACATGATGGCCATATAGGCCAGGGCGACCACGGCGATCAGCCCGCTGGACAACGACATGAAGACTCCGAAGCAAAAAGATAACGCGGTCCCGATCAATCAGTCTGGCACGCAGGTGCCGCTTCGTCAGCGCAGACGATGGTCGCAGTGGCAGGTGGTCGCAGGTGGCATCCTGTACCGGCCTCTTCGCGGGCACGCCCGCGAAGAGGCCAGTACAGCCAACATCAATTACTGCGGGTACCCAGCCAATAAAACACCCCCGCCAGTATCACCGACAACACCAGCAGGTAGAAGATCGCCCCCGGCCACAGATGCACCAGGGCAAACCCCACCATCACCGGCCCCAGCGCCGCACCGAGGTTGGACAGGTTCTGCGCACCGTAATACACCCCACGCAAGTGCTCCGGCGCGATCAGGTCGATGAACATGTACTCGGCCGGGATCACGATGATCTCGCCCAGGGTGAACACCAGCATCGCCAGGCACCACGCCAGCGCCGAACCGGCCAGGGCAAAGCCCAGCAGCCCTGCGATGAACAGGCCCATGCCGGCCAGCAGCCAGGGCATCAGGCGCTGGCGGCTGATGCGGCGGCCGATCATGTACTGCAGGGCAATCACCGTCACCGCGTTGGTGGTCACCAGGTAACCGATCAGGCGCGCCGCCTCGGCCGGGCTGCTGGTCACCACCAGATACTGCGACAGGTAGGCGGTGAACTGGCCGAACACCACCGCGCTCAGCACCCCGCCCAGGGTGAAGCATACCAGCCGCCGGTCACGGGCCAGCCCCAGCGCCACCTGGCCAAAGCCGACCCCGGGCTTGTCCGGTGCACTGGCCTGCAGGCTGCGGTCCCCCAGGCGCCAGTAGGCCAGGCACATGGCCAGGCCGAGCAGGGCAGAGGCGATGAACGGCATATGGTCGTTCAGCTCCAGCATGGCCACGCCCAGCAGCGGGCCGGCGGCGTAGCCGACGTTGCTGAGGGTGTACTTGATGGCGAACACCTCGGCCCGTTCCTCCACCGGCAGCAACGCGCAGAAGCCCGCCTTGGCGGCGATGTCGACCACTGCCAGGGCCAGGTTGATCAGCACCAGGCAGAGAAAGAACAGTAGCGCCGAATTGCTGATGACCGCGCCGACGAAGGCCAGGGCAAACAGCAGGGTGCTGGCGCTGACCAGTGTGTGGTTGCGCAAGGTATCCACCAGGTGGCCGCCATACAGGCTCAGCAGCGAGGCGATGATCAGCGCGCCACCGATCAGCAGGCCGATCTGGCTGATCGGCAGCTGGAAGTTGTCGGCCAGGTACACCACCAGGTAGGGCAGGGTAAGGGCGCGGGCGACGGTGAGGGTGAAGGTGGTGCCGAGCAGCAGGCGCACAGTGTGCGGGTAGCGTTTGATGGCGGCGAGCATTGCCACGTCCTTGTTGTTCTGTTTTGCCGGGGGCCAGAATATGCCAACAGAGGCCTGCTGCGCAGGCCTTTCGCGGGCACGCCCGCTCCCACAGGGGCGGTACAGCCCTGCGAAATCCACGAGCGCTTGCCAGTCAGTGCATTTCCCATGCAGATTTGTGGCTTGTCGCGCCCGGCGCGCCTCCAATTGAAAAGCCCTCAGGACCAAGGACGATGAGTCACTCCTCGCAATTCACCTTGCTCGGCAAGCGGCGTTTCCTGCCGTTTTTCATCACCCAGTCGCTGGGTGCCTTCAACGACAACCTGTTCAAGCAGTCGCTGATCCTGGCGATCCTGTTCAAGCTCAGCCTGGGCGACGGTGACCGTTCGATCTGGGTCAACCTGTGCGCCCTGCTGTTCATCCTGCCGTTCTTCCTGTTCTCTGCGCTGGGCGGGCAGTTTGGCGAGAAATTCGCCAAGGATGCGCTGATCCGGGCCATCAAGCTGGCCGAGATCGCGATCATGGCGGTAGGCGCGCTCGGCTTCATCACCAACCACCTGGCGCTGATGCTGGTGGCGCTGTTCGGCATGGGGACCCACTCGGCGCTGTTCGGGCCGGTGAAGTACTCGATCCTGCCGCAGGCCCTGCGCGAGGAAGAACTGGTCGGCGGCAACGGGCTGGTGGAAACCGGTACCTTCCTGGCCATCCTCGCCGGCACCATCGGCGCCGGGGTGATGATGTCGGCCGACAGCTATGCCACCGTGGTGGCTGGTGGCGTGGTCGGCACCGCCGTGCTTGGTTACCTGGCCAGCCGCTGGATCCCGCGGGCCGCTGCCGCTTCACCGCAAATGCCGCTGGACTGGAACATCTTCAGGCAGTCGTGGGCGATCCTGCGCATGGGCCTGGGGCAGCCGCCGGCGGTGTCGCGCTCGATCGTCGGCAACTCGTGGTTCTGGTTCGTCGGTGCCATCTACCTCACGCAGATCCCGGCCTACGCCAAGGACTGGCTGCACGGTGATGGCACGGTGGTGACACTGGTGCTGACCCTGTTCTCGGTGGGGATTGCCCTGGGTTCGCTGCTGTGCGAGCGGCTGAGCGGGCGCAAGGTGGAAATCGGCCTGGTGCCGTTCGGCTCGTTCGGCCTGAGCCTGTTCGGCCTGCTTTGGTGGTGGCACTCCGGCGATGTACCGGCTGTGGCGGCACCGCACGACTGGCTGGCGCTGTTGGGCATGGGCCAGGCCTGGTGGATCCTGCTGTCGATCGTCGGCCTTGGGGTGTTCGGCGGCTTCTACATCGTACCGCTGTATGCACTGATCCAGGCCCGCACCGCCGAAGACCAGCGCGCCCGGGTGATCGCTGCCAACAACATCCTCAATGCCCTGTTCATGGTGGTGTCGGCAGTGCTCACCATCATCCTGCTGGGCCTGGCCGAGCTGACCATCCCGCAGCTGTTCCTGATGGTGTCGCTGCTCAACATCGCGGTCAACGCCTATATCTTCAGGATCGTGCCCGAGTTCACCATGCGCTTCCTGATCTGGCTGCTCAGCCATTCGATGTACCGTGTGCAGCACCGCGACCTCGAGCGCATTCCCGACGAAGGCGCAGCGCTGCTGGTGTGCAACCACGTGTCGTTCGTTGATGCGCTGCTGCTGGGTGGGGCGATCCGCCGGCCGATCCGCTTCGTCATGTACTACAAGATCTACAACCTGCCGGTACTCAACTTCGTGTTCCGCACCGCAGGCGCCATCCCGATTGCCGGGCGCAACGAAGACCTGGCCATCTACGAACGTGCTTTCGCGCGCATTGCCGAATACCTGGCCGATGGCGAGCTGGTATGCATCTTCCCTGAAGGCAAGCTGACCGGGGATGGCGAAATCGATGTGTTCAAGGGTGGCGTCAACCGCATCCTCGAAGAAACCCCGGTGCCGGTCATTCCGTTGGCCTTACAGGGGCTGTGGGGCAGCTTCTTCAGCCGTGACCCGGCCAAGGGCTTTTTCAAGCGCCTGTGGTCGCGGGTGACCATCGTGGCAGGCGCCGCCATCCCGGTGGAGGCGGCGCAGCCAGAAGCCTTGCGTGAGCAGGTCAGCCGCCTGCGCGGCAACCTGCGCTAGGGGAGGGCGTCAGCTGGCGCTGACTTTCAGGCCGACCAGGCCGGTAATGATCAGCGCCACGCTGACCAGGCGTACCAGGGCCATGGACTCGCCGAACAGGATGATGCCGGCGATCACCGTGCCGACGGCGCCGACGCCGGTCCAGATGGCATAGGCGGTACCCAGCGGCAGCTCTTTCATGGCCAGGCCCAGCAGGCCCAGGCTGATGGCCATGGCGGCGACGGTGAGGACGGTGGGCAGAGGCTTGCTGAAGCCGTCGGTGTATTTCAGGCCGACGGCCCAGCCGACCTCGAACAGGCCGGCGAAGAACAGGATGATCCAGGACATGGTGCTTCTCCATCGTTGTGAATGATGGGGCCGTCCCCGGAATGGTCACGCGGTGCGTCGTGAGGTCGTCCTCACAGTGGGTGCCATGGTGCACATATGCAGCCCTCTGGGCAAGCCTGTGCGGGCCTCTTCGCGGGTAAACCCGCTCCCACAGGGATCTCCACAACTTTCAGACTTGTGCAGTACCTGTGGGAGCGGGTTTACCCGCGAAAGGGCCAGTGCAGACAACATCAATGCCTGGCCGGCTCCCCACCTTCTGCTTCTGCCACAGGTTCCTCCATGCGCCGGAACCAGGTCGACAGCAGCGCCCCGGAAATATTGTGCCAAACGCTGAACAACGCACTCGGCACCGCAGCCAGCGGCGAAAAATGCGCCGCCGCCAGTGCGGCGCCCAGCCCGGAGTTCTGCATGCCCACCTCCAGCGCCAGCGACTTGCGCTGTGCCAGTGGCAGCTTGCACAGCCTGCCGGTCAGGTACCCCAGCAAGTAGCCGAAGCTGTTGTGCAATATCACCACCGCCATGATCAGCAGCCCCGACTCGGCGATCTTCGCCTGGCTGGCCGCCACCACCGCGCACACGATCATCACGATACTCACCACCGACACCAGCGGCAGCACCTGCACCGCCGCCTGCACCCGCGCGCCAAGCAGCCGCTGGGCCAGTACGCCGAGCACGATCGGCAGCATCACCAGCTGCAGGATCGACCAGAACATGTCCATGAAGGACACCGGCAGCCAGGCCGAGGCCAGGAACCAGATCAGCGCCGGGGTCAGCAGCGGGGCGAGCAGGGTGGTCACCGCAGCGATCGCCACCGCCAGCGCCAGGTCGCCCCGGGACAGCCAGACCATCACGTTCGACGCCGTGCCGCTCGGGCAGCAGCCAACCAGGATCACGCCCACGGCGATTTCCGGCGGCAGGTGGAACAGCTGGCACAGCAGCCAGGCCATGCCCGGCATGATCACGAAGTGCGCGACCACCCCCAGCATCACCCGCCAGGGCTGGCGGGCGAGGGCGGCGAAGTCATCGAGCTTGAGTGTGAGGCCCATGCCGAACATCACCAGGCCCAGCAGCGGCACGATGGCCACCTTCAGGGCGATGAACCATTGCGGTTGCAGGAAGGCCAGTACGGCGAACACCAGCACCCACAGGGCGAAGGTATTGCCGACGAAGCGGCTGAGGGTGGCGAGGGCACGCATGGGGCAATTCCTTTTCTGTTTTATGGCTTCAAGAATTTCACTGGCCCTTTCGCGGGCTTGCCCGCTCCCACAGGTACACCACAGTACTCAGAAACTGTGGTGTACCTGTGGGAGCGGGCAAGCCCGCGAAGAGGCCAGTACTGTCTGAGGATATCTCCCAGGCCAGCACCGGCATTTCAAAACCAGTCAGACCCCTTGCGGAATCTCTTCCCCACCCAGCGCCTCGAACAGCACCGGCAGGAATTCGGCAAAGGTCATCATCATCAGCTGGAAGCTGGCATCGAACTGCTGCGCAGCCTCATCGCCACCATCCTGTTCGGCCTGCTCCTGCAGCAGCTCTTCGAACTTCAGGCGCTTGATCACCATCTTGTCATCCAGAATGAACGACAGCTTGTCCTGCCAGGCCAGGGCCAGCTGGGTGACCACCTTGCCAGTGCTCAGGTGCAGCTGGATTTCCTCGCCGGTCAGGTCCTGGCGCTTGCAGCGCACGATACCGCCATCTTCGGCGGTGTCGCGCAGTTCGCACTCGTCCAGCACATAGAAGCCTTCGGCAGCTTCCTGCGACTTGACCCACTCGGTCATGGTGGCAACCGGTGCGATTTTCACGGTGGCCGGGCGTACCGGCAGCGAGCCCATCACTTCACGCAGGGTCGACAGCAGGTCTTCGGCACGCTTGGCGCTGGCCGAGTTGACCAGGATCACGCCCAGGCGTGGGGCAATGGCAGCGAAGATCATCGAGCGGCGGATGAACGCGCGCGGCAGGAAGGCCTGGATGATCTCGTCCTTGATCTGGTCGCGTTCCTTTTTATAGACCTTGCGCATCTGCTCGGTCTCGATCTCTTCGACCTTTTCCTTCACCGCGTCGTTGACCACGCTGCTGGGCAGGATGCGTTCTTCCTTGCGCGCGGCAATCAGCAGGTACTCGCCGCTGACATGCACCAGGGGAGCGTCTTCGCCCTTGCCGAATGGCGCGACGAAACCATAGGTGGTCAGCTCCTGGCTGGCGCAGGGGCGGGCCGGCTTGCTGGCCAGGGCCGCTTCCAGCGCTTCAGGCTCGAACGGGACTTCCTGGGTCAGGCGGTAGGTCAGCAGGTTCTTGAACCACATGAGGGGCAATCTCTCCTTAATGCATAAGGCGGGCATTATTCTCCGAGCGGTGCTCTCAGGCCAACCCTGTCGGAGTGCCAGTAGCTGTAGCTGGATGTAAAGATGCACGTGGCAACGCTAGGTCTTTGAAAGGCCTGAGGTTTTTTTTGAAAAAAGTTAAAAAAGTGCTTGCCAGGGTACGGGGCCGTCCGTAGAATGCGCGCCACACCGAGACGAAGGGTGATTAGCTCAGCCGGGAGAGCATCTGCCTTACAAGCAGAGGGTCGGCGGTTCGATCCCGTCATCACCCACCA
>NZ_JBIGLU010000061.1:0-17824 GCF_043658375.1 Pseudomonas sp. PsB | reverse complement strand
ACAGCTCGCCGGCACTGCCGCGCACCGCCGGTTGCAGGCTGCCTTCGAGGATGTGGGTCTTGAGGTTGTCGATCGGCCGGCCGATCGGCACGCTGATGCTTTCGTCCGGCTGGCAGGTCCAGTGGGTCACATCGATCGCCGCTTCGGTCGGGCCGTACAGGTTGTACAGGCCCGCCGCTGGCAGGCGTTGCAGGGTCTGGCGGGCCAGCTCGGCCGGCAACGCTTCACCGCTGCACACCACGCGCTTGAGGCTGATGCAGCTTTCGACCGCTTCGTGGGTCATGAACGCCTGCAGCATCGACGGCACGAAGTGCAGCGTGCTGATGCCGTGGTGGTTGATGGTTTCGACCAGCAGCTGCGGGTCGCGGTGCGCGCCGGGCTGGGCCACGACCAGGCGCGCGCCGGTCATCAGCGGCCAGAAGAACTCCCACACCGACACGTCGAAGCTGAACGGGGTTTTCTGCAACACGCTGTCGCTGGCGTCCAGCCCGTAGGCCTTCTGCATCCAGCACAGGCGGTTGACCAGCGCCTGATGGCTGTTGCCAGCGCCCTTCGGGCGACCGGTGGAGCCGGAGGTGTAGATCACGTAGGCGAGGTTCAGCGGGGCCACGTCGACATTCGGGTTGGCATCGCTGTAGCCGTCGAAGTTCTCGGTATCCAGGTCCAGGCTGCGCAGGCCGGCCGGGATCGGCAGGGTCTCGCGCAAGTGCGACTGGGTCAGCAGCAAGGCGATGCCGCTGTCCTCGAACATGTAGCTCAGACGGTCCTGGGGATATTCCGGGTCCAGCGGCACATAAGCGCCACCGGCCTTCACGATACCCAGCAGGCCGATGACCATCTCCAGGCTGCGCTCCATGGCGATGCCCACCAGCACGTCCGGGCCCACGCCCTGCTCGCGTAGCTTGTGCGCCAGCTGGTTGCTACGGCGGTTGAGCTCGGCATAGCTCAGGGTCTGCTCGCCAAAGGCCAGCGCCGGGGCATCCGGGGTGGCGAACACCTGGGCTTCGATCAGCTGGTGAATGCTGCGCTCGTCCGGGTACGCCGCCTGGGTTTCGTTCCAGCCTTCGACCATCTGTCGCTGTTCTGGCAAGCCCAGCATTGGCAGCTCGCCAATCACCGCGTCAGCATTCTCCACCAGCGCCTGCAGCAGGTTGGCAAAGTAGCCAGCCAGGCGGCCAATGCTCTCGTCGCTCCACAGCGCACGGTCATGGCTGTACTGCATCGACAGCGTGGTGCCCAGTTCCACCACCAGGGTCAGCGGGTAGTTGGTCTGCTCCTGCACGGCCACATCGCCGAAGCGCAGGCCACCGGGCGCGCCCTGTTGCAGCGCCTCGGCCACCGGGTAGTTCTCGAACACCAGGATGCTGTCGAACAAGGCGTCACCGCCCTGCCCCGCCCAGCGCTGCACATCGTACAGAGGGGTGTGCTCGAACTCGCGCACGGCCAGGTTGCCGGCCTGCACCTGGCCGATCCACTCGGCCACGGTCTGCTCGGCACGCGGGGCGCCGATCACCGGCAAGGTGTTGATGAACAGGCCGATCTGTTCCTCCACCCCCGGCAGGTCTGCCGGGCGGCCGGCGACCGTGGCGCCGAAGCACACGCTGGCCTGGCCGGTGCAGCGCTGCAACAGCAGCAGCCAGGCCGATTGCACCAGGGTGTTGACCGTGACCCGGTTGGCCCGGGCGAAGGCTTCGATGCACGCGGTCTGCTCAGGGTCGAAGGCCAGGCGGTGGTCGCCATGACCGCTACCGCTTGCGCCTGCACTGCCGGCGATGGCCTGGGCCAGGCGGGTCGGCTCGTCCAGGGCCGCAAGCTGGGCTTTCCAGAAGGCTTCGGCAACGGCCCCGTCCTGACCCTGCAGCCAGGCGATGTAGTCGCGGTAGTGCGTGGCCGGTGCCTGCGGCGCCAGGCCGGCATAGCGCTGGAGCACTTCGCCCAACAGGCGCGAGGTGCTCCAGCCGTCCATGAGGATGTGGTGGTTGGTGTAGATCAGGTGGTGGCGGGTATCGCCCGTGCGTACCAGTACCAGGCGCAGCAGCGGCGCGGCAGCAAGGTCGAAACCGCGCTGGCGCTCACCCTCGGCCAGGGCCTGCAATGCCGGCTCCAGCGCCGGCTGACCACGCCAGTCATGCTCGCGGCACGGCAATTCGACGGCCTTGCGTACCACCTGTACGGCCTGCTCCAGTTCGCCTTGCAAGATGAAACCGCTGCGCAGGATGTCGTGGGCATCGAGCGTGGCCTGCCAGGCCTGGTGGAAACGCTGCACATCCAGCCCCTCCACATCCACGCGCAGCTGGTTGATGTAGTTGCCGGCCTGCTGGTCGTAAAGGGTGTGGAACAACATGCCCTGCTGCATGGGTGATAGCGGGTACACATCGGCGATCTGCCCGGCCTCCAGCGGCAGGCTGTCCAGTTGCGCCTGGGTCAGCGCGGCCAGCGGGAAGTCCGACGGCGTCACGCCCTGGTGCCGCGCATCGCAGCAGTGCTCGACCAGCTCTGCCAAGGCCTGCCCGTAGGCCTGGGCCAGCTTCTCGATGGTGGCCGGGTGATGAACGTCGGCGCTGTAGGTCCACTCCAGGAACAGCTCGCCGCCGTAAACCTGGCCGGTGATGCTCAGCCAGTTGCCCAGTTGTGCGCCGGCACATTGGGTACGGCCTGCGCTTTCCCCGCTCGGAGTGAACAGGGCGCCGGCCTCGGCATCGAAGCTGGCATCGAACTGGCCCAGGTAGTTGAAGGTGACACGGGCCTGGGCGGCACGCTCGAGCCGGTCACGCACTTCAGCATCGCCAAAGTAACGCAGCAAGCCGTAGCCGAGGCCTTTGTCCGGCACGCCGCGCAGTTGCTCCTTGATCGCCTTGATCGACAGGCCAAGGTCCTGGCCGGGTGTGAGACGCACCGGGAACAGGCTGGTGAACCAGCCCACGGTGCGGCTGAGGTCGAGGTCGTCGAACAGGTCTTCGCGGCCATGGCCCTCCAGCAGTACCTGCACGTTGTCCTGTGCGCTCCACTGGCACAGGGTGCGCGCCAGCGCGGTCAGCAGCAGGTCGTTGATCTGCGTGCGGTAGGCCGCCGGGGCCTGTTTCAGCAGCTTGGCGGTGCGCTCGGCATCCAGCCGTGTGGCGGCGGTACGGGCATGGGTGTTGGCCAGGCTGCCCTGCGGGTTGTCACGCGGCAGTTCGGCGTGGTCGCCGGCCAGCGCCTTCAGCCAGTAGTCGTGCTGTGCTTGCAATGCGGGGCTGCCGGCATGGCTGGCCAGGCGCTCGGCCCAGGTCTTCACCGAGGTGGTCTTGGCGGGCAGGCTCACGGCCTGGCCGTTCAGCAATTGCCGGTAGGCCGCTTGCAGGTCTTCCAGCAACACCCGCCACGACACACCGTCGACCACCAGGTGATGGACCACCAGCAGCAGGCGCTGCTGGCCATCGGCGAAATCGAACAGTTCGGCACGCAGCAGCGGCCCGTGCTCCAGGTTCAGGCTGGCCTGCACCTGGTTGCCGGCGGCGTCCAGCTCACTCAGCGCAGCCAGGTTGCGCTGGCGCAGCAGTGGTGCATTGTCCAGCGGCTGGAAGCGCGCCTGCCACTGGCTTTCGCCACGGCTGAAGCGCAGGCGCAGGGCATCATGCTGCTCGACCACGGCGCGCAGGGCTGCCTGCAGGTGTTGCACCTGCACCGGGCTGGCAGGCTTGAGCAGCACCGATTGGTTCCAATGCGCCGGCTGGGCGATCTCCATCTCGAAGAAACGCGCCTGGGCCGGCAGCAATGCCACCTCGCCGCTGGTGGCGGTGTCCACGGCTGCGGTCGCAACCGCGTGCTTGGCCTCGATGCGCTTGGCTACCTGGGCCAGCTGGGCGATGGTCTGTTGTTCGAACAACTGCTTGGGAGTGATCCTGATGCCCTGGCGTTTGGCCCGGGCGATGATCTGCAGGCTGAGGATCGAGTCGCCGCCCAGTTCGAAGAAATTGTCGGTGCTGCCGACCTGCTCCAGCTTGAGCACATCGGCCCACACTGCGGCCAGCTTCTCCTCGATATCGCCTTGCGGCGCCACATAGCCACGGCTGACCGCGCCCGGTGCCGGTAAGGCACGCTTGTCGAGCTTGCCGTTGGCGGTCAGTGGCAGGCGCTCCAGCAGCAGTATCTGCGCCGGCACCATGTAGTCCGGCAGGCGTGCCTGCAATTGCGCCTGCAGTTGCTGCACGGTCACACCGGCGTCGGCCACACCGTAGGCCACCAGCTGCAAGCGCTCGGCATCGCCCTCCAGTGGCAAGGCCAGTACCACGGCCTCGCTGACACCGGGCAGGCCGGCCAGCACCCGGCCGACTTCACCTGGCTCCACGCGATAGCCACGGATCTTCACCTGATCGTCGGCACGGCCGATGAACTCGACCAGGCCATCGGCAGTCAGCCGCGCGCGGTCGCCGGTGCGGTACAGGCGGGCACCACCCTCGGTCGGCACGAAGCGTTCGGCGGTCAACGCTGGCTGGCCCAGGTAGCCCTGGGCGACGCCTTGCCCGCCCAGGTAAAGCTCACCGGGCACCTGCGCCGCCAACGGGTTGAGGTAGCCATCCAGCACCTGGGCGCAGGCGTTGCCCAGCGGGCGCCCGACCGGCACCGTGCGGCAACCTGGCAGCGGCTGCCCCGACTCGAAGGTGAGCACGCCGACAGTGGTTTCGGTCGGGCCGTAGTGGTTGATGACCCGGCAAGCCGGGCGCAGTTCGCGGATTTTTTCCAACAGGCCCCAGCTGCATGCCTCACCACCCAGGATCAATGCCTCGGCGGGCAGCACATCGGCGGCGCGGGCAGCTTGCAGCAAGCCTTGCAGGTGGCTCGGCACCAGCTTGAGCACGCCGACCTGGTGCTGCGCCATGTAGCTGGCGAAGCCATCCGGGTCGAACGCCAGTTCCTGTGGCAACAGGTGCAGCAGGCGGCCCGAGGCCAGGGCACCGAACAGCACGGTGTGGCCCAGGTCGGCCGCGGTGGTGGACACCATCGCCATGCTTGCCGCGGCAGGCAGTTGCAGGCGCTCCAGCACCGCCTGGGTGTAGCTGGCCAGCGCCCCGTGGCTGACTACCACGCCTTTCGGCTGGCCGGTCGAGCCCGAGGTGTAGATCAGATAGGCCGGTTGTTCGGCGGCGATGGCCACCTCGACCGGGCTGTCGCTGCAAGTTGCCCAGGCGGCGTGATCGCAGGCAATCAGCTGCACGCCGTCCAGGCCGGCGAAGCGCTGGTCGCCCGGCTCATGCAGAAGTACGGCGGCGCCACTGTCGGCAATCAGTTGTTGCAGGCGCTCCGGCGGCTGCTGGGTGTCCAGCGGCAGATAGGCGGCGCCGGTCTTGAGCACTGCGAGCAAGGCGCCGACCCACTCGATGGAGCGTGGCAGGCACAGGGCGACGATGCTGCCGGCACCGACGCCGTGCTGGCGCAGGTAGTCGGCCAGGCGGTTGGACGCCGCCTCCAGCCCGGCCTGGGTCATGAACCGGTCACCGGCACGCACACCGCCGCGGGCCTGGCCTTGCGCCATTGCCTGGCGCCACAAAGCGAGGAAGTTGCCGTGCGGGTAGGCCTGCGTGGCTGCCGGCAGCAGCGTCGCCACTTGCGGGCTGTCGACGATCGCCTGCTGCGGGTCACGGATCAGCGCATCCAGCACCTGGCGCAGCGAAGCGGCCATGCGTTCGATGGTGGCCTGCTCGAACAGGTCGGTGGCGTAGGTGAAGTAGCCTTCGATGCCGTCGGCCTTGTCGGAGAAGTCGAACGCCAGGTCGAAGCGGGCATCGCCACCGTCACGGGCAAAGCCTTCCACCTCCAGCGCGCCCAGGCGCTTGCGCCCTGCATCGCTGGCGGCCACGTGCTGGTTGATCTTGAACTGGAACAGCGGGTTGTGGGCCAGGTTGCGCTCGGGCAGCAAGGCATCGACCAGGTGCTCGAACGGCAGTTCCTGGTGCGACTGGGCGCCGCCGATCACGTCTTTTACCTGCTCCAGCAGCGCGGCGAAGGTGGCGCGCTCGTCCACCTGCACGCGCAGCACCTGGGTGTTGATGAAGAAGCCGATCAGGCCTTCCAGCTCCTTGCGGTTGCGCCCGGCGTTCGGGGCGCCGATGCGGATGTCGGCCTGGCCGCTGTAGCGCGACAGCACCACCGCCATGGCCGCCAGTACCAGCACGAACAACGTGTGGCCACTCTTGCGCGCCTGGCTGCGCAGGGCCTCGGCCTGTTCGGCGCCGATGTCCACGCGCACCACCGCGCCACGCTGGCTGGGCGTGGCCGGGCGCTCGAAGTCCAGCGGCAGGCTCAGCACCGGCTGCTCGTCGCCCAACTGGGCCTGCCAGTAGGCCAGCTGGCGCTGCGCTTCACCGGCCTCGAGCCAGGCGCGCTGCCAGATGGCGTAGTCGGCGTACTGGATCGGCAACGCCGGCAACTCGGCCTGCCGGCCTTCGGCCAGGGCGCTGTACAGCTGGATGAATTCCTGCACCAGCACATCGCTGGACCAGCCGTCGGAGATGATGTGGTGCATGCTCAGCGCCAGCACGTGGTGATCGGCGGCCACGCGCAGCAGGGTCACCCGCAGCAGCGGGCCGGCCAGCAGGTCGAAGGGCTGCTTGAGGGCGGCGTCCACGGCCACGCTCAGCGCTGCCTCGTCGGCGGCACCGTCGAACATCACCCGTTCCAGCGCCAGCGGGCAGTGCTCGAGGATTTCCTGGTAGAACTCGCCCTCCTCCGAGGCGAAGCGCGTGCGCAGCGACTCGTGGCGTTGCACCAGCGCATCCAGCGCCTGCTGCAGCACCGCCTGGTCCAGCGCGCCCTTCAGGCGTACCGCCATTGGCACGTTGTAGGCCGGGCTGTCGGGCTCCAGCTGCCAGAGAAACAGCAGACGTTGCTGGGCGTACGACAGCGGAATGCGCGCCAGGCCCTGGCGCGCGGGCACGATGGGCAGCAGGCGGAAGCTCTGCCCGGTGGCCTGCATCTTTTCCAGGATCTGCTGGCGTTGCTCCACGGGGAGGCCAACGAAACGTTGGGCGATGCGTTGTGCGGCAGTGAGTTCCATGTCAGGCCTCTGTGAATGCATTCATCATTTGTTCGATATCGCTCAGGCCATCGTCGGAGAGCGACAGGCCCTGCTCGTCCAGTGCCTGGGCGAACGCGCGTAGTTCGGGGTGGCTGAAGATCAGCCGCAGGGGTATGTCCAGCCCCAGCTCGACGTTGATCCGCGACACTGCCTGGGCCGCCAGCAAGGAGTGGCCGCCCAGCTCGAAGAAGTTGTCGTTCAGGCCGACCCGGGCAACGTTCAGCAACTGCGCCCAAATGTTCGCCAACTGCTGCTGCCGCTCGGTCTGCGGCGCCTGGTAGTCATGCTGTGGCTGGTTCGGGTCGGGCAGTGGCAGGGCCTTGCGGTCGAGTTTGCCGCTGGGGGTCAGCGGCATGCTCGGCAGGGTCACCAGGTAGGCCGGGATCATGTAGTCCGGCAGGCTGGCCTTGAGGTACTGCTTCAGGGCCTGGCGCAGATCGCCGCGGTAACCTTCGGCCGGCACCGCATAGGCGCACAGCTGCTTGCCACTGGGCAGGTCGATGGCCAGCACGGTGGCTTCGCGAACGTCCGGGTGCGCCCGCAGGTACTGCTCGATCTCGCCCAGCTCGATACGGAAGCCGCGCACCTTCACCTGGTGGTCGACCCGGCCGCGATAGGCCAGCTGGCCGTTTTCGTCGTAGCAGCCGAGGTCGCCGGTGCGGTACAGGCGGCCACCGCCAACCGGGTCGAACGGGTCGGGGATGAAACGCTCGGCGGTGAGTGACGGCCGCTGGTGATAACCGCGCGCCAGGCACCCTGCCCCGCCGATGAACAGCTCGCCGGGTACGCCCACCGGTGTCGGGGCCAGGCCATCGTCCAGGGCATGCAGGGTACGCCCCGGCAAGGCACGGCCGATCGGCACGCCGCCCTGGCTGATCTGCTCCACGGTCATCTGCGAGCAGTCGTAGGTGGTGGCGACCACGGTGGCTTCGGTCGGGCCGTAGGTGTTCAGCAGGCGCACCGCTGGCGGGCCGTCGGCCAGCCAGGCGCGCAGGGCATCTTCCGGCACCGCCTCTCCCCCCACGTGAATCTGCTTCAGCCGGCCGTAGGCCTCGGGGGCTCGGCGCTCCAGCGCCAGCAGGCGCCAGTAGGCCGCCGGCAGGTCGGCCACGGTCACGCCGTGGCGGTTGATCTCGTCCAGCAGGGTGGCGGTGTCCCACAGCCGCAGGTCGCGCAGCACCACACAGGCGCCCTGGGCCAGCGGCGGGAAGAACTGCTCGATGAAGCCATCGAAGCTGATCGTGGCGAACTGCAGCACGCGATCGCCCGGGGTGAGGCGCGAATAGTCGCCGGCCACCTGGCAGAACAGCGACAGGGCCTGGTGGTCGATGGCCACGCCCTTGGGCATGCCAGTGGAGCCGGAGGTGTAGATGACGTAGGCGAGGTTGTGCGGTGCCGCCAGGTTGGCCAGCGGCTCGGCGGGCCAGGCGTGCAGCCACTCGGTGCCCGGCTCCAGTACCACGCAGGGCAGTTGCTTGCCCAGTTGCAGGCGCTCACGCGAGGGCACGTCGGCCAGCAGCAGGCCGATATTGCTGTCCTCGACCATGTAGGCCAGGCGTTCTTGCGGGTAGTCCGGGTCCAGCGGCACATAGGCGCCACCCGCCTTGTGAATGGCGATCAGCGCCAGGGCCATGCCCAGGCCGCGTTCGACAGCCACGCCAACCAGGCAGTCCGGCCCCACGCCCAGCGCCCGCAGGCGGTGGGCCAACTGGTTGCTGCTGCGGTCCAGTTCGGCGTAGGTCATCTGCTGGTCGTCGAAGATCAGCGCCAGCGCATCCGGCCGCTCGTGGGCCTGGAGTGACAGCAGTTGGTGCGCGCACAAGCCGCTGCCAGCCTGGGGCGCCGGGTTCCAGCCGTGGGTCAGCTGCTGGCGTTCGGCACTGCCAAGGAAGTCCAGCTCGGCAATGCAGCGCTGTGGCTCGGCGCAGATGGCTTCCAGCAGTGCTTGCCAATGCCCGGCCATGCGCTCGATACGTGCGGCATCGAACAGGTCGGTGGAATAGTTGAACGACGCAGTCACGCCGTCGGAGCGCTCCAGGGTATTGAGCGAAATGTCGTACTGCGCGCCCGGCTCCAGCAGGTTTACTTCCTTGACCTGCAGGCCGTGCAGGGTATCGCTGGATACCTGCTGGCCAAGGTCGCGCAGGTGGTTGTACAGCACCTGGAAGAACGGGTTCACACCTTGGCCACGGTCGGGGTACAGCGCCTCGGCTACCTCGAGGAACGGCACGTCCTTGTTGGCCTGGGCCTGCAAGGTGGTTTCCTTGATCGCCGCCAGCAACTGCGGGAAAGGCTGGCTGCCATCGACACTGATACGGGCCACCACCACGTTGATGAAGAAGCCGATCAGCCCTTCCAGCTCCAGGCGGTTGCGGTTGGTGACCGGCACGCCGATGTTGAGCGTGCCCTTGCGGCTGTAGCGCGACAGCACGATGGCATAGGCTGCCAGGAACACATGGAACAGCGTGGCGTTGGATGCCACCGCCAGTGCTCGCAGGCGCTCGGTGAGGGCCTGTGGCAGGCGCACGTCGAAGCGGCTGCCCTGGTAGCTTTTGACCTGCGGGCGAATACGGTCGGCAGGCAGTTCCAGCACTTCGAAATCATCTTCCAGGCGGGCCTTCCAGTAGTCGATCTGCGCCTGCATCTGCCCCTCGGCCAGCCACTTGCGCTGCCAGGCGGCGAAGTCGGCGTACTGCACCGGCAGTGGCGCGATGGTTTGCGCCTGGCCCGTGGCGGCGGCGTTGTAGGCGGCGGCGAACTCGCGCACCAGCAGGCTCATCGACCAGCCATCGGAGACAATATGGTGCAAGGTCAGCGACAGCAGGTGCTCCTGCGCATGCACCTTGAACAAGCGTGCGCGCAGCAGCGGGCCGTGCTCCAGGTCGAACGGGACGAAGGCTTCGGCTTCCAGCTTGCGCATCTGCGCGGCGTGGTCCTGGCCGCTGAGGTCTTCGAAACCGATCGCTACCGTGGCGGCCGGCAGGATGCGCTGCCAGGGCAGGCCGTCGGCCTCGACGAACACCGTGCGCAACGATTCGTGGCGGGTTACCAAGGCATCCAGCGCAGCCTGCACGGCGCAGTGGTCGAGGTGGCCCTGCATGCGCACGGCCATCGGCGTGTTGTAGGCCAGGCTTTCGGGGTTGAGCTTCCAGAACAGCCACTGGCGGTTCTGCGAGCGGGACACCGGCAGCGGTTGCTGGCGGTCGAGGATCTCGATGTCCAGGCCTGCACCCCGCTCGCCTTCGGCCACTGCCTGGGCAAAGGCCTGCAGGTCGACGGTGTCGAACAGGCTGCGCAGCGGGATATCCACGCCCAGCTGCTTGCGTATCCGCGATACCGCCTGGGTGGCCAGCAGCGAATGGCCTCCAAGGGCAAAGAAGTTGTCACCCAGGCCTACCTGCGGTACTTGCAGGACTTGCGCCCAGATCTGCGCCAATTGCGTTTGCAGCGGGGTCTGCGGCGCCTGGTAGGCCACCTGGGTGGCGACGGGCTCCGGCAGCGCCTTGACATCGACCTTGCCGTTGACCGTGACCGGCAGGTGCTCCAGCACTATCAGGTGGGTCGGCACCATATGCTCGGGCAGCAGGCTCTTGAGGCTGGCGCGGACCGACTCCTCCCAGGCCAGGCTGTCGGCCGGCATCTGGCTGGGCACCAGCCAGGCAGCCAGTTGCAGTTGCGGCGCCTGGCCATGCACGCGAACCAGGGCATTGGCGACACCGCCCAAGGCACGCAGCTGGTTTTCGATTTCGGCCAGTTCCACGCGATAGCCACGGACCTTCACCTGGCCATCCATGCGCCCGGCGAACTGCAGGTCGCTGCCTTGGCGAACCCAGTCACCGCTGCGGTACAGGCGCTGGCCCTGGGTGCCGTTCGGGTCGGGGACGAAGCGCTCGGCGGTGAGTGCCGGGCGGTTCAGGTAGCCACGGGCCAGGCCGGCGCCACCGATGTACAGCTCGCCCTTGGCTTTGGCCGGCAGGGGTTGCAGGCAGCGGTCGAGCACCGCGACGCGGGTGTTGGCCAGGGGCTGGCCGAGGCTGGCCTGCCCGTTCAGTTCGGCGACCAGCACACCGACGGTGGTTTCGGTCGGGCCGTAGTGGTTGAACACCTTGAGCGCCGGGGCCAGGTTGCGGACCTTGCCCAGCAGGCTCGGGCTGATGGCCTCGCCGCCGAGCACCAGGCACTGTGCCGGCAGCGCCGAGCGGCCGGCTACCAACATGGCTTCCAGGTGCGACGGTACGATCTTCAGCGCGTCTACCTGGTGCTCGGCCAGGTAGGCGGCGAAGCCTTCGGCATCCAGCACCTGCTCGCGTAGTAGCAAATGCAGGGTATGGCCGCCGCACAAGGCGCCGAACAGCATGGTGTGGCCGAGGTCGGCAGCCGGGGTCGAGACCTGGGCCATGCTGCGGATACGCTCGAGCGGCAGGCGCGCGGCGATGCCTTCGACGTAGTTGGCCAGGGCGCCGTGGCTGATCGCCACGCCTTTGGGCTGGCCGGTGGTGCCGGAGGTGTAGATCACGTAGGCCAGGTTGGCCGGCGTCGGGGCGATGCGGGCGGCGCTACCGTTGTAGGTTTGCGCCCAGTCCAGGCGCTGCACGCCCTCGGGCAGTTCGGCCTGCCAGTTACCGGGCGCCAGTACCAGGCGCGTGCCGCTGTCGGCAAGCATGTAGGCCAAGCGTTCGGCCGGCTGCTCGGGCTCCAGTGGCAGGTAGGCGCCACCGGCCTTGAGCACGCCGAGGATACTGGCGAGCATGCCGACACTGCGGTCGGCCAGCACGCCGACCAGTGTGTCCGGCCCTGCTCCGGCTTCCACCAGCCGGCCTGCAATGGCCTCGGCGCGGGCATCGAGTTCGGCGAAGCTGGCCTGCTCACCCGCAGCCATCACCGCCGTGCGTTCGGGGTGGCGGCTGGCGGCCAAGGCAAAACGCTGGTGGACCAGCAGCGTTGCGTCAGCCTGCGCAGGCGCGCCAATGGCAGGGGCCAGGCCTGGCAATGGCAGCTCCCCGACTGCGCCACCCGCTTCGTCGGCCAATGCCTGCACCAGGGCCAGCCACTGCTCGCCAAGGGCTTCGACGGTGGCCGTATCGAACACGTCGGTCGCATAGGTGAACGCTGCGTGCAGCTGCCCCGCTCGCTCATCGGTATCCAGCGCGAGGTCGAAGCGGGCGCTGTGCTTTGCCAGCACGACAGGCGCCAGGCTCAGGCCGGAGCGGGTCTCGATGGCCTGCACATCCGCCACCTGCGCCTGGTGGTTGAACAGCACGCGGAACAGCGGGCTCTCGCTGCTGCGCGGCAGGTCCAGGGCTTCGACCAGTTGCTCGAACGGCAGGTCCTGGTGGCTTTGCGCGCCTACGGCGGTTTCGCGCACGCGCTGGAGCAGGCCGGTGATATCCAGCAGCGGGTCGATTTCGGTGTGCAGTACCTGGGTATTGATGAAGCAGCCGATCAGCCCTTGGCTTTCGCTGCGGTTGCGGTTGGCGATGGGCACGCCGACACGGATCGCCGACTGGCCGCTGTAGCGCTGCAGCAGCAGCTTGAAGGCGGCCAGCAGGACCATGAACAGGGTGACGTTATGCTTGCGTGCCAGGCCGCGCAGCCGTTCGGCGACATCTGCTGCGATGGGGAACTCGTGACGCGCGCCGCGATAGCTGGGGCGGCCCTGGCGGCTGCGGTCCAGTGGCAGCTCCAGCGGCGAATGGTCGTCGCCCAGGTGCGCCTGCCAGTAGGCCAGCTGGCGCTCCTGCTCACCGGCCTGGAGCCAGCTACGCTGCCACAGGGCGTAGTCGCGGTACTGGATCGGCAGCGGTTGCAGGCGGGCTTCGCTGCCGGCCACGGCGGCGTCGTACAGGTGCAGGAATTCGTCGATCAGCACGTTCATCGACCAGCCGTCGGCGACGATGTGGTGCAGGGTGAGCAGCAGGATGTGCTCCTGTGCCGCCAGTTGCAGCAGGCGCACCCGCAACAGCGGGCCGCTGGCCAGGTCGAAGGGGGCCAGGGCTTCGGCTTCGGCGATGGTTTCGATGGCGGCCTGACGGGCGCCTTCGTCCAGGCCGGCCATGGCATCCTGGCGCAGCTGCAACGGGGCAGCGCTGGCATCGACCTGCTGGCGCACGTCATCGCCGTCGGCGACGAAGCGGGTGCGCAGGGTTTCGTGGCGGGCCACCAGGGCATCGAAGGCGTGCTGCAGGGCTGCCAGGTCCAGCGGGCCATTCAGGCGCACGGCCATGGGCAGGTTGTACGCCGCACCTTGCGGGTCGAGCTGCCAGAGGAACCACATGCGCCGCTGGGCGTAAGACAGCTGGTCACGCTCGGCCACCTCCACCCCGGGCGCAATCGGCAGCACGGAAAAATCCATGCCCTCGCCCTGCAGCGCCTTGAGGAACAGGCGGCGCTTGTCGGGGCTGAGTTCGATGAAGCGGCGGGCGAGCTTGAGCGTTTGGTCGGCATTCATGTCGAGCGGTGTCCTGGCAGTCGAGCGGTAACTGTCAGACGAAGGTGTGGGGGGGTGATTTAGTGGCGCCAACCTTAGGCCCAGCACCATCCCTGTGGGAGCGGGCGTGCCCGCGAATCAGGCGACGGGGTGGCTGGCACCGGCTGCGCCGGTGTTCGCGGGTAAACCCGCTCCCACACCGACCGCGCAGGTTTCAAGGTCTCTGAGCAAGGCCATAACCGCTACAGGAATGGCGCCAGCCAGGACGGGACGCTACCCCCGTGGGAGATTGCCCAGCCCTTTTGGGCTGCGCTGTCGCGCAGAGAACAAATATCGCTCGCCTGACGCGTCCGTTGTAGGAGCAGCCTTGTGCTGCGAAGAGGCCGGTACAAGCAACAGACAGGCTTTGTCAGTACCGGCCTCTTCGCAGCACAAGGCTGCTCCTACAGAACCTCGCCAAACCAATGAGTCATGTGTTGTTCTATGAGAGCGGGCATGCCCGCGAAGAGGCCGGCATTGCCATCAATAAAATAACGTAGTCCAAATCTCTATTCCTTGTAGGACCCTTCCTAAACCCCCGCCACCCCGAAAATACCCGCCAACCGCCTGCTAGGTTCCTGGCTTCCACCTGAAAAAGAGGCGAGCCATGAGCATGCGCATGAACATCTTCGGCCGATACCAAGGCCTGGACGGCGACGAGACCACCACAGGCGCCATCTGCATTGCCAGCCAAGCCAGGGGCCGTGTGCATGGCCGCGACTGGCTACTTCAAGGCGACCCGACCACACCCTGCCCGCTATGTGGACAAGCGGGCACCATCGTCGAGGGCGAAGTCCGCTGGCGGCAGGATGGTATTCCCACGGCTCTGGACGGAGCACTGGTGCAATGCGGGTGCCCACAAGGCAGCAATCGCCTGGTTGCAAATGGGTACGCACCTCCGGCTTCGCGCAGGGCACCCGCATCTGAGCCTGTTCGTGAGGCACCAGCACAGGCCCAGACGGGTAACACAATAAGAAGTACCTATCAGCCTGAGGTGGTTCAGCCCTCGCCCATTCCTCAAGGCATGGAACCCGGCTTCTACATCGTTCCGCGCTGCATGTCATACCAGGAAGTCCTGGCAGAGCTGGGCGCGCCGCAGGCCAACCTGCCTCGGTCAATTCTGGAGCGGCTGAACCCGACGTATCAGCGTGGTTTCAAGGCAGGTGAGATCTTTGTCATTGGTGATGGTTTGAGGCGCCCGGTGTGCACTCGGGAAGAGCATTTTGCGATGAGTGCGGCGAAACAGGCGCGGGAGGACTTGGCAGATCTCACAGCGGAAGAAGCTGACTTCTTGGTGCGCCATCAGGCCGAAATTGCCGGATTACTCAGCGATGTGAGCTTGGCGATGGGGGTGGCTGAGGCGATGGTTGCCAAATCGTTGGATGAAATCAGCGTCACATTACAAAAAATTGAAGACCTGCATAGACAGCAATTCATCAAGCATGGGCATCTTCGCCATCCAGAGTTTTTTTCGGAACGTCAAAAACTGTTCAAAAAATTAAGCACAAACCTGAATGCGACTGTTCTGAACAAACACCTCAACCTTGGCAACTATGAAAGCCTACGACGGGACTTGGGAATCTCATCGAGAAGCTTGGTGCACCATTGGAGCAAAGCTGGCGCTCCAGGACATATCCCTGGCTACTCGACACACTTAAACAAGCTGGCCAAAATGGCTAAATACTTGAAACACGGAGGGCGCATCGGTATTGCTGTTGGTGGAATTGGCTCAGCAATAAAAGTCTCCGAAGTATGCCAGGCTGGCAATACAAAGGCCTGTGAAAAAGTCCGAGTTACTGAAGCGGGAAATTTTTCTGGCGGCTTAGCCGGGGGATGGTTTGGCGCAAAGATGGGAGGAAAGGCCGCAACCCAAGTTTGTTGGAGAGCAGGTCCTGCGAGCTTGGTATGCGGAATAGTTATCACTGGCGGAGGAGCATTGGCGGGAAGCCTTGCAGGCATGAAAGGCGGTGAAAAAATCGGCGAAATAATTTTCGAGGCTTTTCAAGATGATTAATCATCTCGACATCAAGCTAAAACTATTTTTAGTCGCTTCCCCTTTCTGCCTCTGCCTAACCGCACTCGCGATGGATCTTCATATCGCATGCTCTCGTCAATATGAAGTAATGACCGCAGCACTCCACCGAAGCCCATGCCTCTCATATTCCGTCAGACTTTGGGGAGAGAAAAGTGTACGTTCAAGAATGCTGGTAACGTTCATGATAGCGGGTGCTATCACACTGCCAAACTCCAGCATTCGAAAAGGCTCGCTTGATGCACGGGATTTTGAGCAGCTCCCTAAACATCTGAAAGCCAAAATCACTATCGCATCATGGCTTAACACCGCCGGGTTTAGCTGGCTAATCATAAACTATTTCATAATATAACCACAACAGAGCTTCGAGATTTTCAAAATGATTGAGCATCTTGATGTGAAACTAAGACTATTTCTGTTAGGCACTCCTATCTGCCTCGCCTTAATCGGGCTTGTATCTGACCTTCACATTGCGTGCTCTCGCCAATATAAAGAAATGACCTCAGCACTCCAACGGAGCGCGTGCCTTCCATTTGCGACCGGCATGTGGGGAGAGAAAAAAATAGGTTCCAGAGTTCTAGTTATTTCTGTAATCGCTGGCGCCATTGGGTCCCCCGCCTCAAGCATTCGCAGCGGGCTATTGGATGAACAAGACCATTTACAATTCCCTGAGAAGTTAAGAAGAAAAATTCTTATTGCATCATCCCTAAACACCATTGGCATCGCTTGGATAGCCATCTATTACCTGGTGAAACTGCTAGACTGAGAGACAAAACAGATGAACTCAAATCTTTCATATAACACCGAACCTCAAGCAAACCAGCGCATTCAAAAACACCGACTTCACGTAGTCTCTACATCGAAGCTGATCACCATGACCTGCTTAACCTGGGGCCTTTATATACCCTATTGGAGCTATTGCCACTGGAGACTTATCCGAGGACAAAGCGGGTTCACTCTAATCCCGTTGCTCTGCGGCGTGTTTGGCTCTTTCTTGATTTACCCCCTAATGAAAAGAGCAATCACCTATAGCAAAGAATTGGATCTGACCGTCGAAGGTACAGCGCTTGGAGTGACATTGAGATATTGGGTACCTTACCTGCTCTTCGTGAGCTGGCAATTCTGGGCACCCGACCAGCCGGAGGATAGCCAATCGCTCTATAACATGTTCATGCTGCCGCTCGCGCTTCTGGTCACGTCTGCGACTTTAACCTTGGTAGCGCTGGTGCAAATTCAGCAAGCAGCCAACACTTATGAAGGTGACCCAACAGGTCTGCGGAACGCTCAAATTACTTGGGCAAACGGGCTATGGATAATTATCAGCTGGTCGCCCTCCGCCGCTCTACTTGCACTAATTTCTCATTATGCCAAACACTAAATGACGTAAAGATCGGTTTGCCACTGATTGTATGGTACCGGCTGCGCCGTTGTTCGCGGGCACGCCCGCTCCCACAGGAGTTGTGCACAGCCTGAGGCATTCTGCATAACCTGAGGCATGCACAATCCCTGTAGGAGCGGCTTTAGCCGCGAAAGGGCCAGCCCAGCCAATACAAGGATCAGCGCATCAAACCCAACTCGGCATCATCCAACAACGCCTTGGCCATGGCTGCAAAGTAATGCGATGCCCAGAGCATCTGCTGATCGCCATCCATCAAACCGGTCAGTGATAAGTCGCGTGCATAGCCCATCAACTCCGAGGCTTGCTCGCGGGCGCTGCGGCAGGGGATGCCCTCAGCGATACGGAACAGCGGATGGGTTTGGCCTTCGCCTTGGTAGAAGTAGGTAACGCCGGGGGTGGTTTTGGTTTCGTCGGTCATGGAATGGTCATCATATGAGTTATGTGCCACCCGTCCGTTTCCACACATTGGGGTGACAGCTGCACACGGGGTGGAAAACCAGGCATATGATGAACCCGGTAGGCCCGAAGGCCTCCCGCGTACAGCTGTCGTGTCAACAATCATCATATGTCTTGCCGGGTTTCCACACCCGATCGCTGAACCGTCAGCGACGGGCAAAGCCTAGAGTGCGGGATTTGCAGGAACAATCAGACGCGTGTCGACAGAGGTTGTAGGGTATTTCGCAGGGGGTGGAGTTGCCAGTCCCGAGGCGTAGGAAGAGTCTGGGATTTTTGTAGGCTGCAGGAGGCATGTCTGGGGAATGCATCTGGGCTGACAGGCGTTCGCCATGACAGGTTCAGCGCCTATGAGATCGAGCGCCGCCCGCGCGGCGCTTCGCAGCACAAGGCTGCTCCTACATCTGTTTCGGGCCA
>NZ_JBIGLU010000060.1:0-18111 GCF_043658375.1 Pseudomonas sp. PsB | reverse complement strand
ACTTTGTGGTTGACCGATGCGGTGTAGGTCACCACGCCGCCCTCGACCACACTTTGCGTGGCGGTCAGGGTCACCGTAGTGGTGTCGATGGTATCGGTCACCTTGGTCACAGCCGCGGTGCTGCTGACGTCGAGTTTCTCGAAGTCGCCACCGGTGGTTCCGGTGACGGTTACACTCAGGTCTTCGGCATCGACATACACATCGTCGCTCGGCGCATCGATGGTGATCGAGGCTTCTTTCGAGCCCGCAGCGATGGTGATGCTTTCACCGTTGCTCAGCTTGATCACCAGGTCAGTGCCGGCCTTGTTGGTCAGGGTGGCGGTATAGGTGATCTTGCCGCCTTCGGCCACGGTATCCGTCGCAGACAGGGTGAGCGTGGTGATGTCCGGAGTCGCCGGGTTGTCGGTGACGGTGGTCACCGGCTCGCCAACGGCCACGGTCTTCTCGTAATTGCCGCCCGAGATGTCGGTGATCTTGTTGGTCAGGTCCAGGTTGGTGTTATGGACGTTGTTCGGCGCGGTGAACGGTACCGAAGCCGACGACTCGCCCACCGGAATGGTAATGGTCTGGCCGTTGGCCAGTTTCACTACCAGATCGGAACCGGTGACCTTGTGGTTAACCGACGCGGTGTAGGTCACTACGCCGCCCTCGACCACGCTTTGCGTGGCGGTCAGGGTGACGGTAGTGGTGTCGATGGTGTCAGTGACCTTGGTCACAGCCGCAGTGCTGCTGACGTCCAGCTTCTCGAAGTCACCACCGGTGGTGCCGGTAACGGTCACGCTCAGGTTTTCGGCATCGACGTAGACGTCGTCGCTTGGGGCGTCGATAGTGATTGAGGCTTCTTTCGAACCGGCGGCGATGGTGATCGTCTCACCGTTGCTCAGCTTGATCACCAGGTCGGTACCGGCCTTGTTGGTCAAGGTAGCGGTGTAGGTGATCTTGCCGCCTTCGGCCACGGTGTCCGTCGCGGTCAGGGTGAGCGTGGTGACATCCGGAGTGGCCGGATTGTCGGTGACGGTGGTCACCGGCTCGCCAACGGCCACGGTCTTCTCGTAGTTGCCACCCGAGATATTGGTGATCTTGTTGGTCAGGTCCAGGTTGGTGTTGTGGACGTTGTTCGGGGCGGTGAACGGTACCGAAGCCGACGACTCGCCCACCGGAATGGTAATGGTCTGGCCGTTGGCCAGTTTCACCACCAGATCGGAACCGGTGACTTTGTGGTTGACCGACGCGGTGTAGGTCACCACGCCGCCCTCGACCACGCTTTGCGTGGCGGTCAGGGTGACGGTAGTGGTGTCGATGGTGTCGGTGACCTTGGTCACAGCCGCAGTGCTGCTGACGTCCAGCTTCTCGAAGTCGCCACCGGTGGTGCCGGTGACAGTCACGCTCAGGTTTTCGGCATCGAGGTACACGTCATCGCTTGGTGCATCGATGGTGATCGAGGCTTCCTTCGAGCCCGCGGCAATGGTGATGCTCTCGCCGTTGCTCAGTTTGATCACCAGGTCAGTACCGGCCTTGTTGGTCAGGGTGGCGGTGTAGGTGATCTTGCCGCCTTCGGCCACTGTCGGCGTAGCAGACAGGGTCAGGAAGGTGGTGTCCTCAGAGTCTGGTCCGTCTGTGACGGTGGTGCTGATCTCTGTCTTGTCCAGGGTCAGCTTTTCAAACTTCCACGCGTCTGCACCGCTGACCGAGTCGATGGCATTGACGACAGGCTGAGCGCCTACATAGATGTCATTCGGCGCGGTCACGGTGATCGAGCCGGTGGTGCTGTTGGCCGGCACTACAACAACGGTCTTGCCGTCGCTGAGGGTGAAATACAGCGTCGAGTGGCTATTGATCGGCAGGCCGTCTTTGCTGGTCAGCGTGACGGTGTAGGTAATCTCGCCACCTTCGGTGACGGACTCGGTGGCCGTCAGCTTGGCCACCACTTCGTTGATGGTGTCGGTTACTTTCACCGACGCATCGCCGCCCAATTGCAGGTTTTCGAAGCTGCTGCCTGCGGTATCGGCCGCCGACTTGAGGCCCACGCTGATTTCGCCAGCGTCCTGATAAACGTCTTCACCCTGCTCGGCGTGGGTGTACTGCACGCTGGTTTCGCCCGCCTTGATAGTGACCTGGGCATTGTTGCTCAGGGTCACGACCAGATCGTGCGCCAGAACGGTGTTGATCTTCACGGTGAAGGTCGGGTTCTGGTTCTCGAAGACCGACTCCTGATTGGCCTCGATGGTGACCTTGACGATATCGCCGCCAGGGCCTGGGGTTCCGGGCTCGTCAGTCACCGTGGTACTGACTTCGGTCTTGTCCAAGGTCAGCTTTTCGAACTTCCACGCGTCTGCACCGCTGACCGAGTCGATCGCGTTGACCACTGGCGCATTGGCGCCCACGTATACGTTGTCCGGCGCGGTCACGGTGATCGAACCGGTGGTGCTGTTGGCCGGTACCACAACAACGGTCTTGCCATCACTGAGGGTGAAGTACAGCGTCGAGTGGTTGTTGAGCGGCAAGCCGTCTTTGCTGGTCAGCGTGACGGTGTAGGTGATCTCGCCACCTTCGGTGACGGACTCGGTAGCCGTCAGCTTGGCCACCACTTCGCTGATGGTATCGGTCACCTCGACCGAAGCGGGACCGCCCAGCTGCAGGTTCTCGAAGACTCGCCCGTCGACATCTGCCGCCGACTCGACGCCCAGACTGATCTGGCCGGCGTCGTTATAGACATCATCGCCCTGCGCGTCGTGAGTATACGGCGCGCTGGTATCGCCAGCCTTGATGGTGACCTGGGCATTGTTGCTCAGGGTCACGACCAGGTCGTGTTCCAGCGGGGCATTGATGCGTACGGTGAAGGTCGGCTTGAGGTTCTCAGCCACCGAGGGCTGGTCGGCGGTGATGGTGACCTGTACCAGATCGCCCTGGTTACCAGTACCCGGAATGCCGGAGCCTGGCTCGTCGGTTACGGAGGTGGTGACGGTATCACCGCTGAGCGTGAGCTTCTCGAAGCTGTCCGCACCCGATACGGATTCCAGCTTGTTCGCGATAGCCGCCTGACCACCGACATAAACGTCATCGGCGACCGTGATGGTCGCGGTACCCGACGCGTTGTTGGCCGGGATGGTGACTTTCGTCCCATCACTCAGAGTGAAGGTCAATACGCCGTGTTGAGTAACCGGCAGGCCCTGTGTGTTGGTCAGGGTGACGGTGTAGGTCACCTGGCCACCCTCGGTTACGGAGGCCTTGTCGACGGTCAGAGTAGCGACGACTTCACTGATGGTGTCCGAGATTTCAACGGTCGCCGGCCCACCAAGGTCCAGCTTCTCGAAAGTGGCACCCGATACGGTAGCGTCTGTGACGCTGAGGGTGACAGAGCCAGCGTCCTTGATTACGTCATCACCCTGGGCCGAGGTCTTGTACTCGACTTCGGTCTTGCCAGCTTCGATGGTCACGGTGTCGCCGTTGGACAAAGTGACAGTCAGAGGACGGTCCAGTGCCTGGCTTACTTTCACGGTGAAGGAAGGCTGCTGGTCTTCGGTCACATTGCCATTGCTGACGATGCTTACGGTGACAGTATCGATACTGTCACTGATCACAGTCGAAGCTGGTGTCGGGTTCGGGGTCAGCTGCTCGAAGTTGCCGCCTGTGGCGCTTTCGATGGTTACGCTGACGGTCGAGCCGTTGTTGTAAACGTCGTTGGCCGGGGTCTGGAAGTCAACACTGCCCTGGGTTTTACCGGCTTCGACGGTAATTGTCTGGCCATTGGACAGGGTTACGGTCACCGGGGTTTGAGCCGGGTTGCTCAGGGTCACGGTGTAGGTGATGACGCCGCCTTCGGTCACCGACGGGTTTGCCGTCAGGGTCGCGGTGGTGGTGTCGACCGAGTCGTTGATGGTGGTCTGAGCCGGGGTCGGGTTCGGCACCAACTGCTCGAAGTTGCCACCCGTGGCACCCTCGATGGTGACGCTGACGGTCGAACCGTTGTTGTAGACGTCGTTGGCCGGGGTCTGGAAGTCAACGCTGCCCTGGGTTTTACCGGCTTCGACGGTGATGGTCTGGCCGTTGGACAGGGTCACGGTCACCGGGGTTTGAGCCGGATTGCTCAGGGTCACGGTGTAGGTGATGACGCCACCTTCGGTCACCGACGGGCTCGCCGTCAGGGTCGCGGTGGTGTTGTCGACCGAGTCGTTGATCGTGGTCTGAGCCGGAGTCGGATTCGGCACCAACTGCTCAAAGTTGCCGCCTGTGGCGCCCTCGATGGTGACGCTGACGGTCGAGCCGTTGTTGTAGACGTCGTTGGCCGGGGTCTGGAAGTCAACGCTGCCCTGGGTCTTGCCAGCTTCGATGGTAATGGTCTGGCCGTTGGACAGGGTTACTGTCACCGGGGTCTGCGCCGGGTTGCTCAGGGTCACGGTGTAGGTGATGACGCCGCCTTCAGTCACGCTTGGCGAAGCGGTCAGGGTCGCGGTGGTAGTGTCGATGGTATCGGTAACCTGGGTAACCGCAGGTGTTTGCGGCACGGTCACCGTCAGCCCACCGCCCCCGGTGGTGCCCGTTACGGTCGCCGAAATCTGGTCCCCGTCGACATACGGGGTATCGTTTGCCGGAACCACGACGTTGACGCTGCCCGAGGTCTGCCCGGCCGGAATGACGATTACGGCCCCGTTGGAAAGGGTGACCACCAGGTTGGTGCTCGGTGCCTGGCCAACCGTAGCGGTATAAACGATTACACCACCCGCTTCGCTGATGGACGGGGTAGCGCCAAGAACCAGGTCGGTAGCAACGCTGGTATCCGTCGTCGGCGTAGTTACCTGGTTGTTGCTGGTGGTATCCAGCACGCCAACCTCTTCGCCATCGAGCACGGCAGCAAAGCCCAGCCCGTCAGTCGGGAAGCCGACGGTAGGGTCGACCCGGCCCGCGGTTTCTTCGAGCATGACAAAGCTGTGGCCACCGCCCAGTGCACCACCACCGCCCGCCGATGATGGGCCAGCCGCAGTCGCTTCAAGCTCGGTAGTCGGGTCGACACCGGCAGCGATCGCCTGTTGCAGCTCCTCCACCGACGGCGCGGCCTGTGCGGTCGCCTGGCTCAGGTCGGTGCTGCTGTCTGGCGCATCGGCGCTCCACTGGCTATCACGACCCAGGTCGAGCAGACGGCCATCGGCCAGCTCCAAAGTAACTGCACCACCCGGGCCGGTGAGCACTTCCTCACCGGCCAGCAGGCGGTCCCCTTCAATCAGAACACGCCGAATGCCCTCTGGGGATACCGCAATAACCTGGCCGACAATACTTTTGACGATGGCTACAACGCTGCTCATTGGACTCTCCGTGTGACCCGATGGGTACTTCCCTGCCAGAGCGGCACTTGCAGACCACTTCAGGCGGAACTATGTCGATGATCTCTAGACGCTTATTGGCGTCAATATTCTGTCTATAACTTTTTGGAATTAACCAAATGCCAAACTATTGACCTTATACATTGCCATCCTAAACAATCAGCAATGTAATGTCACATTGATATTCGAATCTTAACCATGCGTTTCTTGAGGATAAGTGTCGTACATCATCCAAAGCGTCTTCAGTGAGTACTTTCAGCAGCTTTCCTCGTGCCTAGGTAACCGCAAAGAATACGACAGGACAACCGCTCATCGGCAGCTGTCAAAGATTCAAGCGTCAATAACCAAGTCACTTTTCGCTCGCTCGGATCATTGCTTGGTTACAAGCACAAACCTTGCCTGAAGGCAGCCAGACTTTGATCGGGAAGCCAGGCAAAAGCGCGGCCATACGATAGCTCACGGCGCCAGCAGCCCGCACTGCTGCACAATCAGGCACCCGATTTGCCGTAGATCAAAGAGATAGCGAACCATTGCGCAAATACTGCCAGCCCGAAAATGAGAAAACGTAGTCGATTGTCGAGCCAAAGCCTGTCAGCGACCTGCTTTCCAATAATAAATTTTGCCTAATCAGTTACCGATTGACGTCAACAAATAAGCGCCTGTTTATTGACAAGCTACAAGTCGATACCGACAACTCCTCTGTCGCCAGACGGATGGCAGGCTATGCTGCAAATTAATTCGGGCTGGATGCTGACTGGGTCAAAAATGAAACATCCACCACTCAGCATCGTCTGCCCGGAATGAAGACCGTAGAATTGTTTACTCAATACCGATTCAAGGCGACCATTGGCCGGTTGCCCAAGCGCCAGGGTGCCGTAGCCTCATGACCACTGCCTGGCAGCGCCATTGAACACCAGGGTGAGCCAGCCTGAACGGCGGCACACCCACCCCACCCACCACAAGGATGAAGAGCCGCGTGGAATCCGAAGTCAGTCGAGTCCAACTCAGCCACGATCCACGCAGTCAGCATGACGATCCCCTGCTGGATAGTCTGTTGAGCCTGTGTGTTCTGCACCAGAAACCCGCCAGCCGGGTCATGCTGACCACCGGCCTGCCGCTGCCGGCCCAGCGCCTGAGCCCCGAGCTGCTGCCCCGCGCTGCTGCCAGGGCCGGCCTGCAGGGGCGACTGCTGCAGCGTAAGCTGGAGCAGATCCCGAGCATCGCAATGCCAGCCATGTTGCTGCTCAAGGAAGGCCGCAGCGCCGTGCTGCTGGGCTGGGAAAACGAAGACACCGCGCGCCTGCTGCTCAGCGAGAGCGATGGCGGCGAGGTGCATGTCAGCCGCGAAGCCCTGCAAAGCGATTACAGTGGCCGGGTATTCTTCGCCCAGCCGCAGCACAAGTTCGACGTCAACCACGGCAACCTCATCCCGCGGGCGAAGTCGTGGTTCCGCGATACCTTGCTGCGCAGCAAGTGGCTATATATCGACGCCATCGCCGCCAGCCTGGTGATCAACCTGATCGCCCTGGCCGCGCCACTGTTCGTGATGAACGTATATGACCGGGTGGTGCCCAACCAGGCCACCTCGACCCTCTGGGTGTTGGCCATCGGCATCGCCGGTGCCTACATCTTCGACCTGATCCTCAAGGGCCTGCGCGGCTTGTGCCTGGACCTGGCTGGCAAGAAGACCGACCTGATCATTTCGGCAACGCTGTTCGAACGTATCGTCGGCATGTCGATGAAGTACCGCCCGGCCAGGGTCGGCAGCTTTGCCCAGAACATTCACGAGTTCCAGGGCCTGCGTGACTTCCTCGCCTCGCTGACCCTGACCAGCCTGATCGACCTGCCGTTCACCGTTCTGATCCTGATCGTCATCGCCATCATTGGCGGGCACCTGGTGTGGATCCCGATCATCGCCTTCCCGCTGGCCCTGGGCATCGGTTACGCCCTGCAACGGCCACTGATGGCGACCATGGAACGGACCATGGCCCTGGCCTCGGAGCGCCAGTCCAGCCTGATCGAGACCCTTGCCGGCCTGGATGCGGTAAAGGTCAACAACGCCGAAAGCGAACGCCAGTACATGTGGGAGCAAACCCTGGGTACCCTCAGCCGCCTGGAACTGCGGGTGAAGGTGCTGTCGAGCCTGGCGATGAACATCACCCTGCTGATCCAGCAACTGGCAGGCGTGGCGATGATCTGCGTCGGCGTGTACCTGATCATCGACGGCAACCTGAGCATGGGCGGCCTGGTGGCCTGCTACATGCTCAGCGGCCGTGCCCTCGGCCCGCTGGGCCAGCTCAACGGCCTGCTCGCCCGCTACCAGCAAGCCAAGGTGACCATGGTCTCCACCGACCACATGATGGAACTGCCGCAAGAACGCAACTTCGAAGAACGCCCGCTGAGCCGCAAGGTGCTGCAGGGCAGCGTCGAGTTCCGGGGGGTCGATTTCACCTACCCGAACCAACAGAATCAGGCCTTGAAGAACATCAACCTCACCATCCGCCCCGGCGAGAAGGTGGGCATTATCGGCCGCAGTGGCTCGGGCAAGAGCTCGCTGGCCAAGCTCATCGTCGGCCTGTACGAGGCCGATAGCGGCTCGCTGCTGGTCGATGGCGTGGACATTCGCCAGATCGACGTCAGCGAACTGCGCCACAACATCGGCTACGTGCCCCAGGACATCCAGCTGCTGGCCGGTACCCTGCGCGATAACCTGGTCAGCGGGGCTCGCTACATCGAGGATGAGTTGATTCTGCAAGCTGCCGAACTGGCAGGTGTGCATGAGTTCGCCCGGTTGCACCCGGACGGCTACGAGTTGCAGGTGGGTGAACGCGGGCAGAACCTGTCCGGTGGCCAGCGACAGAACGTCGCCCTGGGCCGCGCGCTGTTGCTCAACCCGCAGATCCTGCTGCTGGACGAACCGACCAGCGCCATGGACAACACCGGCGAAGAACGCCTCAAGCAGCGCCTGCAGGCGGTGGTGGAAGGCAAGACGATGCTGCTGGTCACACACCGTGCCTCGCTGCTGTCGCTAGTGGACCGGCTGATCGTGATCGATCGCGGGCAGATTGTCGCCGACGGCCCGAAAGCCGCGGTCATGGATGCACTGAAGAAGGGGCAGATCAGTGTTGCATAAGCTGGATGTGGGGCAATTCAAGGACGGCCTGCGGCGCTATTTCAAGGGTTCCGATTCACTGGGCGGCCAGCCGCTGCCAGAGGTCAACAAGGCCCTGATCGAAGATGCGCCGCGGGTCGTGCGGCTGACCATCTGGGGCGTGATCCTGTTCTTCGTGTTCCTGATCGTGTGGGCCAGCGTCGCGCCCATCGACGAAGTTACGCGGGGTGAAGGCAAGGCCATTCCGTCGTCCAAGGTGCAGAAGATCCAGAACCTGGAGGGCGGCATCGTCGCCGAGATCTTCGCCAAGGAAGGGCAGATCGTCGAAGTGGGCCAGCCATTGCTGCGCCTGGATGAAACCCGCTTCGCCTCCAACGTGGGTGAAACCGAGGCCGACCGCCTGGCCATGGCCTTGCGCGTCGAGCGCCTGAGTGCCGAGGTCGAGGACAGCCCGCTGAAGATCGACGAAGCGCTGCGCAAGGCCGCGCCAAGCCAGGCGGCCAGTGAAGAGTCGTTGTACCAGAGCCGGCGCCAGCAACTGCAGGACGAGATTGGTGGCCTGCAACAGCAGCTGGTACAGCGCCAGCAGGAACTGCGCGAATACAGCTCGAAACGTGCCCAGTACGCCAACAGCCTGCAGTTGTTGCGCAAGGAGATCAGCATGTCCGAGCCCCTGGTGGCCACCGGTGCGATCTCCCAGGTTGAGGTGCTGCGCCTGCGCCGCGCCGAAGTGGAGAACCGCGGTCAGCTGGACTCCACGGCGCTGGCCATCCCGCGTGCCGAGGCGGCCATTCGCGAGGTGCAAAGCAAGATCGAAGAGACCCGTGGCAAATTCCGCAGCGAAGCGCTGACCCAATTGAACGAAGCGCGCACCGAGCTGAACAAGGCCACGGCGACCAGCAAGGCGCTGGATGATCGCGTGCACCGCACCATGGTTACTTCGCCGGTACGCGGTATCGTCAAGCAGCTGCTGGTAAATACCATTGGCGGGGTGATCCAGCCGGGCAGCGACATCATAGAAATCGTGCCGCTGGACGACTCACTGGTCATCGAGGCGAAGATCCTACCCAAGGACATCGCCTTCCTGCACCCTGGGCAGGAGGCGACGGTCAAGTTCACGGCCTATGACTACACCATCTACGGTGGGCTGAAGGCCAAGCTGGAGCAGATCGGTGCCGACACCATCACCGATGAAGACAAGAAGACCACCTACTACCTGATCAAGCTGCGCACCGACCGCAGCCACCTGGGCACTGACGAGAAGCCGCTGCTGATCATTCCGGGGATGGTGGCGACGGTCGATATCATGACCGGCAAGAAGACAATCATGAGCTACCTGCTTAAGCCGATCATGAAGGCGCGTTCGGAAGCGTTGCGCGAGCGTTGAAAAGCACACGCCGCGACCCACACTGTGGGAGCGGCCTTGTGTCGCGAAAGGGCCGCAACGCGGCCCCAGGCAGTAGCACTGCAATCACCGGGGGCTGCTGCGCAGCCCTTTCGCGACGCAAGGCCGCTCCCACATGTACAGCGTCAGGCTCCGGAAAGCTGATCAACCGGCTAACACGAAAACCGGTCAGCGCCAGGGGGCAGGCTCACCAACCAACTGCCCCTGAATCCCGCCTACACCCATCTCCCGCAACACCAACCGCTCGCCTTCCGTCTCGACCCGCTCGGCAATCAGCGGCAGGTCGATGCTGTGTGCGGCGCGCTGGACCGCTTCTATGAACAGCCGCTTGTGCTGCTCTTGATCAATGTTGCGGATGTAGCTGCCATCGATCTTCAGGTACGCCAGGCCCAGGTGCGCCAGGTTGCCAATCATGCTGAAACGCCCACCAAAGCGTTGCAGCGCCAGGCCGAAGCCAAGCGCGTGCAGGCGCCGGGTGAGTTGCTCCAGGGCCGCCTGCTCAGGTAACTGCTCCTCGCCAATTTCGAAAACCAGCCGCGGGCCGAGCGCCGTGTTCTGGCCCAGAAGCTCGAAAACACGCTGAAGGGCCTTGGGGTCGGCCAGGGTGGCGGCGGACAGGTTCAGTGCCAACACCTGGTCATGCCCTCGAAGGTGCGCCAGCACCTTCTCCAACACCAGCACATCAAGCCGCGGCATCCAGCCGAAGCGCTCCAGCCAGGGCAGGAAACGGCCGGCCGGCAGCGCCTCGCCCTGGCCATCCTGCAAGCGCGAAATCACTTTGTGGTGCAGTACCCGTTGCCCAGAAGCGCAATCCACCACTGGCTGGAAGAACAGTTCGAAATGCCCATTGTCGAACGCCTGGTCCAGCCGCTCGTGCCAGACATGCTGGCTATCCGCGGCAACTGCAGCCACGCCTTGTTCAAGGCATACCCAACCCGGTGTTGGCTGGTTCTCGGCGCGGGCCAGGGCCTCGTCGGCAAGCTTCAGCAATGCCTGCGGTGAATCACCGGGGCTGAACGGCGCCAGGCCGATACAAGCCACCGGGTCGATATCACTGGCGCCCGTTTCGTGCAGGCTGTGCAGCGTCGCTTCCAGGGCCTGGGCAAGCTGTACCGCCTCTTCATGCACCATACCCGGCGCCAGCACGGCGAACTCGCCCCCACGGCTGCGGGAAATCAGGTCGTTGGTTTCCGGGTAGCTGGCACAGGTGCGACGCAGCTGCTCACCCACGGCCTGTAGCAACTGGTCGGTACGCTGGCCGCCAAGACGGGCGTTCAACCCCGCCAGGCCCTGGACCCGCAGCAACAGCAGGTAGCCGGCGCGCGCTTCTTCCAGATTGCTCACCCGCGTGTTCAGCTGCATCTCGAAATAACGGCGGTTGGACAGTCCGGTCAGGCTGTCCTGATAAGACTCGGCACGCAGCCGCTCACTGCGCTCGGCTTGCTCGGTAAACAGTGCCTTGAGCTTCTCGACCATCTGGTTCATCGCCTGTACTACCCGGCGCAGCTCCGGCGTGCGCGGCAACTCGGGCAGGCTGAGGAATTCGCGGCGGGCAATGGCGTGGGACTGCTCGACCATGTAGTCCAGCGGCCGCAACTGGCGACGCAGGAGCAAGGCGCCGAGCACCGCACTGGCCGCGCCGCACAGCAGCAGCCAACCCAGGCTGCCCAGGGCGCTCTGCCAGAGTTTGGCAATGGCGAACATCGGGTGGCTGATTACTTCAACGCGTGCGGCCTGCTGCCAGCCGCGGCTGACGATGGCATCGCCACCGGCGGCTTCCAGGCCGATCAGGTGCACGAACCAGCGCGGCACACCGCCGGGGTCCGGCTCGGCGTGGCGCTCCACCAGCACAGCATTGGAACCCAGGTCGACAACCTTGATGCTTGAGTAGTAACCACTGTCGAAGATCGAACTGACCATCAGCTCGACCATCGCCGGGTCATCGATATTCGGCGTCAGCGACAGCGCCAGCGCGGTCGCCGCATCCTGGGCGTGCGAGCGCAACTGGTTGACGTACTGGCTGCGCGAGCTTTCCAGGCTGACCATGAAACTGCCACTGAAGGCGACCACCAGGAACAGGCAAATGGCCAACAGCAATTGTTTGAACAGTGACATCTGTGCTCCTTCAGTAGACCGGCTCGGCCGGGAACCCTTCGGCCTGCATTTTCTTCAGCAAATCCTGCCAGCGTGACAACCGCTTGGTATCGCCGACCTTCTTGTTGCCTGCGGCACCCGTCAGCCACAAGCCCTCACCATTGAAGGCGTACACCGGCAGCAGGTCGGTACGCTGGCTGGCCGGCTTGATGGCATCCATCAGGCTGTCGAGCACCAATGGTTGTGCCTGTGGGCTTGAATAATAGGTCAGGACCATGTGCGCCCGGTTCTGTCGCAGCGCCTTGACGTAGGTGATGCGCAGCTTTTCGCTGGGGATGCCCATGCGCCGCAGGCTGAAATACTTGGCGATGGCGTAGTCCTCGCAGTCCCCTGCGCCCTTGATCAGCGCCTGCACCGGCGTGGCCCAATAATCGACCTCATGCCACAGGTCGATATCCTCGACATAGCGCAATTGCTGGTTGAATAAGCGGTTGACCACCTGCAATCGCTCAAGCTCCGTACCCTGCTTCTGCGTGGCCATCAGGTTCTGCCAGGCATCGATCCGGCCCTGCCCGGCTCCCAAAGGGCCATAAAGGGCCTGCGACTTGCGGCTGATCTGGGAAAAGTCCCAATCCGCGTGCAAGCCGCCCAGCAGCAGGCTGCCAAGCAGCACAGCAAGGCCGACACGTTGCACAACAGTTTTGAGCATCCAGGATATCGCCACTGCGAAGCCCTGTTCAGGCCAGTCGAAAGCAGCGATGGTGCGGCTTGCCACGGCAAAAGACAATGGCACCCTGCAATCATGCACCCGCCGGTCACCCGACCTACACTTTCTGGTTATAACCTTCCATAGGCCGCTTCCTTTGGCTGGCGACTTCATCCACCATAGCCGCGCTTTTGGGGCGCCGGTTCCATTACCGGTAAAGGTTTGACACCCCCAAGAGCTGTTACTAGTGTCATTGGATCCAACTTCAGTCATCGTTGAGGCAGACGTCGCGTGGCCGAGAAAATCAAACTGAGCAATGTGCTGGCCAGCGAGCAGCTGTTGCCGCACCAGGCCCGTGGCGTGATCGAAGAACGCCTGCGCAGTGCCATTCTTGATGGCCGCTTGCCTCCAGGTACTGCCGTAAGACAACAAGAGCTCGCCACCTTGTTCGGTGTCAGCCGCATGCCCGTGCGCGAGGCCCTGCGCCAGCTCGAGGCGCAATCGCTGCTGAAAGTGGAGATGCACAAGGGTGCGGTGGTTGCGCCGTTGATCGGCGAGGACGCGGTGGACACCTATGCCCTGCGCGTGCTGCTCGAGACCGAGGCGCTGCGCCAGTCCATTCCGCTGCTCGATGCCAGCGACATCGCCAGCGCCCGCGGGTATATCCAGCAACTGGAAAACGAAACGCGTCACGCTGAAATCGGCCGCCTCAATCGCCTGTTCCACATGTCGTTGTACAACAAGGCGCCGAACAAGAAGCTTCTGCGCCTGATCGAGGACGAACTGAATGAGGAAGAGCGCTTCCTGCGGTTTCATCTTTCGTCCATGGGCCTGGGCAAGCTCACCCAGGACGATCACAACGCACTGGCGGATGCGGCTGGCGACAAGCTGGTGGACGAAGCGGTAGCGGTGCTGGAACGGCACCTGAATAACGCATCGCGGGTAATCCGCAAGTATCTGGATACGCAACTGGGGCGCTAGCGGGTAGTGACTGCACGCATGGTGCAGTCGGCTGGGTTGCAAATTGATCGGCTCCCGCCAACAATGAGACTAATTATCATTCATGTCCATTGATGGCAGCGCCCTCACCCATGCCCAGCAACGATTCCGTGCAAACGCTCTACAGTGACCACCACGGCTGGTTGCATGCCTGGCTACGCAGCAAGCTGGGCAACGCCGCCGATGCCGCAGACCTGGCCCAGGACACCTTCGTGCGCCTGTTGCAGCGTCGCGAACACCTGCAACTGAATACTCCCCGGGCCTTCCTGCGGACGGTCGCGCGCGGGCTGGTGATCGACCACTGGCGGCGCGAGGAACTGCACAGGGCCTATCTCGAGGCATTGGCACAGTTGCCGGAAGCACAGGCCCCCTCGGCCGAAACCCGTGAGCTGCTGCTGGAATTGCTGGAGCGCATCGCGCGCATGCTCGACGGCCTCAAGCCCAAAGTACGCCGCGCATTCCTGCTGGCCCAATGCGAGGGGCTGAAGCACCAGGCCATCGCCGACCAGATGGGGATCTCGGTGCGTACCGTGGAGCGCTACATCGCCGACGCGCTCTACCATTGCTACCTGCTGCGCTACAGCGACGAGGGCTGACATGATGACCGCCGCACAGCCTGGCGCAACCGCGGTCAAGCAGGCCATCCAGTGGATGCTGAGGCTGCGCGAGAGCGGGCCTGACCCAGCCCTGCAGCAACAGTGCAGGCAATGGCGCACTGCCCACCACGAACACGAACAGGCCTGGCAACGGGTGATTCACCTGCATCAGGACCTCGACCTGCGTGCCGTCCCTGGCGCCGGGCTGGCTTTGCAGACCCTGGAGACCAGCCAGCGCCGGCTGCACCGTCGGCAGGCGTTGAAGCTGCTTGGTGGCGTTGCCATGGCGGGGACAGCGGGATGGCTGGGAAAAGACCTCGATGCGGTCAACGCCTGGACATCGGACTACGCCACCGGCACGGGCGAACGACGCAGCTTTGCGCTTCCCGATGGCTCGCTGATGCAACTCAATACCCGCAGTGCCGTCGACCTGGCCTTCAATGACCAGCAGCGCCTGGTCCGCCTGAAGCAGGGGGAATTGATGATTGCCTGCAGCCCGCAGCGTCCCTTGCTTGTACAAACTCGTGACGCGTTGCTGGAAGGGTTCGAAGGGCGCTTTGTGGCGCGCCAGGACAGCGACTGCACGCGGGTCAGTGTCAGCCATGGCCGGGTGGCTGTACACCGGCCTGGCAATGGACCGCTGCAATGGATCGAAAGCGGCCAGAACTGGCGCCTGGATGCGCAGGGTACACACCGGGTCGAGCAGGTGGACATGGATGCGATGGCCTGGACCGAGGGCCTGATCGTCACCCGGGACATGCGCCTGTTCGACTTCCTCTCGCAGGTCAGCCGTTATCGGCATGGCTATCTGGGCTGCAGCGACGATATTGCCGATTTGCGCTTGTCGGGTGTATTCCGCCTCGAAGACCCGGAGCAACTGCTGCAACTGCTACCACGGACGCTGCCCGTGCGGCTTCGCCAACGTACACGCTGGTGGGTTCGCGTGGAGGGGCTGGCCTGATCTGACGGGGGCTATTGCGTTCAGGGCTGCTATGCAGCCCACCGCCGGCGAGCCAGCTCCCACAGGGATCGCACAAGACCTGAGGGCTATGCAATACCTGTGGGAGCTGGCTTGCCGGCGATGGGGCGCGTAGCGGCCCCAATAACTTTTTTGACGGGTTTTGAATACCGGTCCGGCTAGGACAGTAAGCGACACCTCCTGCCCTCACACTTCAACGGACCCCTCATGCCTACCGCCCCCGTGCACACGCGCACCTTCAACGCGAATGATTTTCGACCTGTCTTGCACTCAGCGCCTTTGCGCAAAGCAGTCCGGGCTGCCCTGTTTGGCACCGCCTTGGGCCTTACAGCCGTCACGCAGCTTTCCATGGCAGCTGAAACGGCCCAGATGAGCCACCACTATGCGATCCCGGCCGGCCAGTTGGATGACGTGCTCAACCAGTTCGCCCGCCAGGCTGGCATCACCTTGTCGAGCACACCCCAGCTCACCCAAGGCTTGCAGTCGAACGGCCTGCAGGGGCAATACCCAACCGATCAGGCACTGCACCAGTTGCTCAATGGCAGCGGCCTGGAAGCCGTCAGCCAGGACGGCCGGAGCTACGTGCTGCAGGCACAACCCCAAGGCGCTGCATTGTCATTGCCAGACACCGATATCCGTAGCTTCACCCTCGGCAATGCACTGGGCAGCATGGAGGGTTACAACGCTACCCATAGCCAAGTGGCGACCAAGACCAGCATGCCACTGGTAGAGACATCACAATCGGTCTCGGTGGTTACCCGACAGCAGATGGACGACCAAGGCTCACAAACCGTTGCCCAAGCCATGCGCTACACACCTGGGGTACTGACCAACCCCTACGGGGCGACCCATCGTTATGACTATGTGGCCATGCGTGGCTTCAACGACGGCTCGGTGGACAACATCTACGTCGACGGGCTCAAGTCGATGGGAGACAACGGCACCTACAGCACCATGCAGGTGGACCCGTACTTCCTGGAGCGCATCGATATTCTCAAGGGGCCGTCTTCGGTACTGTATGGCCGTAGCTCGCCAGGAGGCCTGGTGGCGCTGACCACCAAGAAGCCGCTGTTTACCCCCTTCCATCAAGTCCAGGCCACCATCGGTACCCAAGGCCAGCGTGGCATGGGTTTCGACTTCAGCGGCCCCGTGGATGACGACAAGCGTATCGCTTATCGCCTGACAGGCCTGGCGGATGCTTCCGACACGCAGTTCGATCACAACAAGGAAGAACGCTACGCCATCGCGCCGGCCGTCAGCATCGACTTCAGCGAAGACACTTCGCTGACCCTGCAGGCCTACCTGCAACACGACCCCAACGGCGGCTATCACGGCGGTAACCCCGCAGATGGCATGCTGCACAAACGCAACGGCTTGCGCCTGTCGGACCACTTCTTCGAGGGCGAGCCGGGTATCGACAACTACGAGCGTACCCAACAGTCCTTCAGCTACCAGTTCGAGCATCGTTTCAACGATGTGTTCACGGCACGCCAGAACTTCCGCTATCAGGATTCCGACGTGTCGATGGACCAGGTGTATTCCGCCGGTTGGGCGGATGCCGACAGCAATATCCTCAACCGCGCCTATACCGGCGGCGACGAACGCCTGCATTCGTACATCATCGACAACATGCTGCAGGCGGAATTCTTCACCGGGGCCGCCAAACACACCTTGCTGCTGGGCACCGACTACCAGCGACGCAAGGCCGACGTGGCCTGGCGTTATGGCACAGTCGATCCGCTGGATGCAGGCAACCCGCAGTACGGCAACGGCAACCTTCAGGTGCTGGGCGAGAACCGCTACCAGCGGCGCTTGCAGCAAACGGGCGTTTACCTGCAGGACCTGGTGGAGCTGGACCAATGGCGCTTTTCGTTGGGGCTGCGCCAGGACTGGGTGAAGGTGTCCGAGGAGAATTGCGACAGCAACACCAAGGTCAGTGACCAGCGCTCCAGGTTCACTACCCGCGCAGGTGTGCTCTACCTGTTCGAGAACGGTATTGCGCCCTATGTCAGCTACTCGGAGTCGTTCAACCCCAATACCGTATCCGACCAGCAAGGCCGCCCTCTGGCACCGACCGAGGGCACTCAATGGGAGGCTGGTATCAAGTATCAGCCGCCTGGTAGCGACAACCTGTTCACCGCATCGGTGTTCCGCATCGAGCAGGAGAACCTGGCCTCGAAGCAGCCTGACGAGGACTTCTATCGCCCTGTAGGGCAAGTGCGCTCACAAGGGCTTGAGCTGGAGGCCCATGTGCAGCTGACCGACAGCTTGAAGCTGTTGGGCGGCTATACCTTTACCGATATTGAGTACGCTAAGTCGATGCCCAGCCTGGTGTCCGGCAACCTGGATAACAAGGGCAATTCGCCAACCCAGGCACCGAAACAGATGTTCTCGCTTTGGGCTGACTACAACTTCCACCAGGGGGCCCTGGATGGCCTGCGCTTGGGCGGTGGGGTGCGGTATGTGGGGTACAGCTGGGTGGATGCGGAAAACAGCATGAAGGTGCCCTCCTATACCCTGTTCGACGCCTCGATCGGCTATGACCTGGGCAAGGTCGGCCTCCAAGGGATGGATGTACGCCTGAACGCCAATAACCTCACCAATGAAAGCTACATCACCTCGTGTGCAAGCCTGAACTACTGCTACATGGGTGAAGAGCGCAATGTCAGTGCCACGGTCAGCTATCAGTTCTGACTCTATGGTGGTCGCTGCGCGTCCGATCGCGACACAAGGCCGCTCCTACACGGGAAGCGCGCTCGCCTGAAAGTGCGCCCCCCCGGAAAAGACAAAGCCCCTGTCTGCATCGCAGACAGGGGCTTTGGATTTGAATCTTGACGATGACCTACTCTCACATGGGGAAACCCCACACTACCATCGGCGATGCATCGTTTCACTGCTGAGT
>NZ_JBIGLU010000005.1:0-267842 GCF_043658375.1 Pseudomonas sp. PsB | reverse complement strand
TTAGCCGCGAACACCGGCGCAGCCGGTGCCATGCACCGCGTTGGATTCTTCGCGGCTAAAGCCGCTCCCACAGGGTATGCGGACTGCTTGCACTTTCGGTTATCTACGCGACAGCGCAGCCCAAAGGGCTGGGCCGGCGATAGGGCCGGGACAGACAACCGGGGCCGATGTCCTTTATGATGCCCGCCATGATCAGAGACCCTTTCGAACGACTCGGCCTGGACCGCGAGGTCCTTACCGTCAGCCAACTGAACGGCCGCGCCCGCGTGCTGCTGGAAGACGTGTTCCGCAGCGTGTGGGTGGAAGGCGAGATTTCCAACCTCGCCCGCCCGGCGTCCGGCCACATGTACTTCACCCTCAAGGACAGCGGCGCACAGGTGCGTTGCGCGCTGTTCCGGCAGAACGCCATGCGGGTGCGCCAGGCCCTGCGCGACGGCCTGGCGGTGCGGGTACGCGGCAAGGTTTCGCTGTTCGAAGGGCGTGGCGACTATCAGCTGATTCTCGACACCGTCGAGCCGGCCGGTGATGGCGCCCTGCGCCTGGCCTTCGAAGCACTGAAGGAAAAGCTCGGTGCCGAGGGGCTGTTCAGCGCCGAACGCAAGCAGCCGCTGCCAGCCCACCCGCAGCGCATCGGCATCATTACCTCGCCCACCGGTGCAGTGATCCGCGACATCATCAGTGTGTTCGGTCGCCGCGCCCCGCAGGTGGAGCTGAACCTGATCCCCACCGCAGTGCAGGGCCGCGAAGCCATTGCACAGATCGTGCGTGCCATCCGCCTGGCCGACAGCCTCGGGTTCGATGCGCTGATCCTGGCCCGGGGCGGCGGCTCGCTGGAAGACCTGTGGTGCTTCAACGAAGAAGCCGTGGCGCGGGCCGTGGCCGCCTGTGTCACGCCGATTGTCAGCGCCGTGGGCCATGAGACCGATGTCTCGATCAGCGACTTCGTCGCCGACGTGCGCGCGCCCACACCGTCTGCTGCCGCCGAGCTGCTGGCCCCCGACAACAGTGGCCTGCAGCAACGCCTGGATGGCCTGCAACGGCGCCTGCTGCTGCGCATGCAGAACCGCCTGACCCACGACCGCCTGCGCCTGGAGTCGCTGACCCGGCGCCTGCGCCACCCGGGCGAGCGCCTGCGCCAGCAGGCCCAACGCATGGACGACCTGGACATGCGCCTGCGCCGCGCGTTCATGCTCAACCTCAACCAGCGCCACGAGCGCCTGGCACGCCTGGATACCCGCCTCGCCGCGCAGCACCCGGGGCGCACCCTGAAACTGCTGGGCCAACGCCTGGACAGCCTGGCCGAGCGCCTGCCACGGGCCATGCGCGAGGTGCTCAAGGACCGCCGCCAGCGCTTCCAGGCCCAGTTGCAGACGCTGCAGGTGGTCAGCCCGCTGGCCACCCTCGCCCGCGGCTACAGCATCCTGCTGGACGAACAGGGCCAGGCCATCCGCAGCGCCGAACAGACCCGCAATGGCCAACGCCTGACTGCCCGCCTGAACGAAGGCGAGCTGTTGGTGCGGGTCGAAGACAACCACCTGACCCCGGTCACCCTCTCACTTCTGGACTGACACATGCCCCGCCTGCTCGCGCCCCTGCTTGCCCTTTCCCTCCTGCTGCTGGCCGGCGGCGCCCAGGCCAGCTACATCACCCGCACGCTGAACAAACCGGTACCCGGCGGCGTGGCGGTGGTCGACCTCGGCCCCGCCGCCAGCGCACCCAGCGCCCGCTTCGACGGCAAGCCGGTGCTGGTGGTGAAAGAGCAGGACAACTGGCTGGCCATCGTTGGCATCCCGCTGACCCAGAAGCCCGGCACCGCGGTGCTGAGCCAGGGCGGCCGTACCCTGCCTTTCAGCGTAGGTAGTAAAAAGTACCCCGAGCAGCGCATCACGCTGAAGAACACCCGCCAGGTCAACCCGAACCCGGCCGACCTCAAGCGCATCGACCGTGAGCTGGCCGAGCAGATCAAGGCCTATCGCAGCTTCAGCCCGACCCTGCCGAGCAACCTGATCCTCGACAAGCCGGTCAGTGGCCCGCTGTCGAGCAAGTTCGGCGTGCGCCGCTTCTTCAATGGCGAAGAACGCAACCCGCATGCCGGGCTGGACTTCGCGGTGCCGGCCGGCACGCCGATCAAGACCCCGGCCAATGGCAAGGTGATTCTGGTGGGCGATTACTTCTTCAATGGCCGTACGGTGTTCGTCGACCACGGGCAGGGCTTTATCAGCATGTTCTGCCATATGTCGAAGATCGATGTGCAGGTGGGGCAGCAGCTGCGCCGGGGCGAGGTGGTGGGGCGTGTGGGCTCGACCGGGCGGGCTACCGGACCGCACATGCACTGGAACGTCAGCCTGAACGATGCGCGGGTGGATCCGGCGATTTTCATTGGCGCGTTCCAGCCCTGAGAGCGGTACTGCCTGTGCCGGCCTTTTCGCGGGTAAACCCGCTCCCACAGGGAAGGCGCTGCACCTGTGGGAGCGGGTTCACCCGCGAAAGGGCCAGCACAGTCGACATCAGTTCAACTGTGTTGCGCCATCGAAAAATACTGCGCAACAATCAATAAGCCAGCCTTGCTTTCATGCCATAAAATCTCGCCTTTAAGCTTTTTTTAAGCATTCCTCTCAATTTTTCCTGAACGCTTGCCATCCCCCACCCCACTGGTTAGGGTTGAAGGCATGAAAACCTTCAGCACCCTCATCCTGCTCCGACAACATCGCAGCCTCTGCCTGGTCAGCGCCCGACTACCAGGCTGAATCGCGTCGCCTCGCCTTTCATCTCGTTATCGCTCGGCAGGCCCGATCTCGGCCGCACACAAAAGGATTGCTTCCATGACCATGCTCAAAGACCCTTCGAAGAAATACCGCGCTTTCCCGACTATCGACCTGCCTGACCGTACCTGGCCGTCGAAGACCATCACCGCCGCGCCAATCTGGTGCAGCTCCGACCTGCGTGATGGCAACCAGTCGCTGATTGAGCCAATGGATTCGGAGAAGAAACTGCGCTTCTGGAAGACCCTGGTGCAGGTTGGCGTGAAGGAAATCGAAGCCTCGTTCCCGTCCGCCTCGCAGACCGATTTCGACTTCGTGCGCATGCTGATCGAAGACGGCCACATCCCGGACGACACCACCATCCAGGTGCTCACCCAGGCCCGTGAAGACCTCATCGCCCGCACCTTCGAGTCGCTGCGCGGCGCGAAGAAGGCCATCGTCCACCTGTACAACGCCACCAGCCCGTCTTTCCGCCGCATCGTCTTCAACCAGGACAAGCAAGGCGTGAAGGACATCGCGGTGAACGCGGCCAAGCTGTTCGTCAAGTACGCCGCCCAGCAGCCGGAAACCCAGTGGACCTTCCAGTACTCGCCGGAAACCTTCAGCGCCACCGAGATGGAGTTCGCCAAGGAAGTCTGCGACGCGGTCATCGAGGTGTGGAACCCGACCCCCGAGCACAAGATCATCCTCAACCTGCCGGCCACCGTGGAAGTGTCCACCCCGAACATCTACGCCGACCAGATCGAATGGTTCTGCCGTAATGTCAGCCGTCGCGACAGCGTGATCATCAGCCTGCACTGCCACAACGACCGTGGCACCGGCATTGCCGCCACCGAACTGGGCCTGATGGCCGGTGCCGATCGCGCCGAAGGCTGCCTGTTCGGCAACGGCGAGCGTACCGGTAACGTTGACCTGGTGACCCTGGCGTTGAACCTCTACACCCAGGGCATCGACCCGCTGCTGGACTTCTCCGACATCGACGGCGTGCGCAAGGTGGTCGAAGAGTGCAACCAGCTGCCGGTGCACCCACGCCACCCGTACGTGGGCGACCTGGTCCACACCGCGTTCTCCGGCTCGCACCAGGACGCCATCCGCAAGGGCTTCGCCAAGCAGCAGGAAGGCGAACTGTGGGAAGTGCCTTACTTGCCGATCGACCCGGCCGACATCGGTCGCAGCTACGAGGCGGTAATCCGCGTCAACAGCCAGTCGGGCAAAGGCGGCATCACCTACCTGCTCGAGCAGGAATACGGCATCAGCCTGCCGCGCCGCATGCAGATCGAGTTCAGCCAGGTAGTACAGGGTGAAACCGACCGCCTGGGCCTGGAAATGACTGCCCAGCAGATCTACAGCCTGCTGCACAAGGAATACCTCCAGGCCAACGCCCCGTACGCGCTGGTCAGCCACCGCCTGCAGGAAGAGAACGGCCACAGCGCCGTGGAAGTGGAAGTCGCCGGTGAAGGCGAAACCACCCTGCACTGGCGCGGCAAGGGCAACGGCGCACTGGAAGCACTGGTGGCCGGCCTGCCGATTGCCGTGGAGATCATGGACTACAACGAGCATGCCATTGGCGCCGGTACCAATGCCAAGGCCGCGGCCTATATCGAACTGCGCGTGGCCGGTGGCCGCCCGGTGCATGGTGTGGGTATCGATGAAAACATCACCACGGCCAGCTTCAAGGCACTGTTCAGCGCGCTGAACCGCTCGCTGAGCCTGCAGGAAGCCAAGGCGGCCTGAGCCGTGCCGCAATGAATGAGGAAGCCCGCATCGTTTGATGCGGGCTTTTTTGTGGGCCTGTGCCGGCCTCTTCGCAGCACAAGGCTGCTCCTACATGGGGCAGCGCAAGGTCAGGATGCTGTGCAGTTCCTTGGAGGAGCAGCCTTGTGCTGCGAAGAGGCCGGTACAGGCACTGCAAGAATTCCAGGCAAAAAAAGGGGCGCCGACCAAGCGCCCCACAAGCCGTAAAGCACACAACAAATTCAGTTGGCGTCTAGCAGCGCCATCGCCTCCGCGCTGCACGCTTCGATCCGCGCCCAGTCGCCGTTCTTGATCCAGCTGCTGTCGAGCATCCAGGTACCACCCACGCACATCACATTGGGCAGCGCCATGTAATTGCGCACGTTGGCCGGGTTCACACCGCCCGTAGGGCAGAAACGAATATCGCCGAATGGGCCGCCAAAGGCCTTGATCGCCGCCACGCCGCCGCTGATCTCCGCCGGGAACAGCTTGAAGCGGCGGTAGCCCAGGGCGTAGCCCATCATGATTTCGGACGGCGTGCTGATGCCTGGCAGCAGCGGGATCTCGCTGTCCACACCGGCGTCGAGAATGTCCTGGGTAATGCCTGGGGTAACGACGAATTGCGCACCCGCAGCTTCAACGGCGGCGAACATACCGCGATCGAGCACGGTGCCGGCGCCGACACAAAGCTCCGGGCGCTGCTCGCGCAACACCTGGATGGCCTTCAGGCCATATTGCGAGCGCAAGGTCACTTCCAGGGTACGGATACCGCCGGCGGCCAGGGCGTCAGCCAGCGGCAGGATGTCTTCCTCACGGGCGATGGTGATCACCGGCAGGATGCGCGCCTTTTCGCAAATGGCGTCGATCCGTGCGGCTTTGTCGGCCATCGAGAGCTTGGACTGTGGGCGTTCGAGGGTGGTCATGACTGTGGATCCTTGGCTCATGGGCACCAGTAGATGTCCAGGGGGGCGTGAAGAAAAGCGCGAATCGGCATTTCGGTAAGGTCGTTGCCAGCCAGCGCGGCGCGCAGGGTAGCGAGTTTGCCCTGCCCTTGTACGGACAGCGCGGTAAAGGCGGAGCTGGCCAGCAGCGAGCGGGTCATCGACAGGCGCTGGTGCGGCACGCTCGGTGCCAGCAAGGGCAGGCAGCGGCGTGGGTTGGCCAGGTCGAGGCCTGCGTCCAGGTTGGGGCTGGCGGGGAACAGCGAAGCGGTGTGGCCATCATCCCCCATGCCCAGCACCAGTACGTCGATCGGCGGCAGCTCGGCCAGGGCCTGATCGGCCTTGCCCGCGGCGGCATCAAGGTTCTCCGCCTGCTGGTAAAGGCCAACGAAGCGGGCCTTGGCCGCCGCGCCCTTGAACAGGTGGCGGGCCAGCAGGCCGGCGTTGCTGTCGGCGTGCTCCACCGGCACCCAGCGCTCATCGGCCAGGCTGACGGTGACCTTGGCCCAGTCGAGGTTTTCGCTGGCCAGCTGCTCGAGGAACGGCACCGGGCTACGGCCACCGGACAGCACCACGCAGGCCTGGCCCTTGGCGGCAATGGCCGCACGCAGGCGCTCGGCCACGTCATGGGCCTGGGTTGCGGCCAGAGCCTTGGCATCCGCCAGCTCGTGTACCTTCACAGCCGCTGGCAGTTTCAGTTCAGATATCCCCATACCACGCCCTCCCATCGCGTGTGATCAGTGCAATCGAGCTCATCGGCCCCCAGGAGCCTGCCGCGTATGGCTTGGGCGCATCGCCCGCGTTACGCCAGCCGGCGATCAGCTGGTCGCACCACTTCCACGCATACTCGATTTCGTCCTTGCGCACGAACAGGTTCTGGTTACCGCGCATCACTTCGAGCAACAGCCGCTCGTATGCATCCGGAATCCGTGCACTGCGCCAGGTATCGGAGAAATTCAGCTGCAACGGGCCGCTGCGCAGTTGCATGCCTTTGTCCAGGCCCTGCTCCTTGGTCATCACCCGTAAAGAGATGCCTTCGTCCGGTTGCAGGCGGATGATCAGCTTGTTACCGATCTGCAAACGCTGTTCCGGGGCGAAGATGTAGTGCGGCGTTTCCTTGAAGTGGATGACGATCTGCGACAGCTTCTGCGGCATGCGCTTGCCGGTACGCAGGTAGAACGGCACCCCCGACCAGCGCCAGTTACGGATGTCGGCACGCAGGGCGACGAAGGTTTCGGTGTCGCTCTGGGCGTTGGCGTTGTCTTCTTCCAGGTAACCAGGCACCGGCTTGCCATCGCTGTAGCCGGCGATGTACTGGCCGCGCACCACACGGGTGCTCAGCCCTTCACCGGTGATCGGTGCCAGGGCCTTGAGTACCTTGACCTTCTCGTCACGGATGGCATCGGCCGACAGTTCGCTGGGCGGGTCCATGGCGATCAGGCACAGCAGCTGCAGCAGGTGGTTCTGGATCATGTCGCGCAGCTGGCCGGCCTTGTCGAAGTAGCCCCAGCGGCCTTCGATACCGACCTTCTCGGCGACTGTGATCTCCACATGGGAGATGGAATTCTGGTTCCACTGGGTTTCGAACAGGCTGTTGGCGAAACGCAGGGCGATCAGGTTCTGCACCGTTTCCTTGCCCAGGTAGTGGTCGATGCGGTAGACCCGGCTCTCCGGGAAGAACCGCGCCACGGCATCGTTGACCCGGCGCGACGACTCCAGGTCGTGGCCAATGGGCTTCTCCAGTACCACCCGGGTGCGTTCGGCCAGCCCGGCCTTGTCGAGGTTTTCGCAGATGGCCCCGTACACCGCCGCAGCGGTGGCGAAGTAGGCGATCAGCGGCAGCTCGCCCGGCAACTGCTCGGCCAGGGCCTGGTAGCCCTCGGGCTGGAGGAAGTCCAGGTGCTGGTAGCTCAGCCTGGCGAGGAAGCGGCCCAGCGCGGCGGGCTCGATATCGGCCTCGGGCACATGCCGGCGCAGGTGCGCTTCGATGCTGTCCAGGTGGCCCTGCGCGCTACCGGCCTCGCGGGCCAGCGCCAGCAGGCGGGTTTCCGGGTGCAACAGGTTGGCCCGGTCGAGCTGGTAGAGCGCAGGAAACAGCTTGCGCAATGCCAGGTCGCCGAGGGCGCCAAACAGGGCAAAGGTGCAAGGTTCGACACTGATCGCAGCCATGATGTTGGTTCTTTCCTAAAGTTGGTCTAGGAATACCGCTTTCACATACGGTTTTCAAGGGATAATGTAGTAAAAACCACAACATTACACACAAGTGTTACAGACAAGTGGTACGTCAACCGCGCCGACAGTACGATAGACGACCGTGCAAAAAGCCTGCTGCTCCCACAGCCGGCTGTCTTCCCGACCCAAGGACACACCCCATGGACCGCGTGCGAAACCTCCTGGAACAGATCCAGGGCCGCCTCGACGAGCTGAACAAGGCCGAACGCAAAGTCGCCGAAGTCATCCTGCTCAACCCGCAACAAGCAACCCGTTTCAGCATTGCTGCGCTGGCCCAGGCGGCCAAGGTCAGCGAACCTACCGTCAACCGCTTCTGCCGCTCGTTCGGCGTCAGCGGCTACCCCGAGCTCAAGCTGCAGCTGGCGCAGAGCCTGGCCAGCGGCGCCGCCTACGTCAGCCGCGCGGTGGAGGCTGACGACGACCCGGCCGCCTACACCCAGAAGATCTTCGCCAGTGCCATCGCCTCGCTCGACAGCGCCTGTCAGCAGCTCGACCCGCAGCAGGTCAGCCGTGCCGTGGACATGATGATCCAGGCCCGGCAGATCCACTTCTTCGGCCTGGGCGCCTCGGCCCCGGTGGCACTGGACGCCCAGCACAAGTTCTTCCGCTTCAACCTGGCAGTATCGGCCCACGCCGACGTGCTGATGCAGCGCATGCTGGCCTCGGTGGCGCACACCGGCGACCTGTTCGTGATCATCTCCTACACCGGGCGCACCCGCGAACTGGTCGAGGTGGCCCGCCTGGCCCGGGAAAACGGCGCCTCGGTGCTGGGCCTGACCGCCGCCGGTTCGCCACTGGCCAATGCCTGCAGCCTGAGCCTGCACATTCCGCTGCCGGAAGACACCGACATCTACATGCCGATGACCTCGCGGATCATCCAGCTGACTGTGCTCGATGTGCTGGCTACCGGCATGACCCTGCGTCGCGGCGTGGACTTCCAGCCGCACCTGCGCAAGATCAAGGAAAGCCTCAACGCCAGCCGCTACCCGATCGAGGACGACGAGCTCAACTGAGCCGGTGTGCCTGCAGGCGCAGGTGGGCACGCTGCCCCGGCGCCAGGCTCAGTCCCTCGCCACTGCCGCTGGCGGCCTCGACACAGACGAAGCGCTGGCATTCACGCCCGGTCACGCCCATCAGCGGGCGGTTGCCCGGGTGCCAGACCACCGTGTCGTCGCTGTCACCGGTATCGATGCACAGCTCGCGCTGCCAGGCCGGGTCCTGCAATTGCACCCGCGGCGTGCCGGGGTAGACCTTCTGGCAACCGCCCTTGAGCTTCAGCGCGCCATCTTCACGGCAGGCCTGGCGGTTCAGGCGGTCGTAGCCTTCGATATCCTCCAGCCCGGACAGCGCTATCTCGGACACGTCACTGATGCGCCAGTAGGCCAGCAGGGCATGGCTCAGCTGGCAGGGTTCGCTGTCCTGGTGCTCGGTGCTCAGGCTCAGCTCCATGCGGCTACCCAGCCGGGCATGCAGGTCGACCTGCCAGTCGCACAGGTCCAGCCGCCATTTCAGCGTTACCCCCTCCTCGTCCTCGCGGCTGTCCACCAGCTTCCAGTCGAGCAGGCGCGCCCAGCCATGGGCCGGCCACAAGTCCTCGCTGGGGTGGCGGCCATACCATGGCCAGCACACAGGCACACCACCGCGGATCGCGCCCACCTGCGGCCACTGCTCGGCGCACCACAGCCAGGGCCGTTCACCCGCTGGTTGAAAATGCAGCAGTTGCGCACCCTGGCGGCTGAACACCGCCTGGCAACGGGGATGGTCGATGATCAGCACATCGCGCTGCTGGTAACGCTCCCACTCGAATGTCGGCCTGGGCCGCTGCGATGTAAAGAAGCGATGGAGCGGATGTTCGGGCATGGTTCAGAGCTCTTGTTGTTTGAGATAGCGCTGTCTCGGCCTATTCCCGACAACCACTGAAGGCCAGTGGCTGCCGGGTACCGAAGTGGATTGGCGTAAATTTACAACAATTGCTCTCAGAATGACGACTGAATCTTCAAACCCGCGACCAGCGCGTTGTCCACCTCATCCACCCCGCCGGGGCTCTTGATGTACTGCAGGTTGGGCCGCACGGTCAGCCAGTTGGTGACGTGGAAGCCGTAGTAGAGCTCGGCGTTGTACTCGGTACGCTGCAGCGGCACGAAGCCTGGGTTGTCGTAATCGCTGATGCCGCTCTGGGCGTTGAGCAGTTCGGCGCGCTTCTTCACGTCGTCGTTCACATGAATGCGCGCCACGCCGAAGCCGATATCGTCCTTGGGCCGGGCGTCGAATGCGCCTTTGTAGACCAAGCCCAGTTGCTGATAGTTGTCGACGACGTTGGTGGCCTGGTCGTGCACGGTGAAGTTGGCGAACAGGCTCAGGCCACGGTTGACGTCGCCGCCATGTGCAGTGACCTGCTGCTGCGCCACCACCCACCAGCCATGCTTGCTGGAGTGCGACTTGAAGGCTTCGCCCGTCAGCGCCTGCGGGTTGCCGTTGACGTCATCGAACACATCGTCGGCCTTGGCCGTGCTGTAGTAGTAACCCAGGCGGTACTCGCCCGGCAGGCCGTTGACCTTGGGTGACCACACCGCTTCCACCGGCAGGATCGCGCCCTTGGTGCCGCTGCCACTGAGCTTGAAGCCGTTGCCGGTTTCCAGGTTGGAAGGGTTTTGCTCGAAGGCGCCGACCTGGACGAAGAATTCCGGGGTGATGTTGTATTTCACCCGCAGCGCCCACTGGCTGACCGGCCAGTTGTACCAGATGCCGCCGACCCAGTTGCCCACCTGCGAGCCGCAGAAGGCCAGGTTCTGGAAATCGCAGGGGAAGCTGTTGAAGTCCTCGCCCTCGCCGAAGCGGCCAAATTTGACGTCCAGTGCGCCGTCGAAGTACTTCTGCTTGACCCACATCTGGGTCAGCCGCCAGGTCTGGCCGCGGCCCCACACTTCCTGCACCGAGCTGAACTGCCCGGCGCGCGGATCGCTGATGCGGTCGTTGGACAGGTTGCGGCCGCTGCGCTCGGTGATCGCCAGTTTGAACTCGGCGTCATGCCAGCCAAAGATTTTCTGCAGGTCCAGGTGCGCGCCCAGGGCGAACTGGTCGCTATAGCGCGCGGTCTTGTCGTCGTTGTAACCGCCGTGCAGGTTACCGGCAACCTCACCGACATAATCGAGGGTGAAGTCATAGCCCTTTTCCAGCAGCTCGGTGCGGGTGCCGCCCCAGTCGCCGGTCATCCACTTCGATTCGCTGGAAAAAGCCTCGGCAGCCTGCGCGCCGCTGCCAGCGGCCATCGCCAGCGGTGCGAGCAAGGCGAGCGAACCTAATGTCCTGATGCGTTTGCGCTGTTCCATCCCTTTGCGTCCTCTTTGTTCTTATTGACGGTGTAGACGAGTTATCGGCCTTTGAAGTGCGCCACATTGTCCTTCATGGTTGCGGCAGTAGTGGCCAGGTGCAGGCGCTCGCCGCTGGCGGCGTCGAACAGCAGCACCCGTGCCGGGTCGAATTGCAGGTTCAGGCTGTCGCCGACCCGGCACGCCACATCCGGCGCCAGGCGGCAGCAGACCTTGGTCTGGTTGAGGGTGACGAACACCAGCAGGTCTGGCCCGGTGGGCTCGGTCACCTGCACCTCGGCGCGAATGCCGGGCAGGCCATTGCCCTCGGCTGCACCCAGGGCAATCTGCTCGGGGCGGATGCCCAGGATGATCTCGCGGCCCTCCAGCTCGTCTGCAGCCACCCCCAGGGGCAGTTCGCAACGCGCCTGGCCGCTGTCGAGCACGGCCAGCAGGCGCCCGTCCTGTTGCGTGAGGCGCACCGGGATGAAGTTCATCGGCGGCGAACCGATGAAGCTGGCGACGAACTGGTTGGCCGGATCGTTGTAGATCTGCTGCGGGGTGCCGAACTGCTGGATGATGCCGTCCTTCATCACCGCCACCTTGTCGCCCAGGGTCATGGCCTCGATCTGGTCATGGGTGACGTACACGGTGGTGGTCTTCAGGCGCTGGTGCATCAGTTTCATTTCGGTACGCATTTCGACGCGCAGCTTGGCATCGAGGTTGGACAGCGGTTCATCGAACAGGTAGATCTTCGGCCGCCGCGCCAGCGCCCGGCCCATGGCCACGCGCTGCTGCTGGCCACCGGACAGCTGCGCCGGCTTGCGCGCCAGCAGGTGCTCGATCTGCAACAGCTTGGCCACCCGCGCCACTTCCTCGTCGATGGCGGCCTGGGGCAGCTTGCGGATCTTCAGGCCGAACTCGATGTTCTCGCGCACGCTCATGGTCGGGTACAGCGCGTAGGACTGGAACACCATGGCGATGTCGCGGTCCTTGGGGCTCATGCCGCTGACGTCCTGCTGGTCGATGAGTATCGCGCCGCCAGTGATCTGCTCCAGCCCGGCGATGCAGTTCATCAAGGTCGACTTGCCACAACCCGACGGGCCGACCAGGATCAGGAATTCGCCATCCTTGATCGACAGCTGGATGTCCTTGAGGGTGTCCGGCAGGCCGCTGCCGTAGGTCTTGTTCACATTGCGAAGTTCGAGCGTTGCCATGACTTACCCCTTTACCGCGCCAGCAGTCAGCCCGCGGACGAAATATTTGCCTGCCACCACGTAGACCAGCAGGGTTGGCAGGCCGGCGATCATCGCCGCCGCCATGTCGACGTTGTATTCCTTGGCCCCGGTGCTGGTGTTGACCAGGTTGTTCAGGGCCACGGTAATCGGTTGCGAATCGCCGCTGGAGAACACCACGCCGAACAGGAAGTCGTTCCAGATCTGGGTGAACTGCCAGATCAGGCAGACCATGATGATCGGCGTGGACATCGGCAGGATGATGCGGCGGAAGATGGTGAAGAACCCGGCACCGTCCAGGCGAGCGGCCTTGACCAGCGCATCGGGGATGCTCACGTAGAAGTTGCGGAAGAACAGCGTGGTGAAGGCCAGGCCGTAGACCACGTGCACCAGCACCAGGCCGGTGGTGGTGCTGGCCAGCCCGAGCTTGCCGAGGGTGAACGAGGCCGGCAGCAATACGGTCTGGAACGGCAGGAAGCAGCCGAACAGCAGCAGGCCGAAGAACAGCTGCGAACCGCGGAAGCGCCACATCGACAGCACATAGCCGTTCAGCGCGCCGATGGCGGTGGAGATCAGCACCGCTGGCACGGTGATCATGATCGAGTTCCAGAAGTAACCGCTGACCGTGCTCCAGGCCTTGACCCAGCCGATGCCGGTAATTACCACCGGCCAGCTCAGCAGGTTGCCGGTGCTGATGTCGTCCGGGGTCTTGAAGCTGGTCAGCAGCATCACCACCAGCGGCACCAGGTACAGCAGCACCGCCAGCAACAGCACCGCGTGGATGGCGATGCGGCTCGGGCTAAGCACCGCTTTGTCGAGAGGGCTATGCATGGCGTTTGCTCCGCAGCTCCGAGTACAGGTAAGGCACGAGGATCGCCAGGATCGCCCCGAGCATCAGGATGGCGCTGGCCGAGCCCATGCCCATCTGGCCGCGGCTGAAGGTGAACGAATACATGAACATCGCAGGCAGGTCGGACGAGTAGCCAGGGCCGCCGGCAGTCATGGCCGCCACCAGGTCGAAGCTCTTGATGGCAATGTGCGCGAGGATCATCAGCGAGCTGAAGAACACCGGGCGCAGGCTGGGCAGTACCACGCGCCAGTAGATGCGCGGCAGGCTGGCGCCGTCGATCTGCGCGGCGCGGATGATCGACGGATCGACGCCACGCAGGCCGGCGAGGAACATTGCCATGATGAAGCCCGAGGCCTGCCACACGGCGGCGATCACCAGGCAGTACACCACCCGGTCGGGATCGATCAGCCAGTCCAGGCGAAAGCCCTCCCAGCCCCAGTCACGCAGCAGCTTGTCCAGGCCCATGCCCGGGTTGAGCAGCCACTTCCAGGCGGTGCCGGTGACGATCATCGACAGCGCCATGGGGTACAGGTAGATGGTGCGGATGAAACCTTCGCGACGGATGCGCTGGTCCAGCAAGACTGCCAGCACTACGCCGATGACCAGGCTGATGGCGATGAACAGGCCGCCGAACAGCAGCAGGTTCTTGCTTGCCACCCACCAGCGGTCGTTGTCGAACAGCCGGGCATACTGCGCCAGGCCGGCCCATTTGTAGGTCGGCAGGAAGGTCGAGGTGGTGAAGGACAGGACGAAGGTCCAGAGGATGTAGCCGTAGAAGCCCACCAGGACGATGAACATGCTCGGCGCCAGCACCAGCTTGGGCAGCCAGCGCTGTAGCGCGTCCAGGGGTGAGGCCCGCAGTTGGGCGGTTGCTGTGGTCATGGTTCACCTCAAAGGCGCCGCACTCCCCTGTAGGAGCGGCCTTGTGTCGCGATGGGCTGCGCAGCAGCCCCAAAGGACTCAAGGTCGATTACCTACCTTAAAGATCGAGTGCGCAGGTTATGGGGCTGCTGCGCAGCCCATCGCGACACAAGGCCGCTCCTACAACGGAATCGCGTCAGCTTTACTGGGCAGCCTTGATCGCCGCCGCCAGCTTCTTCGCCGCATCGGCCGGGTCGGCCTTGGGGTCGTTGATGTAGTTGGTCACCACATCGAAAAACGCGCCCTGCACGGCCAGCGTGGTGGCCATGTTGTGCGCCATGCTCGGCTGCAGGCCGCCATTCTTGGCATCGGCCAGGAAGTCCTTGGCGGAGGTTTGCGCGCAGGCGTCGAAGCCATACTTGCCCATGTCGACCAGCATGTCGTTGCGCACCGGGATCGACCCCTTGTTGCTGCTGAAGACCTTCTGGAAGTCCTCGCCCAGCACCTTGCGGGCAATATCCTGCTGGCCGGCAGACGTGCCGGCGTCGTTCTGCTTGAACACCACCAGCGAGTCGATGTTGTACAGGAACGCCTTGTCGGTGCCGGGGAATGGCACGCACTGATAATCCTTGCCGGCGGTTTTCTTCGCCAGGGTCCATTCGCTCTTGGCCCAGTCGCCCATGATCTGCATGCCGGCCTTGCCGTTGATGACCTTGGCCGCTTCCAGGTTCCAGTCCTGGCCTTTGCCGTCCGGGTCCATGTAGGTGGCGACCTTCTTCAGTTCGGTCAGCGCCTTGACCATCTGCGGGCCGGTCAGGGCCGCGCTGTCGAGGTCGACCAGGGCCTTCTTGTAGCCATCGGCCCCCATCACCGCCAGCACCACGCTTTCGAACACGGTGCTGTCCTGCCACGGCTGGCCGCCATGGGCGAGCGGGATGAAGCCGGCGGCCTTGAGCTTGTCGGCGGCGGCGTAGAATTCGTCGAGGGTGGCTGGCGCCTTGTCGATGCCAGCCTTCTTGAAGACGTCGGGGTTGATCCACAGCCAGTTGATGCGGTGGATGTTCACCGGCACGGCGACATAGTCACCGTCGTACTTCACGGTGTCCGCGACCTTCTTGTCGAGCAGGGAGTCCCACTTTTCGTCCTTGGCCACGCCCTTGAGCACATCGGCGTCGAGCAGGCCGGTGGCTGCCCAGTCTTGGATGTCCGGGCCCTTGATCTGCGCGACACCCGGCGGGTTGCCGGCCACGGCGCGGCTCTTGAGCACGGTCATGGCGGTGGCACCACCACCACCGGCGACGGCGCCGTCCTTCCAGGTGAAGCCATCTTTTTCGACCTGGGCCTTGAGCACATCGACCGCCGCTTTTTCACCACCGGAGGTCCACCAGTGCACCACCTCGACACTGCCTTTGGCATCGGCAGCCAAGGCACTCAGCGGGAACAAGGAGGCCAGTGAGATTGCGGCAGCGAGACGGAGCGTGGAATTCATCGAAGCACCTTTCTTGTTGTTATGCCGTGCAAGTCGATCGCTTGCGTTGCATGAAGTCTAAACAGCCTGCTCGCCTCGCCAGGTAACGAAGCGATGCGTGAATGTCATCGTTTGGTTACATTGCCGGCCAAGTTGCTGGCCAGGCTGGGTGCCAGTGGCAAGCCCGGCAGCAGCAGCGCCTGGTAGGCATGGTAGAGGTCGGGCTTGCCTGGCCAGATGGTCGCGGCCGGCTGGTTGTGCGCATCGAGTTCGTGGTGCCAGCTGCCAGCGCCATGGTCAATGAAATGGTTGGCGATGAAGTCCCAGCAACGGCGGTACCACTGCTCGTAGTGCGCCTCGCCCGTGCGCTGCAACAGGGCCGCGGCGGCGGCGCAGGCTTCGGCATGCACCCAGTGCAGGCGTGCGCGCACCACCGGGCGATCGTCCCAGTCCAGGGTGTAGATGAAACCGGGCGCGCCATCGACGTTCCAGGCTTGCTGGCAGGCTGTATCGAACAACGCGCGGGCACAGTCTGGCAGCCACTGCGGGGCATGCAGGCAGGCCCGTTCCAGGCTGGCTTCAAGATGCAGCAGTAACCGCGCCCACTCCAGGGCATGCCCGGGCGTGGAACCATAAGGCCGGAAGTGGTCGGCCGGGTGCGACTGGTTGTAGTGCGGCAGTGGCTGCCAGAGGGCGTCGAAATGCTCGATGACCCGGTAGCCGTTGGCGGCGGCATGGGTATGGATGATGCGTTCGGCGATGCGCAAGGCGCGTTGCAACCACAGGCTGTCGCCAGTGACGTCTGCCAGGGCCAGGAAGGCCTCGACCGCATGCATGTTGCTGTTGGCGCCACGGTACTGCTCGGGCAACTGCCAGGCGCGGGAGAAGGCTTCCCGCAGGGCACCCTCCTCTTCGCTCCAGAAATGCGCTTCGAGCACCTGCACCGCGCCTGCCAGCAGGGCTGGTGCACCGCCAGCACCTGCCATCACCGCCGAGCTGGCGGCCAGGGCCACAAAGGCATGCAGGTAAGCCGCCTTGCCGCTGTCGTCATGGCCACCGGGGTGGGCGAACCAGCCGCCATAGGTGGCATCCTGCAGCGCGCCACGCAGGGCGGCCACACCGTGTTCGGCATAGGCCAGGTAGCCGGGCACGCCCTGCAGGTGGGCCAGGGCGAAACAGTGGGTCATGCGGGCGGTGATCAGGGTTTCGGCGCGGGCACCGGGGGCAAGCAGGCCTGCGGCGTCGAGGCTGCCGAAGCCATCGGGCAGTTTCGAAGCCGTGGCGAAGGCCAGCAGGCGTTGCCCTTCTGCCATGCGCCAGGCGGTATGGGTCGGGGCGTCGAGCCAGCGGGTGGAAGCCAGGTTGGAGGTGCTCATGGGCCAGCTTGATCCTTGCCAGTCGTCTGCGAATTCTAGTGAGCTGGCCTGGAAGGGAATGTCACCAAGGAAGGTGGATTTGTCACCAGCCAGTGACATTTGTGTTGCTTGTACCGGCCTCTTCGCGGGTAAACCCGCTCCCACAAAGTCCTCATAGGTCCACCAGACTCCGAGGCTAATGCAAAAACCTGTGGGAGCGGGTTTACCCGCGAAGAGGCCGGTACAGGCAACACAACCCTTCAGTCCATGCCCCGCGGCAGATACAAGGTCACCCGCAACCCGCCCTCACGCAGGTTCAGCAAGCTCACCTCCCCGCCATGGCTATGGGCAATGTTGCGCGCAATCCCCAACCCCAGCCCGTACCCCTGCTGCTGCCCGGCCAGACGGAAGTGCGGCTCGAACACTTGCTCCAGCTGCTGCTGCGGCACCCCCGGCCCCTGGTCATCCACCTGCAGCACGAACCCCTCGGCACTGTCGATGATGCGCAACCGTGCCCGCTCGCCGTACTTGATGGCGTTGTCGATCAGGTTGCCGATGCAGCGCCGCAGCGCCAGCGGCTTGCCCGGGTAAGGCGCCAGCGCCCGGCCTTCGAGCGTTATGCGGCCATCGCCCAGGTAAGGCTCGGCCAGGATTTCCAGCACCTGGTTGAGGTCGACCGGCTCGATGTTCTCGTGGATGTCGGTGTCCTTCACGCACTGCAACGCGCCTTTGACCAGCAGCTCCAGCTCGTCCAGGTCCTGGCTGAACTTGGCCTGCAGGCGCTCGTCCTCCAGCAGCTCGACGCGCAGGCGCAAGCGGGTGATCGGCGTGCGCAGGTCGTGGGAAATGGCACTGAACAGCTGGCTGCGCTCGGTCAGGTAGCGGCTGATGCGCTCGCGCATGCTGTTGAACGCACGCCCTACCTCGACCACCTCGCTGCCGCCACCTTCGGCCACCGGCGCCACATCGGCGCCCAGCGACATTTCCCGCGCAGCCCGGGCCAGGCGCTTGAGCGGCCAGCTTTGCCAGTGCACCAGCAAGCCGATGAACAACAGCAGCAAGGCCGTGGTCAGCACGATGAAGCCGATCTGCTGACGCGGCAGACGCTCGGCTTCCAGGCTGGTGTAGGGCTCGGGCAGCAGCGAGGCGATGTACAGCCACTCACCCTCGCCCAGGCGGATCTGGGTGACCAGCACCGGCGGGTTGAGTGGCTCCAGGGTCAGCGAGTAATGCGCCCAGGAGCGTGGCAGTTCGTCGAGCTTCAGGCCGCTGTTGAAGATACGCAGGTCGTCCGGCCCGACGAACTCCACGGAAATTTCCATCTGCGAACCCAGGCGCTCATGCAGCACTTGCTGGAACACATCGATCACCGCCTGCTTACGCGGGGTAACCGGCAGTAGCGGCATGTCCAGCGGCTTGGCGTTGAGCGACACGAAAAAGCGCGTACCGCCCATGCTGCGCAGCTGGTCGAGGACCATCGGCCGGTAGGCCACCGGCAACGAGCGGAAGTAGCTGACACTGGCACTCATCGAATGAGCCAGGCTGCTGGCGCTGGCACGCAGGCCCTGCAACTGGCTGGCGCGCAATTGGGCAACCCAGATGATGCTCGACAACCCCTGGGCCAGCAGCACTACCAGCAGGGTCAGCAGCAGCATGCGCCCCAGTAGCGAGCGCGGCAGCAGCCGCCAGCGCCGTTCAGGGCGCATTGCAGACATGGGCAGCCAACAGGTAGCCGCTGCCGCGTACGGTGCGGATCAGCCGGGGTGGTTTGTCGGTATCGCGCAGGCGCTGGCGCAGGCGGCTGACCGCCATGTCGACGATGCGGTCCAGCGGCATCGGCTCGCGGCCACGGGTGGCGTTGCCGATGGTGTCGCGGTCGAGGATCTGCTGTGGGTGGTCGAGGAACAGCTTGAGCAGGGCGAAGTCGGCGCCGGAGAGAATCACCTCCTCACCGTCGCGATGGAACAGGCGGTGGCTGACCGTGTCCAGGCGCCAGTCGTCGAAGGCCAGCACCGCACTGCCCGGCGCCGCCTGGCCGAACTCGGCGCGGCGCAGCAGGGCCTTGATCCGCGCTTGCAGTTCGCGGGGGCTGAACGGCTTGCCCAGGTAGTCGTCGGCGCCCAGCTCCAGGCCGATGACCCGGTCGGTTTCGTCGGAGCTGGCGGTGAGCATGATGATCGGTACCCGTGCCTGACGCGGGTGCTGGCGTACCCAGCGGCACAGGCTGAAGCCGTCTTCGTCGGGCAGCATGACATCGAGGATGACCAGGTCGCAGGGGGTGGATTCCAGCGCGCGGCGAAAGCCCTTGCCGTCGGCTTCGGCATGCACCTGGAAGCCGGAGCGGCTCAGGTAGGTTTGCAGCAGTTCGCGGATTTCCTGGTCGTCGTCGACCATCAGGATCGATTTGCCGGCAGTGCTCAAGGTGGTCCTTCCTCTTGTTGATTGCAGGTCTTTTTGCCTGCTGTCGGGTGTTGCCTTCGGGGCTGCCTTGCAGCCCATCGCGACACAAGGCCGCTCCTACAGAATGGCGCGGCCCCGTGTAGGAGCGGCCTTGTGTCGCGATGGGCCGCACAGCGGCCCCCTGCTACCTATCGGTTATCCAGCGCCTGCTGCAAAGCCACCCCGGCCCCCAGCAACCCGGAAAACTCCGCCGTCACCAGCCAAACCGGTACGCCAGCGAAATAGCCACTCATGCAGCCCTTGTCGGAAAAACTCGCGGCAAACCCGCTGCGCACGAACAGCTCGGCAAAGCGCGGGATCACGCCGCCGACAATATAGACCCCACCCCGCGCGCCCAGCGTCAGAACATTGTTACCAGCGACTCGGCCGAGGAACCGGCAAAACTGCTCGATCACCGCCAGCGCCCGCGGCTCGCCGCCGAGCGCGGCATCGGTGATCTGTGCCGGGGTCTTGTGTCGGGGTGTGTCGCCGTCCAGCGCGCAGATTGCCTGGTACAGGCGCAGCAGGCCACCGCCACTGAGCACGGTTTCGGCGCTGACATGGCCGATCTGCCCGTGAATCTGTTGGTGAATCGCTGCTTCGCGGGCATTGCCCACCGGCAGGTCGACGTGCCCGCCCTCGCCCGGCAGGGCATGCCAGTGCTGTTCGCCCAGGCGCAATAGCGCACCCACGCCCAGCCCGGTACCCGGGCCGATGACCAGGGCCGGCCGCGACAGGTCCGCCTGGCCTGGGCACACTTCGCGGAACTCGCCGGGGCGCAGGCGGGTCATGCCCAGCGCCATGGCGGTAAAATCGTTGATCAGCAGCAGCCGCTCGACCTGCAATGTCTGGCAGAAGGCCACGCGGCTGAGGCGCCAGTGGTTGTTGGTGAAGCGGAACTCATCGCCATTGACCGGCCCGGCCACCGCCAGGCACACCGCTGCCAGGCCGCCGCGGGCGATGCCCTGGCCTTCCAGGTAGGCCTCGATAGCCTGCTCCGGGCAGGTGTAGTCAGCAGTGGCGAAGACCTTCACTTCATGCAGCTGGTTGTCACGCCACAACGCAAAACGGGCATTGGTGCCGCCGATGTCGCCAACCAGCAGGTCCTTCATTTGAGGTTCTCCAGGGCCGAGGTGAACGCACTGGCGCCCTGCTCTGCCGGGCTGAACGCCACGCGCATGAAGCCGAACAGCTCGCGCCCGCAGCCCAGGTCGTTGCCCTGTGGCGCTGGCGGCAGGTCGCGGCTGGCCAGTTCTTCGGCCGACACCATTACCCGCAGCGTGCCTTCGACACCATCGACCCGCACCATATCACCATCGCGCACCCGTGCCAGCGGGCCGCCGTCATAAGCCTCGGGGCAAACGTGAATGGCCGCCGGGATCTTGCCCGAGGCACCGGACATGCGCCCGTCGGTAACCAGCGCCACCTTGAAGCCACGGTCCTGCAGCACGCCGAGGAACGGTGTGAGCTTGTGCAGCTCGGGCATGCCGTTGCAGCGAGGGCCCTGGAAGCGCACCACGGCGACGAAGTCACGCTCCAGCTCGCCGGCCTTGAACGCATCGGCCAGCGACTGCTGGTCGTGGAACACCCGTGCCGGGGCCTCGACCACCTGGTGCTCTGGGGCGACAGCGGACACCTTCATCACGCCGCGGCCAAGGTTGCCCTCCATCACCCGCAGGCCGCCTTCGGCCGAGAACGGCCGCGCCACCGGGCGCAGGATGCTTTCGTCCAGGCTGTGCTGCGGCCCTTCGCGCCACACCAGCTTGCCGTTGTCGAGGAACGGCTCCTGGGTGTAGCGGCGCAGGCCATGGCCGGCCACGGTGTTGACGTCTTCGTGCAGCAGCCCGGCATCGAGCAGCTCGCGGATCAGGAAGGCCATGCCGCCCGCGGCCTGGAAGTGGTTGATGTCGGCCTTGCCGTTGGGGTAGACGTGGGACAGGGTCGGTACCACCTCGGACAGGTCGGCCATGTCCTGCCAGGTCAGCTGGATACCCGCGGCCTGGGCAATCGCCGGGATGTGCAGGGTATGGTTGGTCGAGCCACCAGTGGCGTGCAGGGCAACGATGGAATTGACCAGCGCCTTCTCGTCGACGATTTCACCCAGCGGCATGAAGTTGCCGCTGGCCTTGGTCATGCGCGTGACCTGCTGCGCGGCCTCGGCGGTGAGCGCGTCGCGCAGCGGTGTGTACGGGTTGACGAACGAGGCGCCCGGCAGGTGCAAGCCCATCACTTCCATCACCAGCTGGTTGGTGTTGGCAGTGCCGTAGAAGGTACAGGTGCCAGGGCTGTGGTAGGACTTCATCTCCGACTCCAGCAGCTCTTCGCGGCTGGCCTTGCCTTCGGCGTAGCGCTGGCGCACATCGGCCTTCTGCTTGTTGGAAATGCCGGAGACCATCGGCCCGCCCGGAACGAAGATGGTCGGCAGGTGGCCGAAGCGCAGCGCCCCCATCATCAGGCCGGGGACGATCTTGTCGCAGATGCCCAGCATCAGCGCGGCGTCGAACATGTTGTGCGACAGGGCCACGGCGGTGGACATGGCGATCACTTCGCGGCTGGCGATGGCCAGCTCCATGCCCGGTTCGCCCTGAGTCACGCCATCGCACATGGCCGGCACGCCACCGGCGAACTGGCCGACCGAGCCGACCTCGCGCAGGGCCTGCTTGATCTGCTCGGGGAAGTGCTGGTACGGCTGGTGCGCCGAAAGCATGTCGTTGTAGGCCGAGACGATGGCCACGTTGGCCGCGTTCATCAGGCGCAGGGTCTGCTTGTCGTCGCTGCCGCAACCGGCCACGCCATGGGCGAAGTTGGCGCACTGCAGGCTGGCACGCATGGGGCCGTCACTGGCCGCGCCGCGAATCAGTTGCAGGTAGCGTTCGCGGGTGGCACGGCTACGTTCGACCAGCCGCTGGGTGACCTCAAGGATGCGCGGATGCATGTACTGGACTCCAGGCTAATTGTAAGGGCGGTTTGCCGGGCATTTCCCCTCCAAACGATTGCGGCCTAGGCTCAAGGTAGAGGAGCCCGCTGCATCGATGGAGGCACGTCGCCCAACCACTCGTTGTATGTTTAAACAAAATACTGCCACTAAAAAGGCTTGTTTTCTATCGGCAGGTGAATAATCTTGTAATTCCAACAACAAAACCGTTTCAGTGAAGCTCCTTTGTGCCACAGGTTTCACTCGGACTGCCAGAGGTACTGCCATGACCCTACGCATCGCCATCAATGGATTCGGCCGCATCGGGCGCAACGTCCTGCGCGCACTGTATACCCAAGGCTACCGCCAGGACCTGCAGGTCGTCGCCATCAACGACCTGGGCGACAGCGCCATGAATGCCCACCTGCTCAAGTACGACAGCGTGCACGGCACCTTCGACGCCAGCGTCGAGGCCGACCACGAAAGCCTCACGGTCAATGGTGACCGTATCGCGGTCAGTGCCATCCGCAACCCGGCCGAACTGCCCTGGAAGGCCGAGGCGATCGACGTGGTGTTCGAATGCACCGGGCTGTTCACCGAGCGCGCCAAGGCCGCCGCCCACCTGGCTGCGGGGGCTGGCAAGGTGATTGTCTCGGCACCGGCCAAAGGCGCCGATGCCACCGTGGTGTACGGGGTCAACCATGACATCCTGCGGGCCTCGCACCAGATCATTTCCAATGCCTCCTGCACCACCAACTGCCTGGCACCGATTGCCCAGGTGCTGCACCGCGAGTTCGGCATCGAACAGGGCCTGATGACCACCATCCATGCCTACACCAACGACCAGGTGCTGACCGATGTGTACCACGGCGACCCGTACCGTGCGCGCTCGGCGACCCAGTCGATGATCCCGAGCAAGACCGGCGCTGCCGAGGCCGTGGGCCTGGTGCTGCCGGAGCTGGCCGGCAAGCTTACCGGCATGGCGGTACGGGTGCCGGTGATCAACGTGTCGCTGGTGGACCTCACCGTCAACCTCAAGCGCGAGGCCACGGCCGAGCAGGTCAACCAGCTGTTCCTCGAGGCCAGCAAGCATTCCAGGGTATTGGGCTACAACGCCTTGCCGCTGGTTTCCTGCGATTTCAACCACAACCCGCTGTCGTCGATCTTCGATGCCAACCATACCCGGGCCAACGGGCGCATGCTCAAGGTGCTGGCCTGGTATGACAACGAGTGGGGGTTTTCCAACCGCATGCTGGATAACTGCCTGGCGTTGTGCCGCGCCCGCTGAATTTCTCAACCTGATGCGGCCAATGTGGGTGTGACCCTTGTGGGAGCGGCCTTGCGTCGCGAAAGGGCTGCAAAGCAGCCCTCGGACCTCAGCGGTGGTGCTGAGACCTCCGGGGCCGCTTTGCGGCCCTTTCGCGACGCAAGGCCGCTCCCACAAAAAGCATGCCGGCGCCAGCCACTCACAATCTTTACCTTTTCCTAACATTTCCAGGCTTGACCTTCGAGATGGATGATAAGCATTATCATTAACCTTTCGTCGGCCAGGTCCCCCAGTGAGTCAGTCCCGGTTCAACTCTGTCTTCCTCGTCCAGCGCCTTATCCTGCTGCGCACCTTGCAGCGCATGGTGGGCAACCCCAACACGGCCGAGGACCTGTTGCAGGAAACCTACCTGCGGGTGTCCCGTGCCCTCGGTGAGCGGCCCATCGAACACATCGAACCGTTCGTGTTCCAGACCGCGCGCAACCTGGCCCTCGACCACCTGCGCGCGCGCCGGGTGCAATCGCGCATGCTGGTCGATGACGTGCCCGACGAGGTCCTGCACAGCGTGGCCGCGCCGGCCACCAGCAGCGAGGATGCGGCCCATGCCGAGCAGTTGCTCAAGCACCTGAGCATCAGCCTCAACCAATTGAGCGAACGCCAACAGCGCATCTTCATCCTCAGCCGCCTGCATGGCGCCACCTATCTGGAAATCGCCGAACAACTGAATGTTTCGCCCAGCACGGTGCAGAAGGAACTGAAACTGATCATGGCGATCTGCATGGGTGTCGCCGACCGCCTCAAGTGAGGCAACGCAAAGCCCTTGCCACACCCCGCCTCAGCCTTGATCATTCGCAAAAAACCATTCAAGGATTCACCGTGACCGACAGCCCTGTCCCTCGCCCGTCACCTGCCGGGCCCAGCGCCCGTGCTCGTGCCATGGACGAGGCGCTGGACTGGCTGGTGCGCCTGCAATGCGCCGACGCCGAGGACACCCAGGCCTTCGAAGCCTGGCTCAGCGCAGCGCCGGAAAATGCCGAGGCCTATGTCGAGGCAGAAGCATTGTGGAACGGCGCACCGCTGCACCAGGTGGCCCTGCAGATGCATCAGCAACAGCGCCGCTCGTGGCGCGGGCGCCTGCGCAGCCACTGGAAACCCCTGGCCACGGCGGCGCTGCTGCTGGTCGGGCTTTTCACCCTCGGCAACCTGCCCATGCGCCTGCAGGCCGACCACCTGACGGTGGTGGGCGAGCGCCAGCGCCTGCAGCTGGAAGACGGCGCGAAAGTGCTGCTCAACACCAATTCGGCATTTGCCAGCGAGCAGCGTGACGGCCGCCAGATCGCCCGCCTGCTACAAGGCGAGGCCTATTTCCAGGTCCCCGAGGGCGCGCTGCTGCCACTGGAAGTGCAGGCCGGGCCGTTGCGCGCGCAGGTGCGCGACACCGACTTTGCCGTGCGCTACCTCGACGGCGAGGCACAGGTGCGGGTGCAGCGCGGCGATGTCGACCTGCAGGGGGCCCGCGACCAGCGCATCCGCCTGAGTGCCGGCGACAGCATCAGTGTCGGCCCCCAGGGGTTCGGCCAGCGCCAGCGCCCCGACATGCACAAGGACCTGGCCTGGGTCGACGGCCGCCTGGTGTTCGAGAACTGCCCGCTGAGCCAGGTGCTGGCCGAGGTGCAGCGCTACTACCCGGGCTGGATCATCAACCGCAATGCACAGCTGGAAGACATGGCGGTCACCGGCAACTACCGCCTCGACCAGCCGCTGGAAACCCTGCGCGCGCTGGCCCACATCACCTCGGCACAGCTGCATGAGTTCCCGGCGCTGGTCATCCTGAACTGATCCGCAAATCTGAAACCCGACACGGTCCCTGTGGGAGCGGGCGTGCCCGCGAACACGGGCAAAGCCCGTGCCATCCACCGCGGTGCCTGTTTCGCGGGCATGCCCGCTCCCACGGAAATCGCGATACAGATTGCCAGACCGCAATCCAACTTTTTTTACGCACTCACGCTACCCCGCCCGTCTCGTTATAGCCAATGCAACTGATTCTCGTTTGAAAACGAGGACAGCCATCACCTATAACAGTCCGCGCGTCAGGGAGCGCTTCCGATGTCCACAGGTCCTACCCGCCCCTCCACCCTTCCTCGCCATGGAGGGCAACTGTCCCTCCTGAGCCTTTCCCTACTGAACCTCGCCCTGCTCGCCAGCGGCGCCATCAGCCTGCCGGCACTGGCCGCCGAGCCGGCACAGGCCAGCAGCCCGCGCATGGGCGACTACCGCTTCAGCATCGGCCAGCAGCCGCTGGTTTCGGCCATCAATGCTTTCAGCCAGGTCACCGGCTGGCAGGTCGGCTTCAGCGCCGAACTGGCCGACGGCGTGGCATCGCCAGGGGTGCAGGGTTCGCTACCGCCGGAAGCCGCACTCAAGCGCCTGCTGCACGGCACCGGCCTGGGCTTTCGCAAGATCAGCAACGGCAATGTGGTGCTCGAACGCCAGGCCAGCGCCAATGTGATTGCCCTGCAGCAGGTGACCGTCAGCGCCACCCGCAGCGCCCAGGACGTCAGCCAGGTGCCGAGCACCGTCAGCGTGCAGACCCGCGAGCAACTGGACCGGCAGAACGTCAACAACATCCAGGACCTGGTGCGCTACGAACCGGGCGTGTCGGTAGCCGGCACCGGCCAGCGCAGCGGCCTGAACGGCTACAACATCCGTGGCATCGACGGCGAGCGCATCCTCACCCAGGTCGATGGCGTGTCGATCCCCGACAGCTTCTTCTTCGGCCCCTACGCCCAGACCCAGCGCAACTACGTGGACCCGGAGATCGTCAAGCGTGTGGAAATCCTCCGCGGCCCGGCTTCGGTGCTGTACGGCAGCAACGCCATCGGCGGTGCGGTAAGCTACTTCACCCTCGACCCGGACGACATCATCAAGCCCGGCAAGGACGCAGGTGCCCGTCTGAAGACCGGCTACAGCTCGGCCGATGAAAGCTGGCTGACCTCCGCCACTGTCGCCGGCCGCCAGGGCGACTTCGACGGCCTGTTGCACCTGAGCCAGCGCAACGGCCACGAAACCGAGACCCACGGCGGCCACAGCGGTGACGGCCTGGCCCGTACCGAAGCCAACCCGATGGACGTGCGCACCACAAACGTGCTGGCCAAGCTGGGCTGGAACTACGCCGACGACGCGCGCCTGGGCTTTACCTACGAACGCTACAAGGATGACCGCGACCAGAACATCCTCAGTGCGGTGGGCGGGCCGTTCATTCCTGGCTTTGGTGCCTCGGGTTACTACAAGGCGCGCACTGGCAACGACACCATCACCCGCGAACGCTTTGGCATCAACCATGAGTTCGGCCTGGATTCGCTGGTGGCCGACCATGTGAAGTGGAGCCTGAACTATCAGATCGCCAAGACCGACCAGCACACCGAAGAAGTCTACGCACCACCTGGCCGTCAGGTGCTGCGTACCCGCGACACCCTCTACAAGGACCGCCAGTGGGTATTCGACGCCCAGCTGGACAAGGCCTTCAGCCTCGGCGCCACCGACCACCTGCTGACCTACGGCACCACCCTCAAGCACGAGAAGGTCACCGGTTCGCGCAGTGGCACCGGCACCTGCCTGGCCGTTGGCTCAGATTGCACCGGCGCTGGCGCCGAGCGCCCGGCAGACGGCCAGGCCCTGGTCAGCGACTTCCCGGACCCGACCGTGAACACCTACAGCTTGTTCGTGCAGGATGAAATCCGCTGGAACAACTGGACCTTCATGCCTGGCGCTCGTTACGACTACACGCGCATGGAGCCCAGGTTCACCAAGGAGTTCCTGCGTGGCCTGGAGTCCACCGGTACCGCGCCTACCTCTCAGGACGACTCGGACAAGAAGTGGCACCGCGTCTCGCCCAAGTTCGGCCTGACCTACGCCTTCAACGACAACTACACCTGGTATGGCCAGTACGCCGAAGGTTTCCGCACCCCGACTGCCAAATCCATGTACGGCAAGTTTCAGAACATCGAGCAAGGCTACCGGGTAGAAGGCAATCCGGGCCTGGAGCCTGAAAAGAGCAAAAGCTATGAAACCGGCCTGCGTGGCAACTTCGACGCTGGCAACTTCGACGTGGCGGTGTTCTACAACAAGTACCGCGACTTCATCGACGAGGACGCCGTGAAAAGCGCCAACCTGGAGCAGACTTTCAAGGCCAACAACATCAAGCACGCCACCATCAAGGGTGCCGAGGTCAAGGGCCGCCTGAACCTCGACCACTTCGGTGCGCCGCAGGGCCTGTATACCCAGGGCTCGATCGCCTACACCTATGGCCGCAACGATGACACCGGCGAGCCACTGAACAGCGTCAACCCGCTCAAGGGCGTGTTCGGCCTGGGTTACGAACAACAGCACTACGGCGGCCTGCTGAGCTGGACACTGGTCAAGCGCAAGACCCGCGTCGACGACAGCACCTTCTACTCGCCCGACGGCTCGAGCTCCAAGTTCCGTACCCCCGGCTACGGGGTGCTGGACCTGACCGGTTACTACAAGGTCACCGACGATGTGACCATCAACGCCGGCCTGTACAACCTCACCGACAAGAAGTACTGGCAGTGGGATTCGGTACGCAGCTACGACGGCCAGGGTGAAGCGGCCGTGACCCAGCCGGCCAACATCGACCGCCTGACCATGCCGGGGCGCAACTTCGGCATCAATGTGGTTTGGGATATCTGACCCGTTGCGCCTGCACCGGCCTCTTCGCGGGCTCGCCCGCTCCCACAGATACTGCGCAGCCCTTGGGCCTGCGCTGGACCTGTGGGAGCGGGCATGCCCGCGAAGAGGCCAGTACAGACAACACGAAAACCCGATTTTTTTACTGTCCCAGCCCCACTGTTTCGTCTTGTCTCTAGACGCCCCCTTTTCCAAGGACTGCCCCATGACCGACCGCCCAGCCCTGCGCTCCCAGCGCCTCAACCAGATCACCCACGCCCCCCACGCCGAACTGGATGCCCTGGTCAAAGCCCACGCGCCCTTCGACAGCCGCGAAAGCTTCGCCCGCTTCGTGGTCGCTCAGTACCTGTTCCAGGCCGAGCTGCAGGCCCTGTACAACGACCCGCAACTGATTGCCATCGTCCCCGACCTGGCGGAGCGCTGCCGCGCCGAACAGGCCCGCCTGGACCTCGCCGACCTCGACACCGAAGTACCGCCAGCCGTGCCAGGAGCCCTGCGCAACCCGAGCCTGGGCGAGGCAATGGGCTGGATCTTCGTCTCCGAAGGCTCCAAACTGGGCGCTGCGTTTCTGATCAAGCGTGCCGTGGCCCTGGAACTGTCCGACAGCTTCGGTGCCCGACACCTGGGCGAACCGGCCGGTGGCCGTGCCGAAGGCTGGAAGCAGTTCACCCGCATTCTTGATGGCCTGGTCCTGTCGGCCGAAGAGGAAGCCGCTGCCGAACGCGGCGCAGTTGCTGCCTTCGAGCGCTTCACCGAGCTGCTCAAGCACGCCTACGCCGCGGATGCCGCGCTGGTTTGACACGCCGTAGCCGGCCACCCTACCGGTGGCCGAACCGTTTTATGCAGTGAGACCATGACCCGACCCGCCCGCTCGAAACTCGCCCGCCTGCTGTATGCGCTCCTGGCTTACGTGAGCCTGGGCGTGGGCCTGGTCGCGATCGTCATTCCCGGCCTGCCGACCACCGAATTCATCCTGCTGGCCGCCTGGGCGGCCACGCGCAGTTCGCCGCGCCTGTCTGCCTGGCTGGAGAACCACCGGCTGTTCGGGCCGATCCTGCACAACTGGCGCAATGGCAAGGTGATCCAGCGCCGGGCCAAGGTCAGCGCGACCCTCAGCATGCTGTTGTGCGCGGGCCTGATGTTGACATTCCTGGAACACCGCTGGCCGGTGTTCCTGGCCATTGCCGGCATGACCCTGGGCAACCTGTGGATCTGGTCCCGCCCCGAGCACGCCCCCTGCCCTGCCCCGTCACAAGCTCAGCAGCCCTGAGTACAGGGCATAGGCCGCCAGCGCGGCACCTGCCAGCACGGCGGCGAAGATCAGCTTTTCCCAGGTGGTGAACAAGGTTTTTCCCTGCTCATGCTTGGCCCTGGCGAACAGGATCACGCCCGGCGCGTACAGCAGCGCCGACAGCAACAGGTACTTGAGCCCGCCGGCGTACAACAGCCACACTGCATACACCAGGGCAACCAGCGCCACCAGCAGGTCCTTGCGGCGCAGGGCCGGCTGCCCGTCGTAGGTTTCTGCACGCACCGCCAGCAGCACGGCGTAGGCCGCCGACCACAGGTAGGGCACCAGAATCATCGACGAGGCCAGGTAGATCAGGCTGGTATAGGTACCGGCAGAAAACAGCGTGATCAGCAGGAAGCCCTGGATCATGCAGTTGGTCAGCCACAGGGCGTTGGCCGGCACGTGATTGGCGTTTTCCTTGGCCAGGAAGCGCGGCATGGTCTTGTCCCGCGCCGTGGCAAAGAGAATCTCGGCGCACAGCAACGCCCACGACAACAGCGCGCCAAGCAGCGAAATCGCCAGACCGATACTGATCAGCAAGGCGCCCCAGGGCCCGACGATATGTTCCAGCACCGAGGCCAGTGACGGGTTCTGCAACCCGGCCAGTTCCGGCTGGGTCATCACCCCCAGCGACAGCACGTTGACCAGCACCAGCAGCGCCAGTACCCCCAGGAAACCGATCACCGTGGCCTTGCCCACATCCGAGCGGCGCTGGGCGCGCCCGGAATACACACTGGCGCCCTCGATGCCGATGAACACGAACACGGTGACCAGCATCATGTTGCGTACCTGCTCCAGCACGCTGCCGAACTGCGGGTTGCTCAGGCCCCAGATGTCACGTGTGAAGATATCGGCGCGGAAGGCAAACGCGGCGATCACCACGAAAATCAGCAACGGCACCACCTTGGCCACGGTGGTCACCTGGTTGATGAACGCCGCTTCCTTGATGCCGCGCAGCACCAGGAAATGCACCGCCCACAGCAGCAGCGAAGCGCAGCCGATGGCGATTGGCGTGTTGCCCTCGCCGAACACCGGGAAGTAGAAGCCCAGGGTACTGAACAGCAGCACGAAGTAGCCGACGTTGCCCAGCCAGGCACTGATCCAGTAGCCCCAGGCCGAGGAAAAACCCATGTACTCGCCAAAGCCGGCCTTGGCGTAGGCGTACACCCCCGAGTCCAGCTCCGGCTTGCGATTGGCCAGGGTCTGGAACACGAACGCCAGGGCCAGCATGCCGACCGCGGTGATACCCCAGCCGATCAGCACCGCCCCCACATCGGCACGCGCCGCCATGTTCTGCGGCAGCGAGAAGATCCCGCCTCCAATCATCGAGCCGACCACCAACGCGATCAGCGCGCCCAGGCGCAGCTTCTGTCCCGGTTCGCTCATGAGCCTTCCTTTTTTTTTGCGCGTTGTCATGGGCTTGAAACAGCCATGCGGGCCATATAAATGGTGTTACTTATAATGATCCTGATCAATGAAGCTATAGCACTAATAACTGCTTTGTCTATGTCACCCTTCGAGTAAAAACTAGCAGCTCCCGAGCAACTAGAAAAGAATCCGATAAAACTCGAAATTCTTGTGAAAAATTTGCGAAAGCGGCAAAAGCGGCTAGCTTCAAGCATCGCAGGCTGAACAGAGCGTTTGCTCTAGAAGGACATGGAGGTGCCAGCGTGCAAGCCCTGCAGCATAAGTTGTCGGCACTCTCCAGGAGCTTCGTGAAGGAATTTTCCTACTTCACGTCGCCATGAACTGACCCAAGTCAGCGAATGGCAGCGGCGTCGGATTTACTCTTTCGTCAACTTTCTCCTGGCAGGAGTTGTTAAATGTCTGATTCATCCGGAAAACTAAAGCTCGGCGCGTTAGTTGCACTTGTCGTCGGTTCGATGATTGGTGGCGGGATCTTCTCGCTGCCGCAAAACATGGCTGCCAGCGCAGGGGTTGGCGCTGTACTGATCGGCTGGGCGATCACCGCGGTCGGCATGCTGACCCTGGCGTTCGTGTTCCAGACCCTGGCCAACCGCAAGCCTGACCTGGATGGCGGGGTGTATGCCTACGCCAAGGCCGGTTTCGGCGACTACATGGGCTTCTCCTCGGCCTGGGGCTACTGGATCAGTGCCTGGCTGGGCAACGTCGGCTACTTCGTGCTGCTGTTCAGCACCCTGGGCTACTTCTTCCCGATCTTCGGCGAAGGCAACACCCCGGCCGCCATCATCGGCGCGTCGGTGCTGCTGTGGGCCGTGCACTTCCTGGTACTGCGCGGTATCAAGGAAGCGGCGTTCATCAACCTGGTCACCACCGTGGCCAAGGTGGTGCCACTGCTGCTGTTCGCCCTGATCTGCCTGTTCGCCTTCAAGCTCGACATCTTCACCGCCGACATCTGGGCCTTGGGCACACCAGAGCTTGGCAGCGTGATGAACCAGGTGCGCAACATGATGCTGGTCACCGTGTGGGTGTTCATCGGCATCGAAGGTGCGAGCATCTTCTCGTCGCGGGCGGAAAAACGCTCTGACGTGGGCAAGGCCACGGTCATCGGCTTCGTCACCGTGCTGCTGTTCCTGGTGCTGGTCAACGTACTGTCGCTGGGCATCATGACCCAACCGGAACTGGCCAAGCTGCAGAACCCGTCGATGGCTGCCGTGCTGGAGCATGTGGTCGGCCACTGGGGCGCGGTGCTGATCAGCGTCGGCCTGATCATCTCGCTGCTCGGGGCCCTGCTGTCGTGGGTGCTGCTGTGCGCCGAGATCATGTTCGCCGCCGCCAAGGACCACACCATGCCGGAGTTCCTGCGCCGCGAGAACGCCAACCAGGTACCGGCCAACGCCCTGTGGCTGACCAACGCCATGGTGCAGATCTTCCTGGTGATCACGCTGTTCTCCAACAGCACCTACCTGTCGCTGATCTACCTGGCCACATCGATGATCCTGGTGCCCTACCTGTGGTCGGCAGCCTATGCCGTGCTGCTGGCAGTGCGTAGCGAAACCTACGAGCAGGCCCTGGCCGAACGGCAGAAGGACCTGGTGATCGGTGGTATCGCCCTGTTGTACGCCGTCTGGCTGCTTTACGCCGGTGGCGTGAAATACCTGCTGCTCTCGGCCCTGCTCTACGCACCTGGCGCGATCCTGTTCGCCAAGGCCAAGCGTGAGGTTGGCCAACCTGTCTTCACCAACGTGGAAAAACTGATCTTCGCAGCCGTGGTCATCGGCGCCCTGGTGGCAGCCTTTGGCCTGTACGACGGCTTCCTGACTCTTTGACCCACGTCTTCGTTCAACTGGAGGAATGAAATCATGTCCGCTGAAAAACAGAAGTACGGTGTCCACTCCGAAGCCGGCAAACTGCGCAAGGTCATGGTTTGCTCGCCGGGCCTGGCGCACAAGCGCCTGACGCCGAGCAACTGTGACGAGCTGCTGTTCGACGACGTGATCTGGGTCGACCAGGCCAAGCGTGACCATTTCGACTTTGTCACCAAGATGCGCGAGCGTGGCGTGGATGTGCTGGAGATGCACAACCTGCTGACCGACATCGTCCAGCAACCCGAGGCACTGAAGTGGATCCTCGATCGCAAGATCACCCCCGACACCGTCGGTGTCGGCCTGACCAATGAAGTGCGCAGCTGGCTCGAAGGCCTCGACCCACGCCACCTGGCCGAGTTCCTGATCGGCGGCGTCGCCGGGCAGGACCTGCCGCAGAGCGAAGGTGCCGAGGTGGTCAAGATGTACAACGACTACCTGGGCCACTCCAGCTTCATCCTGCCACCGCTGCCCAACACCCAGTTCACCCGCGACACCACCTGCTGGATCTACGGCGGCGTCACGCTCAACCCGATGTACTGGCCGGCGCGACGCCAGGAAACCCTGCTGACTACCGCCATCTACAAGTTCCACCCACAGTTCACCAACGCCGACTTCCAGGTGTGGTATGGCGACCCGGACAAGGAACATGGCCAGTCCACCCTCGAGGGCGGCGATGTCATGCCGATCGGCAAGGGCATCGTGCTGATCGGCATGGGCGAGCGTACCTCGCGCCAGGCTATCGGCCAGCTCGCGCAGAACCTGTTCGCCAAGGGCGCCGTCAAGGAAGTGATCGTCGCAGGCCTGCCGAAATCGCGCGCCGCCATGCACCTGGATACCGTGTTCAGCTTCTGCGACCGCGACTTGGTCACGGTCTTCCCGGAAGTGGTGAAAGAGATCGTGCCGTTCATCATCCGTCCCGACGAAAGCAAGCCTTACGGCATGGACGTGCGCCGCATCAACAAGTCGTTCATCGAGGTGGTGGGCGAGCAGCTTGGGGTCAAGCTGCGCGTGGTCGAAACCGGTGGCAACAGCTTTGCCGCCGAGCGCGAACAGTGGGATGACGGCAACAACGTGGTGGCCATCGAGCCGGGCGTGGTCATCGGCTACGACCGCAACACCTACACCAATACCCTGCTGCGCAAGGCCGGGATCGAAGTCATCACCATCAGCGCCGGCGAACTGGGCCGGGGCCGTGGCGGCGGCCACTGCATGACCTGCCCGATCGTGCGCGACCCGATCGACTACTAACGACCATTACCCCCGGCCGCCCTCACAAAGCGGCGGCCGGTGTGCTCACCAAACTCAAGGAGAAAAGTCATGGCGTTCAATATTCACAACCGCAACCTGCTCAGCCTGGAACACCACAGCACCCGCGAGCTGCGCTACCTGCTGGACCTGTCCCGCGACCTCAAGCGCGCCAAGTACACCGGCACCGAGCAGCAGCACCTGAAAGGCAACAACATCGCGCTGATCTTCGAAAAAACCTCTACCCGTACCCGCTGCGCCTTCGAAGTGGCCGCCTATGACCAGGGCGCCAATGTCACCTACATCGACCCGACCTCCTCGCAGATCGGCCACAAGGAAAGCATGAAGGACACCGCCCGTGTGCTCGGGCGCATGTACGACGCCATCGAGTACCGTGGCTTCAAGCAGGAAATCGTCGAAGAGCTGGCCAAGTTCGCCGGTGTTCCGGTGTTCAACGGCCTGACCGACGAATACCACCCCACCCAGATGATCGCCGACGTGCTGACCATGCGTGAGCACAGCGACAAGCCGCTGCACGACATCAGCTACGCCTACCTGGGCGACGCCCGCAACAACATGGGCAACTCGCTGCTGCTGATTGGCGCCAAGCTCGGCATGGACGTGCGCATCGCCGCGCCCAAGGCGCTGTGGCCGCATGACGACCTGGTCGAGCGTTGCCGCAAGTACGCCGAGGAAAGCGGCGCGCGCATCACCCTCACCGAAGACCCGGTTGCCGCGGTCAAGGGCGTGGACTTCGTGCACACCGACGTGTGGGTATCGATGGGTGAGCCGATCGAAGCCTGGGGTGAGCGCATCAAGCTGCTCAAGCCGTATCAGGTGAATGCACAGCTGATGAAGTCCACCGGCAACCCGCGGACCAAGTTCATGCACTGCCTGCCGGCGTTCCACAACTCCGAAACCAAGGTAGGCAAGCAGATCGCCGAACAGTACCCGGACCTGGCCAACGGTATCGAAGTGACCGACGACGTCTTCGAGTCGCCGGCCTGCATCGCCTTCGAGCAAGCGGAAAACCGCATGCACACGATCAAGGCGATCCTGGTGTCGACACTGGCTGACCTGTAAGCCATACCCGCCTACCGGAGGGTTGCTCTGTACTTGTGGGAGCGGGCATGCCCGCGAATGCGTCAGCCGCACCATTGATGGTGTCTGGCCTGGCCTCTTCGCGGGCACGCCCGCTCCCACAGGGAACCCGGCAGCCTCCGTGCAGCGGCAGTTCATTCTTTTCGTTAAAGGACATTCCCCATGCGTATCGTTGTTGCATTGGGCGGCAACGCCCTGCTGCGTCGCGGCGAGCCCATGACCGCTGACAACCAGCGCGCCAATATCCGCACCGCCACCGAACAGATCGCCAAGATCCACCCAGGCAACGAGCTGGTCATCGCCCACGGCAACGGCCCGCAAGTTGGCCTGCTGTCGCTGCAGGGCCTGTCCTACAAGCCCGACGAGGCCTACCCGCTGGACGTGCTGGGTGCCGAAACCGAGGGCATGATCGGCTACATGATCGAACAGGAACTGGGCAACCTGCTGGCCTTCGAAGTGCCGTTCGCCACCCTGCTGACCCAGGTCGAAGTGGACGCCAACGACCCCGCCTTCAAGGACCCGACCAAGTTCATCGGCCCGGTCTATGGCAAGGAAGAGGCCGAGCGCCTGGCCAAGGAAAAGGGTTGGGTGGTCAAGGCCGACGGCGACAAGTACCGCCGTGTGGTGGCCAGCCCGAAACCCAAACGCATCTTCGAGATCCGCCCGATCAAGTGGCTGCTGGAAAAGAGCAGCATCGTGATCTGCGCCGGTGGCGGCGGCATCCCCACCATGTACGATGAGAACCGCAAGCTCAAGGGCATCGAGGCGGTGATCGACAAGGACCTGTGCTCGGCCCTGCTGGCAGAACAGCTGGACGCCGACCTTCTGATAATCGCCACCGACGTCGATGCGGCGTATGTTGACTGGGGCAAGCCCACGCAAAAGGCCATTGCCCAGGCCCACCCCGACGAACTCGAACGTCTCGGCTTCGCCGCCGGCTCCATGGGGCCGAAGGTGCAGGCGGCCTGCGACTTTGCCCGCCACACCGGCAAAGTGGCAGTGATCAGTTCGCTGGAGAACATCGAAGACATCGTCAAAGGCACCGCCGGCACGAGGGTTTCCACCGCGAAGCCGGGGATCAGCTACCGTTGAATGCAGTGGGCGGGCGCCAGCGCCCGCCATTTTCGACCTTCCAAAGGAGCTTGCCATGGCCCAGTACCAGCCCGGTCATGTACACATCGAGCGCACCGCGCTGAACCAGAACGACCACAGCTATGACCTGAACATCGAATACGAGGCAGTGTCGGATCCCAAGGAAGGCAGAGGCATCCAGTTCAAGATGCATGGCAGCATCGAAGGCAAGCCAGTGGAAGAAAAGTTCTTCCTGGCCAAGGACCAGGTGTTGCCCAGCTTCCTCATGCAACTGAGCCGAAGGGCGCAGTCGTACCTGAAGCCACCGAAGAAATTCGAGAGCCTGGGTTCGCCGCACAAGCTTTATGACCATATGTTCGCGGACATTCGCGAAAAGCTGGATGTGAAGTCGGGCGATCCGATCAAGCCTGAACATCTGGAGTGATTTCAAGAACCGGGGGCTGCTTTGCAGCCCTTCGCGACACAAGGCCGCTCCTACAGGGATCGCGCCAATTTCGGGCGTGGCGCTGTACCTGTAGGAGCGGCCTTGTGTCGCGATGGGCCGCAAAGCGGCCCCGACAATGTTGAGGCATACTACCGCCCTCCCCCAGCCACAACCGCACCGTCCCCATGCGCATCCACGTCAGCTTCATCGACCGCGTCGGCATCACCCAGGAAGTCCTCGCCCTGCTCGGTGCCCGCAACCTCAACCTGGACGCCGTGGAGATGGTCCCGCCGAACGTCTACATCGACGCCCCTACCCTCAGCCCCGCCGTGCTCGAAGAACTGCACGACGCGCTGTTCGAGGTACATGGCGTGCAATCGGTGGACGTGGTCGACATCCTCCCTGGCCAACGCCGGCACCTGCAGCTCGATGCCCTGCTGGCGGCGATGAGCGACCCGGTGCTGGCCGTGGACAGTGCCGGCAAGGTGCTGCTGGCCAACCCGGCGCTGATCGAGCTGTGCGGCCGCGAATCGGCCGGGCGCTCGGTGGGTGAACTGTTCGGCGACCCGGCGCTGCTGCAGGCCCTGCTGGACAACAACTTCCACCTGCCCATGCGCGAGATGCAGCTCAACGGCCAGAGCCTGCTGCTGGACGCCATGCCGATCACCAACGCCGGTGGCCTGCTGACGCTGTACCCGCCCACGCGCATGGGCGAACGCCTGTCGGCGATGCACCACGACCATGCCGAAGGCTTCGATGCCCTGCTCGGCGAGTCACCGGCCATCCGCACCCTCAAGGCCCGCGCCCTGCGCGTGGCGGCGCTCGATGCACCGCTGCTGGTGCATGGCGAAACCGGCACCGGCAAAGAGCTGGTAGCCCGCGCCTGCCACGCCATCAGCAGCCGCCATGCGGCGCCATTCCTGGCCCTGAACTGCGCCGCGCTGCCCGAGAGCCTGGCCGAGAGCGAACTGTTCGGCTACGCCCCCGGCGCCTTCACCGGCGCGCAACGGGGCGGCAAGCCCGGGCTGATGGAGCTGGCCAACCAGGGCACGGTATTTCTCGATGAAATCGGCGAGATGTCGCCATACCTGCAGGCCAAGCTGCTGCGTTTTCTCAGCGATGGCAGCTTCCGCCGGGTGGGTGGCGACCGCGAAGTGAAGGTGGATGTACGCATCATCAGCGCCACCCACCGCGACCTGGAGCGCATGGTCGCCGAAGGCAGCTTCCGCGAAGACCTGTTCTACCGCCTGAACGTGCTCAACCTGCAAGTGCCACCGCTGCGCGACCGTGGCCAGGACATCCTGATGCTGGCGCATTTCTTCATGCAGCAGGCCTGCACGCAGATCCAGCGCCCCCCCTGCCGGCTGACCCCCGCCACCCATTCGGCACTACTGGCCAACCCTTGGCCGGGCAATGTGCGCCAGCTGCAGAACGTGATATTCCGCGCTGCAGCCATCTGCGAGGGCAACCTGGTGGATATCGGTGACCTGGACATCGCCGGCACCTCGGTCGCCCGTGGCCAGGACGGCGAAGTGGCCAGCCTGGAACAGGCCGTGGGCGATTTCGAGCGCGAGCTGCTGCAACGCCTGTACGCCAGCTACCCATCGACGCGGCAACTGGCCGTGCGCTTGCAAACTTCACATACCGCCATTGCGCAGCGCCTGCGCAAATATGGAATACCGGGCAAAGCCTGATACCTGCCAGATAGCGTCAACGGGGCTGCTATGCAGCCCATCGCAGGCAAGCCAGCTCCCACAGGTACGGCGTTGCTCTCGAAGTTGTCACGGTAATTGTGGGAGCTGGCTTGCCTGCGATGGGCCGCAAAGCGGCCCCTGATAGTTATTGTAATAATCCGGTTGTTATTCAGGCTTTTCCTACGCCAGTGAAAGATACTCTCCCACGGATGCCTCGTAGAATGGTGACAGTGTATTCCCACCTGTCACCCCACTTGTCCGCCCCATAGCGGGAAGTGGTCCGCTACTGGATATAACGAGAGCACCTGATGTTTGAACTCGATTTTTACGGGACGCTTGTAGCCGCCTCTTTGGTACTGTTATTGGGGCGCGGCCTGGTCGCGCGTATTGGTTTCCTGCGCACTTACAATATTCCGGAACCTGTCGCTGGCGGCCTGGTAGTGGCCTTGGCGTTCCTGGCGTTGCGCAGTTTCGATATCCACGTGCAATTCGATACTTCACTGCAAACCCCTCTGATGCTGGCGTTCTTCGCCACCATTGGTTTGAGTGCAGACTTCGCCAGCCTGAAAAAAGGTGGCCGCGTGGTTACCGTGTTCCTGCTGGTGGTAACCGGTTTGCTGCTGGTCCAGAACGCGATGGGCATCGGCCTGGCAACGGCACTGGGGCTCGACCCGCTGATGGGCCTGCTGGCTGGCTCCATCACCTTGTCCGGCGGCCACGGCACTGGTGCTGCTTGGGGGGCCACTTTCACCGAAAAGTTTGGCCTGGCCTCGGCCTCCGAACTGGCAATGGCATCAGCTACCTTCGGCCTGGTACTGGGTGGCCTGATTGGTGGCCCGGTCGCCCGGTTGCTGATCAAGCGGGTAACGACACCTGGTATCGAAGAAGCAGCACCACAACTGCCCAAAGGTTTCGAACAACCGGACAAAGAGCGCCTGATTACACCGTTTTCATTTATCGAAACATTGGCGCTGATCGCTGTCAGTTTGCTCGCAGGCTCGTTACTTAACGGTTTGCTGAAAGGCACTGCACTTGAACTGCCAACGTTCGTTTGCGTGCTGTTCGTGGGCGTGGTGTTGCGAAACGGCCTTTCGGCGCTCGGCTTTTATCAAGTTTTCGAACGGGAAGTCTCGGTCTTGGGCAATGTGAGCTTGTCGTTATTCCTGGCCATTGCCTTGATGTCGCTCAAGTTGTGGGACCTTTCAGCGCTGGCATTACCGTTCTTTGCATTGCTCGCCGCACAGACATTGGTCATGGCACTGTTCGCGATATTCGTCACGTTCCGGGTCATGGGCCGCAACTATGATGCAGCGGTACTGGCTGCCGGGCACTGTGGTTTCGGCCTGGGCGCAACGCCGACGGCAATCGCCAACATGCAAGCGGTGACCCAGCGCTACGGAGCCTCGCGCATTGCCTTCCTGGTGGTGCCGATGGTGGGGGCGTTCTTCATCGACATCATCAATGTCATCGTCATCAAGCTGTATCTGGCGCTGCCGTTCTTTTGAGCCAGAGGCTGAACACTCAGCCGGTAAGTCAGAACCGTATCGATTTAAATACACCGTATTCAAATCGATACACACCCATTCGGATACGGCAGTGCAAGGGTTTGATCCCCAAACCCTTTTCCATCCCCCACCCGCTGTAGCGTTTTCATTCCACAAGAATGACAAAATGATTACGCAAAATAATTAACATCTTGATTTATAAAGATTTTTAACGATTGGCCGCATTTTTGCTAAGGGAATCCCAACCCCAAGAGCGCGGAGCCACTGCGCCTAACGCCCTGCTTCCCGAGGATTCCCCATGAGCGAGTTGCGTTTCACTGAAGATCACGAATGGCTGCGCGTCGAAGCCGATGGCAGCGTCACCGTGGGCATCACCGCCTACGCCCAGAACGCCCTTGGCGATGTGGTTTTCGTGCAACTGCCAGAGTTGCAGCAGTATGAGAAAGGCAGCGAAGCGTCCACCGTCGAGTCGGTCAAGGCCGCCAGCGGTGTGTACATGCCCCTGACCGGCGAAGTGGTCCAGATCAACGACCAACTCGAAGACAGCCCGGAACTGGTCAACGAAGACCCGATGGGCGAAGGCTGGTTCTTCCGCTTCAACCCGGCCGACATGAGCGAAGTCACCGCCCTACTCGACCAAGACGCCTACGACCGCCTGATCAAAGCCAACGACGACGCCTGAGGAGCCCCGCCATGACCATCAACCTCGGCACCGCCAACGAATTCATCGCCCGCCACATCGGCCCGCGCGCCGCTGACGAGCAGGCCATGCTGGCCGCCCTCGGCTTCGACTCGCTGGAAGCCATGACCGCCGCGGTCATTCCCGACAGCATCAAAGGCACCAGCGTGCTCGGCTCGCACGACGGCCAGAGCGAAGCCGACGCGCTTGCCGCGCTCAAGGCCATCGCCGGCAAGAACCAGCTGTTCAAGAGCTACATCGGCCAGGGCTACTACAACACCCACACTCCGGCGCCGATCCTGCGCAACCTGCTGGAAAACCCGGCCTGGTACACCGCCTATACCCCGTACCAGCCAGAAATCTCCCAAGGCCGCCTGGAAGCGCTGCTGAACTTCCAGACCCTGATCAGCGACCTGACCGGCCTGCCGATCGCCAACGCCTCCCTGCTCGACGAAGCCACCGCTGCGGCCGAGGCCATGACCTTCTGCAAGCGCCTGTCGAAGAACAAGGCCAGCCACGCCTTCTTCGCCTCCGTGCACTGCCACCCGCAAACCCTCGACGTGCTGCGCACCCGTGCCGAGCCGCTGGGCATCGAGATCGTGGTCGGCGACGAGCGCGAGCTGGGCGATGTCAGCGCCTTCTTCGGCGCCCTTCTGCAGTACCCGGCCAGCAACGGTGAAGTGTTCGACTACCGCGAAGTGGTCGAGCGCTTCCACGCCGCCAACGCCCTGGTCGCCGTGGCCGCCGACCTGCTGGCCCTGACCCTGCTGACCCCGCCGGGCGAGTTCGGCGCCGACGTAGCCATCGGCAGCGCCCAACGCTTCGGCGTGCCACTGGGCTTCGGTGGCCCGCACGCGGCCTACTTCTCCACCCGTGACGCGTTCAAGCGCGACATGCCGGGCCGCCTGGTCGGCGTGTCGATCGACCGCTTCGGCAAGACCGCCCTGCGCCTGGCCATGCAGACCCGCGAGCAGCACATCCGCCGCGAAAAGGCCACCAGCAACATCTGCACCGCCCAGGTGCTGCTGGCCAACATTGCCAGCATGTTCGCCGTATACCACGGCCCGGCCGGCCTCAAGCGCATCGCCGAACGTACCCATGCCCTGACCGCGATCCTGGCCGCCGGCCTGAAGACGCTGGGCGTGCAGGTGGTGGGCGCCAGCGCCTTCGACACCCTGACCCTGGCCACCGGCAGTGCCACTGCCAGCCTGCATGACAAGGCACGCGCCCAGGGCATCAACCTGCGCCAGATCGACGCCGCCCACGTGGGCCTGTCGCTGGACGAAACCAGTAGCCAGGCCGATGTCGAGGCCCTGTGGCAGCTGATCGGTGGCGACCAGGCCCAGCCGGACTTCAACGCCCTGGCCGCCAGCACCGGCTCGCTGCTGCCTGCCGCCCTGCTGCGCCAGTCGGCCATCCTCGCGCACCCGGTATTCAACCGCTACCACAGCGAAACCGAGCTGATGCGCTACCTGCGCCGCCTGGCCGACAAGGACCTGGCGCTGGACCGCAGCATGATCCCGCTGGGCTCGTGCACCATGAAGCTGAACGCCGCCAGCGAAATGATCCCGGTCACCTGGGCCGAGTTCGGCAACCTGCACCCGTTCGCCCCGGCCGAGCAGAGCCAGGGCTACCTGCAGATGACCACCGAGCTGGAAGCCATGCTCTGCGCCGCCACCGGCTATGACGCCGTGTCGCTGCAGCCCAACGCCGGTTCCCAGGGCGAGTACGCAGGCCTGCTGGCCATACGCGCCTACCACCGCAGCCGTGGCGAAGGCCACCGCGACATCTGCCTGATCCCGTCGTCGGCCCACGGCACCAACCCGGCAACCGCGCACATGGCCGGCATGCGCGTGGTGGTCACCGCCTGTGATGCCCGCGGCAACGTCGATGTCGAGGACCTGCGCGCCAAGGCCATCGAGCACCGCGAGCGCCTGGCCGCGATCATGATCACCTACCCGTCGACCCACGGCGTGTTCGAGGAAGCGATCGGCGAAATCTGCGCGATCATCCACGACAACGGTGGCCAGGTGTACATCGACGGCGCCAACATGAACGCCATGGTCGGCCTGTGCGCCCCGGGCAAGTTCGGCGGCGACGTATCCCACCTGAACCTGCACAAGACCTTCTGCATCCCGCACGGCGGTGGCGGCCCGGGCGTCGGCCCGATCGGCGTCAAGTCGCATCTGGCGCCGTTCCTGCCCGGCCACGCGCAGCTGGAAAACACCGAGGGCGCGGTTTGTGCCGCGCCGTTCGGCAGCGCCAGCATCCTGCCGATCACCTGGATGTACATCCGCATGATGGGCGGTGCCGGCCTCAAGCGTGCCTCGCAGATGGCGATCCTCAACGCCAACTACATCGCCCGTCGCCTCGAAGAGCACTATCCTGTTCTGTATACCGGCGGCAATGGCCTGGTGGCCCACGAGTGCATCCTCGACCTGCGCCCGCTGAAGGACACCAGCGGCATCAGCGTCGACGACGTGGCCAAGCGCCTGATCGACTTCGGCTTCCACGCCCCGACCATGTCCTTCCCGGTGGCGGGCACGCTGATGATCGAACCGACCGAAAGCGAGTCCAAGGAAGAACTGGACCGCTTCTGCGACGCGATGATCCAGATCCGCGAAGAAATTCGCGCGGTCGAGAACGGTAGCCTGGACAAGGACGACAACCCGCTGAAGAACGCCCCGCACACTGCGGCCGAGCTGGTTGGCGAATGGGCCCATGGCTACAGCCGCGAGCAGGCGGTGTACCCGCTGCCGAGCCTGGTGGGAGGCAAGTACTGGCCGCCGGTCGGCCGGGTCGACAACGTGTTCGGCGACCGCAACCTGGTGTGCGCCTGCCCGTCGATCGAGAGCTATCAGGACGCCTGATAGCCCTCGGGCCCGCCACCTGACTCGAGGTGTGGTCCACTGTGGGAGCGGGCGTGCCCGCGAATGCGATGTTGGCTTCAACGACGCATTCGCGGGCGCGCCCGCTCCCACAGGGTTCAGCGTTTGCCCAATATTCCTGGCTGGAGGTCCACCATGTCTTTGAGCGTCTTCGACCTGTTCAAGATCGGCATCGGCCCCTCCAGCTCGCACACGGTCGGCCCGATGCGCGCCGCCGCGCGCTTCGCCGAAGGGCTGCGCCGTGATGGCCTGCTTGCCGGCACGGTCAGCGTCAAGGCCGAACTGTACGGCTCGCTCGGCGCCACCGGCAAGGGCCACGGCAGCGACAAGGCCGTGCTGCTGGGCCTTGAAGGCGAACACCCCGATGTCATCGACACCGACACCATCCCTGCCCGCCTGCTGGCCATCCGCGACAGCGGTCGGCTGAACCTGCTCGGCGAGCACAGCATCGCGTTCATCGAAAAGCAGCACCTGGCGATGATTCGCAAGCCGCTGGACTACCACCCAAACGGCATGATCTTCCGCGCCTTCGACGAGGCCGGCCTGCAAATCCGCAGCCGCGAGTACTACTCGGTGGGCGGCGGTTTCGTGGTCGACCAGGACGCTGCCGGCCACGACCGCATCGTCGAGGACAGCACACCGCTGACCTACCCGTTCAAGACCGCCAAGGAGCTGCTCGGCCATTGCACCGGGCAAAACCTGTCGATCAGCCAGGTAATGCTGGCCAACGAGGCGGCCTGGCGCCCCGAGGCGGAAACCCGTGCCGGGCTGCTGCGCATCTGGCAAGTGATGCAGGACTGCGTCGAAGCCGGTTGCCAGCATGAAGGCATCCTGCCGGGCGGGCTCAAGGTCAAGCGCCGAGCGCCGGCGTTGTACCGCCAACTGAGCCGCAACCCGGAAGCCAGCCTGCGCGATGCCCTGTCGGTACTCGACTGGGTCAACCTCTATGCCCTGGCAGTGAACGAGGAAAACGCCTACGGCGGGCGTGTGGTCACCGCGCCGACCAACGGCGCGGCGGGCATTGTTCCGGCGGTGCTGCATTACTACATGCGCTTCGTACCGGGAGCCAACGAGGACGGGGTGGTGCGGTTTCTGCTCACCGCCGCGGCCATCGGCATCCTGTACAAGGAAAACGCCTCCATCTCCGGCGCCGAAGTAGGCTGCCAGGGCGAGGTCGGCGTGGCCTGCTCGATGGCCGCCGGGGCGCTGTGCGAGGTGATGGGCGGCACCGTGCAGCAGGTGGAGAACGCTGCCGAAATCGGCATGGAACACAACCTGGGCCTGACCTGCGACCCGATTGGCGGGCTGGTCCAGGTGCCTTGCATCGAGCGCAACGCCATGGGCTCGGTGAAGGCGATCAACGCGGTGCGCATGGCCTTGCGCGGCGACGGGCAGCACTACGTGTCGCTCGACAAGGTCATCCGCACCATGCGCCAGACCGGCGCCGACATGAAAAGCAAATACAAAGAGACCGCCCGTGGCGGCCTGGCCGTCAACATCATCGAATGTTGACCCGACAACAACAGCAAGGAGTCACCGATGTCCGAAACACTGCTCAAGACCCCACTGCACGCCCTGCACCTGGAACTGGGTGCGCGCATGGTGCCGTTCGCCGGCTATGACATGCCGGTGCAGTACCCGTTGGGCGTGCTCAAGGAACACTTGCACACCCGCGAGCAGGCCGGCCTGTTCGATGTCTCGCACATGGGCCAGATCACCCTGCGCGGCAGCGATGCCGCCAAGGCCCTGGAAAGCCTGGTGCCGGTGGATATCATCGACCTGCCGGTGGGCATGCAGCGCTATGCCATGTTCACCAATGAGCAAGGCGGCATCCTCGACGACCTGATGGTCGCCAACCTGGGCGACGACACGCTGTTCCTGGTGGTCAACGCCGCCTGCAAGGACCAGGACCTGGCCCACCTGCAAGCGCACATCGGTAGCCGTTGCGAGGTGCAGCCGCTGTTCGAGCAGCGCGCTCTGCTGGCCCTGCAAGGCCCGGCGGCGGTCAAGGTGCTGGAGCGCCTGGCCCCGGAAGTGGCCGGCATGACCTTCATGCAGTTCCGCCCGGTGAAAGTGCTGGGTGAAGACTGCTTCGTCAGCCGCTCGGGCTACACCGGCGAAGACGGCTACGAAATCTCGGTACCGGTACATGCCGCCGAAGCCCTGGCCCGCCGCCTGCTGGCCGAGCCCGAAGTACAGCCGATCGGCCTGGGTGCGCGTGACTCGCTGCGCCTGGAAGCCGGCCTGTGCCTGTATGGCCACGACATGAACACCGAAACCACGCCGGTGGAAGCCAGCCTGTTGTGGGCAATTTCCAAGGTTCGCCGTGCCGATGGCGCGCGTGCCGCCGGTTTCCCGGGTGCCGAGGCCATCTTCGCTCATCAGCGCGATGGTGTGGCGCGCAAACGTGTGGGCCTGTTGCCGCAGGAGCGTACCCCAGTACGTGAAGGCGCGGATATTGTCGATGCAAACGATAAACCTGTAGGCAAAGTGTGCAGCGGCGGCTTTGGCCCGACACTCGGTGCACCTGTAGCAATGGGTTATATCGATAGTGAACATAGCGCTATCGACACCTCACTGTTTGCCCTGGTGCGCGGCAAGAAGGTTGCCTTGAAAGTCAGCAAAATGCCTTTCGTGGCACAACGTTACTACCGGGGCTGAAGCCGCTTTGTGAAGGTTGCGGGCAGGTTCGACATATTCGTTTTCGAACCTGTCCAATAACTTTTGAACATGGCGCCAGGCCAGGCGCCATGCCGTTTCCGACAAATCGGTCGGTTATCGGCAAACGGCCGATTTTCCATACGACCAAGGGCTTGTTTTTCGCTCGGGAGTTGGCGTAGAGTCACTGCACTGTGTTTGCATGGGTCGCAACAGTTCGTGACCTGGGCCAGTAGCCGCAATCTGCTACAACCCGTTCGACGTCTCTTACTTTCCTGCAACCCAGCCCAGTAATCTTTTGCTTCCTTTATTGCAAAAGAAACTGTCATCAAAATTCAAGCTTCATAGGAAATAAGACAATGGCTGAGCGTCAGAACGGTACCGTCAAGTGGTTCAATGACGAAAAAGGTTACGGCTTCATCACCCCAGAAAGCGGTCCGGATCTGTTCGTGCACTTCCGCGCTATCGAAGGTAACGGCTTCAAGAGCCTGAAAGAAGGCCAGAAGGTCACCTTCGAAGCAGTCCAGGGCCAGAAAGGCATGCAGGCTGACAAAGTTCAGGTCGCCGGCTAAGCCGAACCCGACTTCGAGAAAAGCCCCTGCCAAGTGCAGGGGCTTTTTTTTGCCCGTAGAATAGCGGCTTCGTCTTCTGGAGCCGTTTTGCATGTCCAAGCCTCTGCTCACACCCCAGGGTGATTTTCCGCCGGTCGGCCTGGGCCGGCGCCTGGCGGCGATGTTCTACGACTTCCTGCTTTGCGCGGCACTGCTGATCGTGACCGCCGGCGCCTACAAGATGATCCAGATGGCGATCATCGGCGAAGCCCGCATGCGTGAGCTGACCGAGGCTGGCGCACTGGACGGCGACCCGCTGTTGTCCACCGTGTTGCTGTTCGTCCTGTTCGGTTTCTTTGCCAAGTTCTGGACCCATGGCGGGCAGACCCTGGGCATGCAGGTGTGGGGCGTGCGGGTGCAGAACGCCGATGGCACGGCCATCAGCCTGTGGCAGGCGCTGCTGCGCTTCGTGGTGTCGATTGCCTCGTGGCTGTGCCTGGGGCTGGGGTTTTTCTGGGTGTTGATCGACAAGCGCCAGAGGGGCTGGCATGACATCTATTCGGAAAGCCAGCTGGTGCGGGTGCCGAAGCAGAAGAGATAAGTACAAGCTTCAGGGCAACCAATGTACCTGTAGGAGCAGCCTTGTGCTGCGAAGAGGCCATCACTGGCAACGAGAGTGTTTTGCCAGACCGGCCCTTTCGCAGCACAAGGCTGCTCCTACAAGTTCGCCGCAAGCCTACAGCTATTGGTCAAGCAGCAAAAAGCCGACCCTGAGGTCGGCTTTTTTGTACAGCTCAGGCCATCAACCTGCCCGGCGCAACAACCACACACCGGCCAGCGCACAGATGCCTGCCGGGATCACCACCGCCAGCAGCGGCGGGAAGCCGAACACCTGGCTCGAAGGCCCCAGCAGGTCCTGGGCGATGCGGAACACGAAGCCCACCAGTACACCGGTGAACACGCGCTGGCCAAGGGTTACCGAACGCAGCGGGCCGAAGATGAAGGAAATGGCCATCAGCACCAGCGCCGCGGTCACCATCGGCTGCAACACCTTGGTCCAGAACGCCAGCCAGTAACGGGCATTGTTCAGGCCCTGGTCGGACAGGTAGTGGATGTAGTCCCACAGCCCGGTGATGGACAGCGACTCCGGCGCCAGGATCACGGTATTGAGCAGTTGCGGCGTGAGCGAAACGTCCCAGCGCTCCTTCGGCGCGGTCACCACTTCGGTGTGGTCGCCACGGAAGAAGGTGGTGCGCACGTCGCTGAGCATCCAGTGGTCGTCCTGGTACTGTGCACGGCGGGCAAAGCTCGAGCTGACGATCTTGCGCTCGCTGTCGAAGCGGTAACGGGTCACACCCAGCAGCAGGCCGTTGGGCTGCACGGCGTTGATGTGCACGTATTCCTCGCCCTGGCGGTGCCACATGCCGCGCTTGGAGCTTTGCGCATCACCACCACCCTGGGCCAGGGAACGGTCGGCCTGGGCCTTGTTCTCGGTCACCGGCGCCACGTACTCGCCGATCAGCAGGCCGACCAGCATCAGTACCAGCATCGGCTTCATCACCGCCCAGACGATGCGCCCGATGGAAACCCCGGCAGCACGCATGATGGTCAGCTCGCTGCTGCTGGCCAGGCTGCCCAGGCCGATCAGGCAGCCGATCAAGGCGGCCATCGGCAGCATTTCGTACAGCCGCCGCGGTGCGGTCAGCAGGACGAAGTTGCCCGCCTCCATTACCGTGTAGGTGTCACTCAGGTCGCTCATCTCGTCGATGAAGGCAAACAGCGAAGCCAGGCCGAGGATGATCCCCAGCACGGCGAGGATGGCCAGCAGCACGCTCTGGCCGATGTAGCGGTCGAGCTTACCCATGGGCCACCTCCGCACGACGGGCGGCGCGCTTGAGACGCAGCGGCTCCCAGTACATCAGGCCCAGGCCGATCAGCAGGAACAGGCCGTGGACCCACCACATGCCCAGGGCGATCGGCAATTTGCCCTTCTCGAGGGCGCCACGTACGGAAATCAGCATTGTCAGGTAGGCCATGTACAGAAGAATTGCCGGCAGCAGCTTGAGGAAGCGGCCCTGGCGCGGGTTGACCCGGGACAGCGGCACCGCCAGCATGGTGACGATGAACACCAGGATCGGCAGCGACAGCCGCCATTGCAGCTCGGCGCGCTCACGCAGGCCTTTCTTGCCGATCAGCTCGGAAGTGGGGATGGCTTCGCGATCGGTCACTTCCTCGGCGACTTCCGGCTTGGGCAGCAGCACGCCGTAGGTGTCGTACTTGATTGCTCGGTAATCGGCCTGGCCCGGGTTGCCGTCGTAACGGTAACCGTTTTCCAGCACCAGGTAGCGGTTGCCGTCGGCCTGGATTTCCTGGTGGCCTTTTTCGGCAACCAGCACCGACGGGGCGCGGTCCTTGGTCTTGTCCTGGTTGAAGCGCTTCTCGGAAATGAACACCCCGGCCAGGTTGATGCGGTCGTCCGACAGCTCTTCGGTGTAGGTCACCCGAGAGCCGTCGCGCAGGGTCTGGAAGCGGCCCGGCACCAGGGTGTCGAACTCGGTCAGGGCATCCTGCTGGCTGATGATCTGCTGCACCTGGGCAACACCCAGCGGCGCCAGGCTCAGGCTAAGCCAGGCCACCAGCAGGGCGACCAGGGCGGCCGGTGCCATGGTCAGGCCCAGCAGGCGCTGCTGGCTCATGCCGGTGGCTGACAGCACGGTCATCTCGCTTTCCAGGTACAGGCGCCCGTACGCCAGGAGAATGCCGAGGAACAGCCCCAGAGGCAGGATCAGCTGCAGGAAGCCCGGCAGACGGAAGCCCATGATCAGGAACAGCACGCTCGGGTCGAGCACACCCTGGGCAGCCTGGGCCAGGTACTTGATGAAGCGCCCACTCATGATGATCACCAGCAGCACGGCGCTGACGGCGCTCAAGGTCACCAGGACCTCGCGGGACAGATAACGAAAGACGATCAAACCAGACACTCCTGGGTTGTCAGGGCGGACTGCCAATCAATGGCGCCAGACAATGACTTAGTACAGCCAAGACCAATGCCGGTTCGCCAAAGGCGAACCTCCATGTAAAGTGCGCGCATTATCCTGTGATTGACCGCCCCTGTCACTTCGCCGCGCATGAAGGCGCACAACGGGGTTGTCAGCACGCTTGCCGCAGGCTCAAACTGGCAGCTTTTCCGCTGGCGCGCGACGACGCGGCCAGGCCCGTCCAGAGCGCTGGAACACACAGCGCCGACTGTATCGATCATTCGGGGATCCTGACATGGAACTGGTTGTAAAAAGCGTAGCTGCTGCATCCGTAAAAACCGCCACCCTGGTCCTCCCGGTAGGTGAAAACCGCAAGCTCGGCGCCGTGGCCAAGGCCGTCGACCAGGCCAGCGAGGGCGCCATCAGTGCCGTGCTCAAGCGTGGCGACCTGGCCGGCAAGCCGGGCCAGACCCTGCTCCTGCAGAACCTCGCGGGCCTGAAGGCCGAGCGCGTACTGCTGGTGGGCAGCGGCAAGGACGAAGCCCTGGGCGACCGCGCCTGGCGCAAACTGGTCGCCAGCGTCGCTGGCGTGCTCAAGGGCCTGAACGGCGCTGACGCAGTGCTGGCCCTGGACGACATCGCGGTCAGCAACCGCGATGCCCACTATGGCAAGTACCGCCTGCTGGCCGAAACCCTGCTCGACGGCGAATACGTGTTCGATCGCTTCAAGAGCCAGAAGGCCGAGCCGCGCGCCCTGAAGAAGGTCACCCTGCTGGCCGACAAGGCCGGCCAGGCCGAGGTCGAGCGTGCCGTCAAGCATGCCAGCGCCATCGCCACCGGCATGGCTTTCACCCGCGACCTGGGCAACCTGCCGCCCAACCTGTGCCACCCAAGCTTCCTGGCCGAACAGGCCAAGGACCTGGGCAAGGCGCATAAGGCGCTGAAAGTCGAAGTGCTGGACGAGAAGAAGATCAAGGACCTGGGCATGGGCGCGTTCTACGCCGTCGGCCAGGGCAGCGACCAGCCGCCACGCCTGATCGTGCTCAACTACCAGGGCGGCAAGAAGGCGGACAAACCGTTCGTGCTGGTGGGCAAGGGCATTACCTTCGACACCGGCGGCATCAGCCTCAAGCCTGGTGCCGGCATGGACGAGATGAAGTACGACATGTGCGGTGCCGCCAGCGTCCTCGGCACCCTGCGTGCGGTGCTCGAGCTGCAGCTGCCGGTCAACCTGGTGTGCCTGCTGGCCTGCGCCGAGAACATGCCGAGCGGCGGCGCCACCCGCCCGGGTGACATCGTCACCACCATGAGCGGGCAGACCGTGGAAATCCTCAACACCGACGCCGAAGGCCGCCTGGTGCTGTGCGACACCCTGACCTACGCCGAGCGCTTCAAGCCGCAGGCAGTCATCGACATCGCCACCCTGACCGGTGCCTGCATCGTCGCCCTGGGCAGCCACACCACCGGCCTGATGGGCAACAACGACGACCTGGTCGGCCAGTTGCTCGACGCCGGCAAGCGCGCCGACGACCGTGCCTGGCAACTGCCGCTGTTCGATGAGTACCAGGAGCAGCTGGACAGCCCGTTCGCCGACATGGGCAACATCGGCGGGCCAAAGGCCGGCACCATCACCGCCGGCTGCTTCCTGTCGCGCTTTGCCAAGGCCTACGACTGGGCGCACATGGACATCGCCGGCACCGCCTGGGTCAGCGGTGGCAAGGACAAGGGTGCCACTGGCCGCCCTGTGCCCCTGCTGACCCAGTACCTGCTGGACCGCGCTGGCGCCTGACGCCATGAAGCCGGTGGCGCCCCGCGCGCCACCGGCCGGCGATACCACCATGAGCAAAGTCGATTTCTACATCCTGCCCACCGACTCGCTGTCGGCGCGGCTCGATTTCGCCTGCAAGCTGTGCGAAAAGGCCTGGCGCCTTGGCCACCGGGTCTACCTGCATTGCCAGGACGCCGAGCAGCGCAGCGAGCTGGACCAACGCCTGTGGCGCTTCAAGGGCGAGGCCTTCGTGCCCCACGACCTCGCGGAAGTGCATGCCGATGCCAGTGTGGCATTGGGCCTGGCCGCTGACAGTGCAGGCGAGCACCACGACCTGTTGATCAACCTGGGCGCCGGCGTACCGGCCTTCGTCGGCCAGTTCGAGCGGGTGGCCGAAATAGTCGTTGAAGAGCCTGGCATCCGCCAATCGGCCCGTGAACGATTCCGTTTCTACCGTGAACAGGGCTATGCTCTGCAAGACCACCGCTTACAGCGACTTTGACGACGATGGACAAGCCCTCCCCCCTGCCCGATTCCGCCCATCTGCTCGATGACCTCGAGTCGATACGCCAGTTGCTTGGCGACGCCGACCTGCAACCGCCGCTGCTGACCGAGACGGTGGAGCAGATCCCGTTGCTGCTGGAAGAAGCGCCCGGCAATCATGTGCCTGCGGCCGAACCGGTAGCTGCCGAACCCGAAGATGACCCGCAGACCCGTCGCCAGGACACCCTGCTGCACCTGGAAAGCGAACTGCGTGCGGCGGCGCAGATGATCATGCAGGACGTGATCAACGACTTCACCCCGCACATCGAGAACGAGATCAAGCGCCGGCTGGATGCGCGGATCGAGCGGTTGATCAAGCGTTCCGAGTAAAACCGAAATTCGGCGGTGCCTTCTTCGCGGGTAAACCCGCTCCCACAGGACCGGCGCAAGTCTCAAAGCTTGCGCAGCTCCTGTGGGAGCGGGTTTACCCGCGAATAGGCCGTCCCTGCCTGCCAGATAGCAGCAGCTTGTCGCCTGCGGCCCCCAGCTTGGTTATACTTCCCGGCTTTCCCGAATAAATGCACAGGGTCCCGCCGCGCATGGATAAGACCTACCAGCCGCACGCCATCGAAACTTCCTGGTACAACACCTGGGAGTCCGAGAACTATTTCGCCCCACAAGGTGCAGGCGAGTCCTACACCATCATGATCCCGCCGCCGAACGTGACCGGCAGCCTGCACATGGGCCACGGGTTCAACAACGCGATCATGGACGCCCTGATCCGTTTCCGCCGCATGCAAGGCCGCGACACCCTGTGGCAGCCAGGCACCGACCACGCCGGTATCGCCACCCAGATGCTGGTCGAGCGCCAGCTCGAGGCCAAGGGCCAGAACCGGCATGACCTGGGCCGCGAAAAGTTCCTGGAAAAGGTCTGGGAATGGAAGGACCAGTCCGGTGGCAACATCAGTCGTCAGATCCGCCGCCTGGGCTCGTCGGTCGACTGGAGCCGCGAGCGCTTCACCATGGACGACGGCCTGTCCGAAGCGGTCAAGGAAGCCTTCGTGCGCCTGCATGAAGACGGCCTGATCTACCGCGGCAAGCGCCTGGTCAACTGGGACACCAAGCTGCACACGGCCATCTCCGACCTCGAAGTGGAAAACCACGACGAGAAGGGCCACCTGTGGAACCTGCGCTACCCACTGGCCGACGGCGCCAAGACCGCCGAAGGCAAGGACTACCTGGTAGTCGCCACCACCCGTCCGGAAACCCTGCTGGGTGACGCCGGCGTGGCGGTCAACCCGAACGACGAGCGCTACCAGGCACTGATCGGCAAGTTCGTCGAACTGCCGCTGGTCGGCCGCCGCATCCCGATCATCGCCGACGACTACTGCGACCCCGAGTTCGGTACCGGCTGCGTGAAGATCACCCCGGCCCACGACTTCAACGACTACGAAGTCGGCAAGCGCCACAACCTGCCGCTGCTGAACATCTTCGACAAGAACGCCTTCGTGCTGGCCAGCGCGCAGGCCTTCAACCTCGACGGCAGCGTCAACGAGCAGGTGGACACCCGCCTGCCGGCCCAATACGCCAACCTCGACCGCTTCGTCGCGCGCAAGCAGATCGTCGCCGACCTGGATGCCCAGGGCTTGCTGGTCAGCATCGATGACCACGCGCTGAAAGTGCCGAAAGGCGACCGTTCGGGCACCGTCATCGAGCCGTGGCTGACCGACCAGTGGTACGTTTCCACCAAGCCGCTGGCAGAACCTGCCATCGCCGCCGTGGAAGATGGCCGCATCCAGTTCGTGCCCAAGCAGTACGAGAACATGTACTTCTCCTGGATGCGTGACATCCAGGACTGGTGCATCAGCCGCCAGCTGTGGTGGGGCCACCGCATCCCGGCATGGTACGACGAGGCCGGCCAGGTCTATGTCGGCCGCAACGAGGAAGAAGTGCGCGCCAAGCACAACCTGGGCGCAGACGTGGTCCTGCGCCAGGACGACGACGTACTCGACACCTGGTTCAGTTCGGGACTGTGGACCTTCTCCACCCTGGGCTGGCCGGAACAGACCGAGTTCCTCAAGAAGTTCCATTCCACCGACGTGCTGGTGACCGGCTTCGACATCATCTTCTTCTGGGTTGCGCGCATGATCATGCTGACCATGCACCTGATCAAGAACGAGGATGGCACCCCGCAGGTACCGTTCAAGACCGTGTACGTGCACGGCCTGGTACGTGACGGCCAGGGCCAGAAGATGTCCAAGTCCAAGGGCAACGTGCTGGACCCGCTGGACATCGTCGACGGCATCACCCTCGACGCCCTGCTGGAAAAACGCACCAGCGGCATGATGCAGCCCAAGCTTGCCGAAAAGATCGCCAAGCAGACCAAGGCCGAGTTCCCCGAAGGTATCGCCAGCTACGGCACCGACGCCCTGCGCTTCACCTTCTGCTCGCTGGCCTCCACCGGCCGCGACATCAAGTTCGACATGGGCCGCGTCGAAGGCTACCGCAACTTCTGCAACAAGATCTGGAACGCCGCCCGATACGTGCTGGACAAGGGCGAGGACTGCGGCCAGAACGGCGAAGCCTACGAGCTGTCGCTGGCCGACCGCTGGATCATCTCGCAGCTGCAGCGTACCGAAGCCGAAGTGACCCGCCAGCTGGAGCAGTTCCGCTTCGACCTGGCCAGCCAGGCGCTGTACGAGTTCATCTGGAACCAGTACTGCGACTGGTACCTGGAGCTGTCCAAGCCAGTGCTGTGGGACGAGAACGCCCCAGTCGAGCGCGCCCGTGGCACCCGCCGCACCCTGGTGCGCGTGCTGGAAGTGGCGCTGCGCCTGGCGCACCCGTTCATGCCGTTCATCACCGAAGAAATCTGGCAGCGCATCGCGCCGCTGGCCGGCATCGAAGGCAAGACCATCATGCTGCAGCCATGGCCGGTGGCCAATGAAAGCCGCATCGATGCTGCCGCCGAAGGCGACATCGAGTGGCTCAAGGAGCTGATGGTCGGCCTGCGCAACATCCGCGCCGAAATGAACATCGGCCCGGGCAAGCCGCTGCCGCTGTTCCTGAAGAACGCCAACGCCGACGACCAGCGTCGCCTGCAGGAAAACGAAGCCCTGCTGAAGAAGCTGGCCAAGGTCGAATCGTTCACCGTACTGGGCGATGCCGACGAAGCGCCGCTGTCGGCCACCGCCCTGGTCGGTGACCTGCAAGTGCTGGTGCCAATGGCCGGCCTGATCGACAAGGATGCCGAGCTGGCGCGCCTGAACAAGGAAATCCAGCGCCTGCAGGGTGACGTGGCTCGCGTGGGTGGCAAGCTGTCCAACGCCGCCTTCGTCGACAAGGCACCACCTGCCGTGATCGAGAAGGAACGCGCCAAGCTGGCCGAGTCCGAACAGGCCCTGGCCAACTTCACCGAGCAGCATGCGCGGATTGCAGCGCTTTAATCACTAGAGAAAAAGCTGGGGCCGCTTTGCGGCCCTTTCGCGACACAAGGCCGCTCCTACAGGGACGGCGCCGGTCTGAAGGGCGCCGCTATTCTGTAGGAGCGGCCTTGTGTCGCGAAAGGGCTGCAAAGCAGCCCCAGGCTCTATCAGCCACCGCTCGTATAGGGCTGGACACTGCCATGACCCCGAACAAACCCACCCTGCACCCGCGCAACCGCCACCAGGGCCGCTACGACTTCCCCAGCCTGATCAAGGCCCACCCTGACCTGGCGCGCTTCACCATCACCAACCCACACGGCAAACCCAGCATCGACTTCGCCAACCCCGAGGCCGTGCGGGTGTTCAACCGTGCCCTGCTGAAGGCCCAGTACGGCATCCAGCACTGGGATATCCCCGCCGACTACCTGTGCCCGCCGATTCCCGGCCGCGCCGACTATATTCACGTGGCCGCCGACCTGCTGGCCGACGACAATGCCGGCGAGATCCCCAAGGGCGCCCAGGTGCGTGCGCTGGACATCGGCGTGGGGGCCAACTGCATCTACCCGCTGCTGGGCCACAGCGACTACCGCTGGCGCTTCCTCGGCTCGGACATCGACCCCGTGGCCCTGGCTTCGGCCAAGGCCATCGTCCAGGCCAACGGCCTGGGCAAGGCCATCACCCTGCGCCAGCAGGCCAACCGTGCACACATCCTCAGCGGCCTGCTGCAGGAGGGCGAACGCTTCGACCTCACCCTGTGCAACCCGCCCTTCCATTCCTCACGCGACGAAGCCACCCGCGGCAGCCAGCGCAAGTGGAAGAACCTCGGCAAGCAGGACCCCAAGCGCAAGCTGCCGGTGCTCAACTTCGGCGGCCAGAACAACGAACTGTGGTGCGAAGGCGGCGAAATCCGCTTTGTCAGCCAACTGGTCAGCGAAAGCGTGCAGTACGCCGAGCGGGTACTGTGGTTCACCAGCCTGGTGTCCAAGGCCAGCAACCTGCCGGGGATCGAGGCTGCGCTCAGGAAAGCGGGCGCCAAGGCCGTGCGCATCAGTGAAATGGGCCAAGGGCAGAAGCAGAGCCGCATGGTCGCCTGGAGCTTCCACGACGACGCCGCGCGCCAGGCCTGGCACGCCGGGCGTAAAACCCAGGCATGAAAAAACCGCGCCGGGGCAAGCCGGGCGCGGTTTCGTCAAAGCTTCAACAATTACTTGTTGATGGCGTCGGTCAGCACTTTGGCTGGAACGAACTTGACGACTTTCTTGGCAGCGATTTCGATGGCAGCGCCAGTCGAAGGGTTGCGGCCGGTACGGGCAGGACGCTCAGCGACTTTCAGCTTGCCGATGCCTGGCAGAGTGATTTCAGCGCCGTTTTCCAGCTGGTCGGCAACGATCTGGCCCAGTTGCTCCAGAGCGTTCTTGGCGGTGGCTTTTGGCGCGGCGATCGATTCGGCGATGTCGGCAATCAGTTGGTCTTTGGTCAATGCCATGGTGGTGTTCCTTCCCTATCAAATTCGATGGTTATGCAGCGGACTACGACGTTATCGGGCCAGCCCCTGAAAGTGGAGGGCCGCGCCAATCGCGTATGTAGATACGCAAATCGACGTTTGGTTCGACACGACGACAGCACGCTGCCAGCAATGCGCCACACAAGGGGCGCAAGACCGCGCAAAGCTACCACAGGAACGGATAAATATCCGCTGCGCGCTTCGATTTAATGCAGGTTTTTCGGGGGTTTTAGCCTAAAACGCACAAATTTGAACAAAAAACGAACAACCGGCATTTCCGCCAACATCCGGCCACTGCACCACCTTGTGTCTAGGGTAAACTGGACGACTTTTGCAGCTCGCCGAGAATTCCATGCCAATCCGTCATTGCATCGTTCACCTGATCGACAAAAAGCCCGATGGCAGCCCCGCCGTGCTGCATGCCCGCGATTGCGAACTGGCCGCCTCCGACGCCATCGAAAACCTCCTGGCCGACCTCAATGACAGCTACAACGCCAAGCAAGGCAAGGCCTGGGGCTTTTTCCACGGCGAGTCCGGCGCTTACCCGCTGAGCGGCTGGCTGAAGCAGTACCTGGACGAAGAAAAGGACTTTACCGCCTTCAGCCGCGTGGCCGTGGAGCACCTGCAGAAGCTGATGGAAGAGTCCAACCTGTCCACCGGCGGCCACATCCTGTTTGCCCACTACCAGCAAGGCATGACCGAATACCTGGCGATCGCCCTGCTGCACCACAGCGAAGGCGTGGCGGTGAACGCCGAGCTCGACGTGATGCCTTCGCGCCACCTCGACCTTGGTCAGTTGCACCTGGCAGCGCGCATCAACCTGTCGGAGTGGAAGAACAACCAGAACTCCAAACAGTACATTTCGTTCATCAAGGGCAAGAACGGCAAGAAGGTCTCGGACTACTTCCGCGACTTCATTGGCTGCCAGGAGGGCGTCGACGGCCCGGGCGAAACCCGCACCCTGCTCAAGGCCTTCAGTGACTTCGTCGAGAGCGAAGACCTGCCGGAAGAGTCTGCCCGCGAAAAAACCCAGACCCTGGTCGAGTACGCCACAACCCAGACCAAACTGGGCGAGCCGGTCACGCTGGAAGAGCTGTCCAGCCTGATCGACGAGGACCGGCCCAAGGCGTTCTACGACCACATCCGCAACAAGGACTACGGCCTGTCGCCGGAAATCCCCGCAGACAAGCGCACCCTCAACCAGTTCCGCCGTTTCACCGGGCGTGCCGAGGGGTTGTCGATCAGCTTCGAAGCGCACCTGCTGGGGGACAAGGTCGAGTATGACGAGGAGGCAGGGACCTTGATCATCAAAGGCCTTCCGACCACCTTGGTGGATCAGTTGAAGCGGCGCAAGGACTGATGGCCCCGGGGCCCTGTGGGAGCGGGTTCACCCGCGAACACCGGCGAAGCCGGTGCCATGCACCGCGTCGAATTCTTCGCGGGTAAACCCGCTCCCACAAGGGCCCCGCAATCTTATGCCGAACCGACCAGATACGAGGCCACCAACGCCTCCTTCGCCGACTTGCGCAGCCGCTTCACCAGCCGCTCCTGGCGTAACGCCTCGCCCTTGTCCGGCCATTGCTCCACATACACCAGCGCCTGGGCCGGGCTGGTCTTGAAGTAACGCGCGCCCTGCCCTTTCTGGTGCGCCAGAAAGCGCCGCTGCGGGTCATCGCTGATACCGCAATACAGCGATCCATTGGCAGCCCTTACCAAGTAGACATACCAGGGTTTTACTGCCTGATCCGGCACTTTTTCACTCACGACGCCTGCTCTTTCCATCATTAATTTGGTGAGCCCACCCCAGAAGGGCTTCATCATGCTCACTTCAGTATCCCGCACCTTGCTTGCCGCTGCCCTATTGGCCGGCGTATCCACCGCCCAGGCCTCCATCGGCGCCCGGACCGCCGAACAGTTGCAGAAAAACTACGACTCCACGCCCGCGCATTGCCCGGGCAACGCGGTACCTGCCCACGCCTGTTCGGGCGTCTTGCTAAGGTCGACCAAACCTTCACCGCGTTATCATTCCTGGCATCATAGCCAGAACAGCAAGGACAAAGGCGGCGTATCGTTTTCATACCTGCGCAGCGACATTCCCACCACGCAGCTGGCTGCCGACGGCCGTAGCGGTTTTACCCTGTACCCGATGCTGCAACGCCCAAAAGATAGCTTGCGCTATGAAATGCTATGCGCCTGGCCCACTGACGGCGACACCTGGGAGCGTGACAACCGAGGTTGCGGCGACAATCGGCAGACGGCCCCAACCGAAGCGGCTTGCCATGAACAGGGAATACTCACTGCCGAGCAATGGATGGCGCGGTTCCGGCAAAGCGGCGACTACAAGGCCCAATGCGCATTCGATATCCGCCGGGCGCGGGTTCCCGAGCGAGCTGAAGCCTTCTACCAGAGCATACGCGCCAAACAGTTGTTTGCGCCTGAACTACCGTTCCCGTGGAACGAGGTGGTGATCGGTGCGTGGGACGAAAAGCAATCCAGCAAGCTGCCAATCCAGTCGTTCTTCCATATCGAAGGCGCTTACGGCGCATTGCAACAAGCTCAGGCCGATCAGCAGGATTGGCACAGGACCAACGGCACATTCATACCTGTCATTCGTATTCGTCTACCGAACGACCTCAATGAACGCGCCGCCTTCAGCTACCACGAGAGTGATCAGGCGGTAGCGCTGCCTTGAGCATGCTGGTATGCCCGCAGGCCTTTGAACGCCTGCTGGCGTACCTTGTTCTGCACCAGCGGCGACCAGCCCAGCAGCATGCCAGGCACACCCAGCGCCTGCCGCGACCAGCGCCACAAGTCGAAGTGGTCATCGTGCTGGCAGATCAGCCCGTCACGAATCAGGAAACGCGCCTGGATATCGTTGACCACGATGCGGCCGGTCTGGCTGAACAGGTAGGTGGCCACCCAATGTGCGGCGCCTGTGCGTTCATCGGCGCGGACGTTGTCGAAGGTCAGGGTGAAGTCCTTGGCCCGGCTGGTGAGCATTCGCCACATGTCGCCTGCATCCTTGCCACGCAAGGTGCCGAAGACCGGGTCGCTGAAGACGATATCGTCGCTGTAGCAGGCGACCATGGCCTCGGCGTCCAAGCGCTGGAAGGCCTGGTAGAAGCGGGTGATCAGGTCGCGGTTGGCGTCGCTCATGGGGGGGCTGGTCCGTCCTGGGGATGAAAGCAGCACGATAATCTGCCCCGGTTGCATATGCCAGTACCGGCCTCTTCGCGGGCGCGCCCGCTCCCACAGGATCTACACACGCTTCGAACCTGTGGCTCTCCTGTGGGAGCGGGCGTGCCCGCGAAGAGGCCCCTTCAGACTTTCTCGCTGCTCACCTGCACATGCAAAGCGCGCCCGGCGCCCAGGCCGAACACGATGGCCCCCACCCCCAGCACGGCAAAGATCCACCCCACTGCCGCCCAGCCCCCGGTCAGGTCATGCACCAGCCCCACCGCAAACGGCCCCATCGACGCCAGGGTATAACCCACCCCCTGCGCCATGCTCGACAGGTTCGCCGCCACATGGGCATCCTTCGAGCGCAGCACGATCAAGGTCAGCGCCAGGGCAAAGGTACCGCCCTGCCCCAGGCCCAGCACAACCGCCCAGCCCCACAGCCCGGAAAGCGGCGCATACAGGCAACCGAACAGGCCGGCCAGGGTAATCAGCATGACCAGCACGATCGCCAGGCGCTGGTCCTTGCCGCGAGTGGCCAGCCAGGGCGCACTGAGCGAACTGACCAACTGCACGATCACCGACCCCGACAGCACCAGCCCCGCCTCGGTCGGGCTCAGGCCGCGACCGATCAGGATCGATGGCAACCAGCCAAAGACGATGTAGGCCAGTGACGACTGCAGGCCCATGTACAGGGTCACCTGCCAGGCCAGCGGATCACGCCACAGCCCACGCACGCGATAGGCGACCTTGTGCAGGCCATGACCTTGGCGGGCCTGCGGCAGCCATACCAGCATGGCCAGCAGGGCCGGCAACATCCAGAAGCCAAGCCCCAGCGCCCAGCCGTCGAAATGCTGGGCCAGGGGCACCGTGGCGCCAGCCGCCATGGCGGCGCCCAGGCACAACGCCATGGTGTACACGCCGGTCAGCGTGCCAGCGTGCTGCGGGAAATCGCGCTTGACGATGCCCGGCAACAGCACGCCAATGATGCCGATGCTGGCCCCCGCCATGAGGCTGCCGAGGAACACCCCGGTGGCCCCCAGGCTACTGCGCACGACAATGCCAAGCGCCAGGGTAGCGAGAATGCCGAGGATCACCCGCTCGCTGCCAAAGCGCCGCGCCAGCACCGGCGCCAAAGGGGCGAACAGGCCCAGGCACAGCACTGGCAAGGTAGTCAGCAAACCGGCCTGCGAGGCGTTCAGCCCCAGGCCTTCGGACACCTGGCCCAGCACTGGCGCCATGCTCGACAATGCCGGTCGCAGGTTCAAAGCCACCAGCACCAGGCCGAGCAACAACAGCCAAGGCCGCTGTACCTGTACCGGCTGCTGTTGGACCTGTTCGTCGTCAGCCTCGGCGTCGATCAGCAACTCTTCGAGGTCCCGCTCGCTCGGTGGGGTGTTACGGGTGATGGAATCAGCCATGGCCTTCTCGGAGTCAGGATTCGATAAGGGTACGGCTCAGGCGCTTGGCCTGCTCCGCATCGCGTTGCTCGATGGCGGCAAGGATCTGCCCATGCAGGTCGAACGTGGCCTGGCAGCGCGGCACGGTCGCCATGTTGTGCTGCAGCGCGGCAGCCACCACCCCGGAAAAGTACCGGTACAGCTCACTCAAGGCCGGGTTGTGGGCGGCATCGACCAGCCGCTGGTGAAACACCAGGTCGCAGGCCACATAAGCATCGATATCACCGTGAAAATGCCCGGCACTGCTGGCCAGGGCATCACGCAGCGCCTGCAGGTCGGCGTCGGTTCGGCGCAGTGCGGCCAGGCCGATGGCCTCGGCTTCGAGGATGTGCCGGGTTTCACGGGCCTGCTCGGGCGTGCAGCGTGACATCGCCTGCACCGCCTGCAGCGGGTCCTGGGCCGTGCGCAGGTAGCTGCCGTCGCCCTGGCGGATCTCCACCAGGCCACTGAATGCCAGCACACGCATGGCCTCGCGTACGGTGTTGCGGCTTATGCCCAACTGCAGGGCCAGTTCCGGCTCGGTCGGCAAACGCTGGCCAACCTGCCAGTCGCCCAGCACGATGCGTTCGCGCATGCGCTCGACGGCCAGTTCGACCAGGGACCGCCTGGTCAATTCGGTACTCATGCAACTCAACCAATCATCCGATGAATTGGCGCAGCATACCGGTGGGCAAAGTGTTTGTCATTGGAGAGAGCTGCGATTAGAAACCTGGCGCGATTTTTTGTGGGAGCGGCCTTGTGTCGTGAAAGGGCCGCAAAGCGGCCCCTGGATTTCAGCGCAGATGCAAAAACTGCTGGGGCCGCTTTGCGGCCCTATCGCGACACAAGGCCGCTCCTACAAGGACCGCGCAGGGCAGTGGATGACGTCAGGTCAACGCATCGAGCAGCGCCTGGTTCATCTCTGGCGTACCGATGGTGATGCGCAGGAACTGGGCAATGCGCGGCTGCTTGAAGTGGCGCACGATCACGCCCTGCTCGCGCAGGCGTGCAGCCAGCTCACCGGCATCTTGTTGCGGATGGCGAGCGAAGATGAAGTTGGCCGCCGACGGCAGCACTTCGAAGCCCTTGGCCTGCAGCTGCCCGACCAACACCTCGCGGCTGTCGATCACCTTGCGGCAGGTTTCCTCGAAGTACTCGCGGTCCTCGAATGCCACCGCCGCGCCGACGATCGCGGCACGGTCCAGCGGGTAGGAGTTGAAGCTGTTCTTGATTCGCTCCAGCGCTTCGATCAGGTCCGGGTGCCCCACCGCCAGGCCAACCCGCAGCCCGGCCAGCGAACGCGACTTCGACAGGGTCTGGGTGACCAGCAGGTTGTCGTAGCGGTCCACCAGGCTGATCGCCGTTTCGCCACCGAAGTCGATGTAGGCTTCATCGACCACCACCACCGAATCACGGTTGGCCTGCAGCAACTGCTCCACCGCTTGCAGCGGCATCAGGCAACCGGTCGGCGCGTTGGGGTTGGGGAAGATGATGCCGGCATTGGGCTTGTTGTAGTCCTCGATGCGGATCTGGAACTGCTCGTCCAGCGCCACCTGCTCGAAGGCGATACCGTACAGGCCGCAGTAGACCGGGTAGAAGCTGTAGCTGATGTCAGGGAACAGCAGCGGTGCGTCGTGCTGGAACAGGCCGTGGAAGATGTGCGCCAGCACCTCGTCCGAGCCGTTGCCGACGAACACTTGTGCCGGCGTCACGCCGTAGTACTCGGCCACCGCCTGCTTCAGCCGGTCACCGTTCGGGTCCGGGTACAGGCGCAGGTTGTCGTTCAGCTCGCCGCGCATGGCCTCCAGCGCCTTGGGCGACGGGCCGTAGGGGTTTTCGTTGGTGTTCAGCTTGACCAGGCGGGCCAGCTTGGGCTGCTCGCCCGGCACGTAAGGCACCAGGTCCTTGACGAAGGGGCTCCAGAATCGACTCATGCTCAGTTCCCCTTCTCTTGGGTCAGGATGCGGTATTCGGCGCTGCGGGCGTGGGCGGTCAGCGACTCGCCACGGGCCAGGACCGAGGCGGTGTGGCCCAGCTCGGACGCGCCCTGCTCGGAGCAGAAAATGATCGACGAGCGCTTCTGGAAGTCATACACCCCCAGCGGCGACGAGAAACGCGCGGTGCCGGAGGTCGGCAGTACGTGGTTGGGCCCTGCGCAGTAGTCGCCCAGCGCTTCGCTGGTGTGGCGACCCATGAAGATCGCGCCAGCGTGGCGGATGTGCGGCAGCCAGGCCTGCGGGTCGGCCACCGACAGTTCCAGGTGCTCGGGTGCGATGCGGTTGGCCACTTCCATGGCCTGCTGCATGTCACGCACCTGAATCAGCGCACCACGGCCATTGATCGACTTCTCGATGATCTCGGCACGTTCCATGGTCGGCAGCAGCTTGTCGATGCTGGCGGCAACGCGGTCGAGGAAGGCGGCGTCCGGGCTGACCAGGATGGCCTGGGCATCTTCGTCGTGCTCGGCCTGGGAGAACAGGTCCATGGCGATCCAGTCCGGGTCGGTCTGGCCGTCGCATACCACGAGGATTTCCGACGGGCCGGCGATCATGTCGATACCCACCTGGCCAAACACGTGGCGCTTGGCGGTGGCGACGTAGATGTTGCCCGGGCCGACGATCTTGTCCACCTGCGGCACGCTTTCGGTACCGTAGGCCAGGGCAGCGACAGCCTGGGCGCCACCGACGGTGAACACACGGTCGACACCGGCGATGCAGGCAGCCGCCAGCACCAGCTCGTTGACCTCGCCACGCGGGGTCGGCACCACCATCACCACTTCGGCCACACCGGCGACCTTGGCCGGGATGGCGTTCATCAGCACCGACGACGGGTACGACGCCTTGCCACCCGGCACATACAGGCCGGCGCGGTCCAGCGGGGTGACCTTCTGGCCAAGCACGGTGCCGTCGGCCTCGGTGTACTGCCAGGAATCCTGCTTCTGCCGCTCGTGGTACATGCGCACACGGTTGGCAGCCTTTTCCAGGGCTTCGCGCTGGACCGGGGTAATGCGGGTCAGGGCCAGTTCCAGGCGCTCGCGATCGAGGATCAGGTCATCGATGGACTTGGCATCGACACCATCGAAACGCTGGGTGAATTCCACCAATGCCGCATCGCCACGCTCGCGCACGGCCTTGATGATGTCGAGCACGCGCTGGTTGACCGCGTCATCGGACACACTTTCCCAGCTCAGCAGATGATCCAGATGTCGGGCGAAATCCGGATCAGCAGCGTTGAGACGGGCAATTGCAGTGGACACGGTCATGGCGAGGGCCTCGATTATTGGCGAATGCTCAGGCGCCCTAGGCTACCAGTCCATCCGCGCGGGCACCCGAGAAAAATGGCTATGACGCGGATAGACGGGCGCGGCAGCGAAGGCCGCGCGCAGTCGGTAGAGAGTCAGCCGCGGTGTCGCGATTCGACCGCACCGCGCAGCGTGTCGATCAGGCTCTGGATACGGGCGTGCTGCATTTTCATGGAGGCCTTGTTGACCACCAGGCGCGAGCTGATCGTGGCGATCAGTTCCTGGGGCTCCAGGCCGTTGGCACGCAGGGTGTTGCCGGTGTCGACCACGTCGATGATCTTGTCGGCCAGGTTGATCAGCGGAGCCAGTTCCATCGAGCCGTACAGCTTGATGATGTCGACCTGGCGGCCCTGTTCGGCGTAGTAGCGCTTGGCTACGTTGACGAACTTGGTAGCCACGCGCAGACGGCCCTTGGGCTCGGGTGCGCCGACCACGCCAGCGGTCATCAGCTTGCAACGGGCAATCTGCAGGTCCAGGGGCTCGTAAAGGCCCTGGCCGCCGTACTCCATCAGCACATCCTTGCCGGCCACACCCAGGTCGGCGGCACCATGCTCGACATAGGTCGGCACGTCGGTGGCACGCACGATCAGCAGGCGCACATCGTCCTGCGTGGTGGGGATGATCAGTTTGCGGCTCTTGTCCGGGTTCTCGGTCGGCACGATACCGGCCTCGGCCAGCAACGGCAGGGTATCGTCGAGAATACGGCCTTTGGAAAGCGCGATGGTCAACATTGGAACGTCGGTCCTTAAGCGGCTACTGCCGGCCGGGCGTCGAGCCCGACCGCATTTGATTCATTGTGGGAGCGGGCTTGCCCGCAAAGCAACCACCGCGGTGCATGGCACCGGCTCTGCCGGTATTCGCGGGCAAGCCCGCTCCCACACGGTATGCCGACGGGCTACTAGCCCGGTACGCGACGGATCTTCGCGCCCAGCATCTGCAGTTTTTCTTCGATGCACTCGTAACCACGGTCGATGTGGTAGATGCGATCGATCAGGGTATCGCCTTCGGCTACCAGCGCCGACAGCACCAGGCTGGCGGAAGCACGCAGGTCGGTGGCCATTACCGGGGCCCCCTTCAGCGCCTTGACGCCAGTGACGATGGCAGTGTTGCCTTCGACCTGGATCTGCGCGCCCATGCGGTGCATTTCGTAGACGTGCATGAAGCGGTTTTCGAAGATCGTCTCGATCACTGCACCGGTGCCTTCGGCAATGGCGTTGAGCGAGATGAACTGCGCCTGCATGTCGGTCGGGAACGCCGGGTACGGGGCGGTACGCAGGTTGACGGCTTTCGGCCGTTTGCCGTGCATGTCCAGCTCGATCCAGTCTTCGCCAGTGTTGATGTCGGCACCGGCTTCCTTGAGTTTTTCCAGTACGGCTTCAAGGATGGTCGGATCGGTGTCCTTGACCTTGACGCGGCCGCCAGTCACGGCAGCGGCAACCAGGTAGGTACCGGTCTCGATACGGTCCGGCATCACGCGGTAGTTGGCCGAGTGCAGGCGCTCGACGCCATCGATGACGATGGTGTCGGTACCAGCGCCCTGAACCTTGCCGCCCATGGCGTTGATGAAGTTGGCCAGGTCGACCACTTCCGGCTCGCGCGCGGCGTTCTGCAGCACGCTGCGGCCCTTGGCCAGGGCAGCGGCCATCATGATGTTCTCGGTACCGGTCACGCTCACGGTGTCGAAGAAGAAGTGCGCACCGCGCAGGCCACCCTCAGGCGCCTTGGCCTTGATGTAGCCGGCTTCGACTTCGATCTTCGCGCCCATGGCCTCGAGGCCACGGATGTGCAGGTCGACCGGGCGCGAGCCAATGGCGCAACCGCCAGGCAGGGCCACTTCGGCCTCGCCGAAACGGGCGACCATCGGGCCCAGCACCAGGATCGAGGCACGCATGGTCTTGACCAGCTCGTAAGGTGCAACCAGGGTCTTGATGGTGCGAGGGTCGATCTCGACCGCCAGCTTTTCGTCGATCACCGGCTCGATGCCCATGCGGCCGAACAGCTCGATCATGGTGGTGATGTCGTGCAGGTGCGGCAGGTTGCCCACGGTGACCGGGCCGTCGGCCAGCAGGGTCGCCGCCAGAATCGGCAGGGCTGCGTTCTTCGCGCCCGAAATGCGGATCTCGCCATCAAGGCGAGCGCCGCCAGTAATAATCAGTTTGTCCATTGGAATCTCGCCGCCACGTTGGCTCAGGTGCGCTCAGCCCAGGCTGCGCTGCTGAAAAATTTCATGGTTACCGCATGGATGCTGCCATTGGCGATCCACGGATTCAGGTGAGCATAGATCGCCTGCTGGCGTTTGACCGGGCTCAGGCCAGCCAACTCGTCGCTGATCACGTTCAACTGGAAGTTGCAGCCTTCGCCTTCAACTTCGACCCGGGAACCCGGCAATTTCTCTTCAAGGAAGCTTTTAACTTCTACGGCCTGCATGCTCAACCTCAATCGGCGCCCGATGCGCACGGGTCGGCCATCATACAAAAAAGCCCCTCGCCTGCGAAGCCCAACGAGGGCTTCGCTGACCGAGGGGCCATCATCCGTGCCAGGCCATCAGGTTGCCAGCACTTCATCGAGGTCATAAACCTCGGCAATTTCCCGCATGTCGTCGGGCATGCTGCGCACCTGGCAACCCTTGCCGGCGGCCTGGGCATCACGCATGAATGCCAGCAGCAACGACAGGCCGACACTGGTGGAGCGCTGCACTGCCGAGCAATCGAGCACCAACTGCGCCTCGCGGCAGGCCGCGATCAGCGCCTTGCCCTGCTTGCGCAGGGCCGGCCCGCTGCGGTAGTCCAGCACGCCGGCCAGGCGCAGCACGCCCGGCTCGGCCATGCTTACACCGGCCTCACTCATTTGACGGTCTTCTCTGGCGAGTTGTCGGCGGCCTGCTTGGCCTTGGCCACTTCGCCGGCCCAGCCGTCGATGGTCTTGTCCAGGTCGTTGCCATTACGCTGCATGGCGTCGGCGAACTGGTCGCGGAACAGCTTGCCGATGTTGATGCCGTTGACGATCACGTTACGCACCTTCCACTCGCCGCCGATGTTTTCCAGGGTGTACTGCACCGGATACACGGCACCGTTGTTGCCGGTGACCTTCATGCCAACGCTGGCGCGCTTGCCGTCATCAGCCTTGGCCGGGTCGACGGTGATGCCCTGGTTGTTGTACTCGAGCAGGGCATTGCCATAGAACTGCATCAGGCTGCGCTTGAAGTTTTCCTGGAAGCGCTGCATCTGCTCGGGGGTAGCCTTGCGCGAGTACTTGACGGTCATGATGCTTCTGGAAATACCGTCAGCGTCCACCACCGGGCCGAGGATGCGGTTCAGCGCATCGTAGAAGGCGTTGGGGTTGGACTTGTACTGTTCCTTGTTGGCCTTGAGGTCGCCCAGCAGTTCAGTGGTGGTGCCCTGAACCACATCGTGAGGCGTCTGCGCAGCCATGGTCAGCAGGGGGAAGGCCGCCAGCAGGACCAGCAGGCCACGTCGCAGGATGGAAATCATGGAAACTCCTTAATTAGCCGGTTGCGCTTCTTTCGGTTCCTTGCCAACGGAGTTGAGCAGGAACTTGCCAATCAGATCTTCCAGCACCAGCGCAGACTGGGTGTCGTGGATGGTCCCGCCGTCCTTGAGCACCTGGTCCTCACCGCCCACGCTGATGCCGATGTACTTCTCGCCAAGCAACCCGGCGGTCAGGATCGAGGCAGTGGAATCGGTCGGCAGGTTGTCCACCGACTTGTCCAGCTGCAGCGTCACCCGACCGGTGTAGGAATCACGGTCCAGATCGATGGCGGTAACCTTGCCGATGGTCACACCGGCCATGGTCACTTTAGCTCTGACCGTCAAACCGGCGATATTGTCGAAGTAGGCATAAACTTTATAGGTATCGCTGCTCGGGCTGGCCGACAGCCCGCTGACACGCAGGGCGAGCAGCAGCAGCGCCAGGATCCCGGCCAGGAGGAACAGGCCGACACCGATTTCCAGGGTGCGGTTTTGCATCAGAAATCTCCAAACATCAAGGCGGTCAGAATAAAGTCCAGACCCAGCACTGCCAACGAGGCATAGACCACGGTCTTGGTGGTGGCACGGCTGATCCCTTCTGAGGTGGGCTCACAGTCGTACCCCTGGAATACGGCGATCCAGGTCGTGACGAAGGCAAATACCAGGCTCTTGATCAGCCCGTTGAGCACGTCGTCGGTGAACGAAACACTGTTCTGCATGTTGGCCCAGAACGAGCCCTCGTAGACGCCCAGCCAGTCCACCGCCACCCACGAGCCACCCCAGATGCCGACCACGCTGAAGATCAGCGCCAGCAACGGCAACGAGATGAAACCGGCCCACAGGCGCGGCGCGACGATGTACTTGAGCGGGTCGACGCCGATCATTTCAAGGCTCGACAACTGCTCGGTGGACTTCATGTTGCCGATTTCTGCGGTCAGCGCCGAACCGGCACGGCCGGCGAACAGCAATGCCGTCACCACCGGGCCGAGCTCACGCAGCAGGGTCAGGGCAACCATCTGCCCCACTGCCTGCTCCGAGCCGTACTTGGTCAGGATGCTGAAGCCCTGCAGCGCCAGCACCATGCCGATGAACACGCCGGACACGACGATGATCGCCAACGACAGCACGCCCACCGAATACAGCTGCTTGACCAGCAGCTGGAAGCCGCCACCGATGCCGCCACGGCCGATCAGCGCATGGAACAGGAACAGACAGGAGCGCCCCAGCACCGCCAGCACGTCGATGGCCGAGCGCCCCAGCAGGCGGACACGTTCGAGTAAGGATTTTCTGCGCATCAACGCGCTCCCAGCAGGTCGGCGCGGTAGTCAGGCGCAGGGAAATGGAAAGGCACCGGGCCGTCCGGATCGCCCTTCATGAACTGGCGAATGCGCGGGTTGTCCGAGCCCATCAGCTCGTCAGGCGTCCCCTGGCCCAGCACCTGGCCATCACCTACCACATAGATGTAGTCGGCGATGCTGGCGGTTTCCGCCAGGTCATGGGAAACGACGATGCTGGTGATACCCAGGGCGTCGTTGAGCAGGCGGATCAGACGCACCAATACACCCATGGCGATCGGGTCCTGGCCGACGAACGGTTCATCGTACATGAGGATCTGCGGGTCCAGGGCAATCGCCCGGGCCAACGCCACACGGCGTTTCATGCCACCGGACAGCTCGTCGGGCATCAGGTCGATGGCACCGCGCAGCCCCACGGCCTGCAGCTTCATCAGCACGATATCGCGGATCATCTCGTCCGACAGCTGGGTGTGCACGCGCAGCGGGAACGCGACGTTCTCGAACACATCGAGATCGGTGAACAGCGCGCCGCTCTGGAACAGCACCCCCATTTGCTTGCGGGCGTCGAACAGGTCGCTGCGCGACAGCGTCGGCAGGTTTTGCCCGGCAACCCAGACCTCACCGCTGGAGGGGCGCAACTGCGCGCCCATCAGGCGGAGCAACGTGGTCTTTCCGCAACCCGATGGCCCCATGATACCGGTGACCTTGCCGCGCGGGATGCGAATGTCGACGTTGCTGAAAATGCTGCGCGAACCGCGTTTGAAGGTAACCCCCTTCAACTCGACCGCGTAGGCGCTATCCACACTCATCTAGACTCCTTGCTAGTGCAGCCTCGTCCTAATGGACGTCGGCCTCCATCTGGAAGGCACAAGCACCCCTGGCAGGCCGAATAGCGGCGAACTATAGCACCGCTGACAGCGCCGCCCCAAGGTCGGCTAACGAGTCGTTCAGCCCTGCGACAGGCTGGCGAGACATTCACCACGGCAATCGAAAGCGTGAGGGTTTCTTTCATTGCAGCTATAATCGCCGCCTTTTCATCAGGCATTGCTTTTTCGACATGAGCCAATCCAGCGAGCTGATCCAATCCGCCCAACGCACCCTGCGCCTGGAACTCGAGGCCGTAGAGGCCCTGCTGGCGCGCATCGACGACAATTTCGTCAAGGCCTGCGAACTGATCCTGGCCAGCAAGGGCCGGGTCGTCGTGGTCGGCATGGGCAAGTCCGGGCACATCGGCAACAAGATCGCCGCCACCCTGGCCAGCACCGGCACGCCGGCGTTTTTCGTGCACCCGGCCGAAGCCAGCCATGGCGACATGGGCATGATCACCCGCGATGATGTCATCCTTGCCCTGTCGAATTCCGGCAGCACCGCCGAAATCGTCACCCTGCTGCCGCTGATCAAGCGCCTGGGCATCAAGCTGATCAGCCTGACCGGCAACCCGGACTCGCCCCTGGCCCAGGCTGCCGAGGTCAACCTCGACGCCCGCGTCGAGCAAGAGGCCTGCCCACTGAACCTGGCCCCCACCTCCTCCACCACCGCATCGCTGGTGCTGGGCGACGCGCTGGCCATTGCCCTGCTCGAAGCCCGCGGCTTCACCGCCGAGGACTTTGCCTTCTCGCACCCGGGTGGTGCACTGGGCCGCCGGCTGCTGCTCAAGGTGGAAAACGTGATGCACGCCGGCGACGAACTGCCCCAGGTGCCCCGCGGCACCCTGCTCAAGGACGCACTCCTTGAAATGTCCCGCAAAGGCCTGGGCATGACCGTGATCGTCGAAGCCGATGGCAAGCTGGCAGGGATCTTCACCGACGGCGACCTGCGCCGCAGCCTGGACCGCAACATCGACGTCCACACCACCCTGATCGACCAGGTAATGACCGTGCACGGCAAGACGGCCCGCGCCGAAATGCTCGCGGCCGAGGCCCTGAAGATCATGGAAGACCACAAGATCGGCGCCCTGGTGGTGGTGGACCGCGAGGACCGCCCCACCGGCGCCCTGAACATGCACGACCTGCTGCGCGCCGGCGTGATGTAAAGGAGCGATGGAATGAACCAGGACCTCATGCAACGCGGCAAGAACATCAAGCTGGCAGTGTTCGACGTGGACGGCGTGCTCACCGACGGGCGCCTGTACTTCCTCGAGGACGGCAGCGAGTTCAAGACCTTCAACACCCTCGACGGCCAGGGCATCAAGATGCTCATGGCCTCGGGCGTGACCACCGCGATCATCAGCGGGCGCAAGACCCCGGTGGTCGAGCGCCGGGCGAAGAACCTCGGCATCCCGCACCTGTACCAGGGCCGCGAGGACAAACTGGTGGTGCTGGACGGCCTGCTCGCCGAACTGGGCCTGAGCTATGCTCAAGTGGCCTACCTGGGCGACGACCTGCCCGACCTGCCGGTAATCCGCCGGGTCGCCCTGGGCATGGCGGTGGCCAACGCCGCGCCGTTCGTTCGCCAGCACGCCCATGGCGTGACCCAGGCACGTGGCGGCGAAGGCGCGGCCCGTGAATTCTGCGAACTGATCATGCAGGCCCAGGGCACCCTGGACGCTGCCAACGCCAACTACCTGTAAGGCTGCCCATGTTCAGCAAGAAAGCCCGCAACATTGCGCTGCTCGCGGTGATCGCCGCCCTGCTGGTGGCGATCGGCTACTGGAATGTCAGCCCGGAAAGCTTCCTCGACAAGCCGGTGACCCAGGTCGACGAAAGCGCCATCGACTACTATGCGGTCAACGCCCACAGTGTGCAGTTCCTGCCCGACGGCAAGCTGCAGTACGAAATGACCGCCGACAAGGTCGAACACCTCAAGGCCAGCGAAATCACCCTGCTGACCACGCCGGACCTGCACCTGTACCGCGGTACCGAATACCCGTGGCACGTGCAGAGCACCCGCGCCGAAGTCAACCCGGACGGCAGCGAAGTCGAACTGATCGACAACGTACGGGTCGCCCGCACCGACGAAAAGCAGCGCGAAATGATCATTACCAGCTCACGCATGACCGTGTTCCCGCAGAAGCAATATGCGCAGACCGAGCAAGCCGTTAGAATCGACGGCGCCGGTGGCACAACTACGGGCAAAGGAATGAAAGCGTATTTGAAAGAAGGCAAGATGGACTTGCTCTCTAACGTAAGAGGACAGTATGAGGCTCGTTAAAACCCTCCCCCTTTTGCTCAGCCTGAGCGCAGCACTGGGAAGCGCGAGCGCCCTCGCCCTGCCGAACGACCGTGACCAGCCTATCCGCATCCAGGCCGACAACGCCCACCTGGACGACAAGCAGGGCGTGGCCACCTACACCGGCGACGTGATCATCACCCAGGGTTCGATGATGATCAAAGGCAACACCGTGACCATCACCCGCTCCGCCTCCGGCGACATCGACGTGGTGACCTCGGTGGGCAACCTGGCCTACTTCGAGCAGCAGCAGAGCGCAGCCAAGCCAGACAAGATGAAAGGCTGGGCGGTGACCATCCAGTACCAGTCGCAGAAGGACATGGTGATCCTCACCGACCGCGCCAAGGTCGAGAACGAAGGCAACACCACCGAAGGCGAGAAGATCGTCTACAACACCCAGACCCAGGTGGCAACCGCCGGTCGCGGTGGCAACGTGACCTCGCCGCGTCAGCGTATCGACATGGTGATCCAGCCCAAGAAGAAGGCCGAGTAAATGGCAACCCTCAAAGCCCAGCACCTGGCCAAGAGCTACAAGGGGCGGCAAGTCGTACGTGACGTCAGCCTGTCTATCGACAGCGGCCAGATCGTCGGCCTACTCGGCCCCAACGGCGCCGGCAAGACCACCTGCTTCTACATGATCGTCGGCCTGGTCCAGGCCGATCAGGGGCGCGTGCTGATCGACAACCTCGATGTCAGCCACCAGCCCATGCACGGTCGCGCCCGCGCCGGCATCGGCTACCTGCCGCAGGAAGCCTCGATCTTCCGCAAGCTGTCGGTGGCCGACAACATCATGGCCATCCTCGAGACCCGCAAGGAACTCGATCGCGACGGCCGGCGCAAAGAGCTGGAAAGCCTGCTGCAGGAGTTCCACATCAGCCACATTCGCGACAACCTCGGCATGAGCCTGTCCGGTGGTGAGCGCCGCCGCGTGGAAATTGCCCGCGCGCTGGCGACCGCACCCAAGTTCATCCTGCTGGACGAACCGTTTGCCGGTGTCGACCCGATTTCGGTCGGCGACATCAAGCAGATCATCCATCACCTCAAGGCCAAGGGTATCGGTGTACTGATCACCGACCACAACGTGCGTGAGACCCTGGATATCTGCGAAACCGCCTATATCGTCAACGATGGCCGGCTGATCGCCGAAGGCGACGCCGAAACCATCCTGGCCAACGACCTGGTCAAAGAGGTTTACCTGGGCCACGAGTTCCGGCTCTGAGCCTGGCACGCGCCTGGAGTACTGGCAAATCGCCCTGAAACCCGGGGTAAAGTGTTACGGTGCTCTAGGCAAACGCTACAATTTAAGGCATAAAACTTGCTTGATCTGGCGCCCCGGCGCCCTCGTGTAGTGGATGGCGCATGCGCGCCGGCGAACAAGGTATTAAGCCCCAGCCATGAAACCATCGCTCGTCCTAAAAATGGGCCAGCAACTGACGATGACACCGCAGTTGCAACAGGCCATCCGCCTGCTCCAGCTCTCCACCCTGGACCTCCAACAGGAAATCCAGGAAGCGCTGGAGTCGAACCCGATGCTCGAACGTCAGGAAGACGGCGACGACTTCGACAACAGCGACCCGATGGCGGACAACGCCGAGAACAAGCCGGCCGCCGAAGTCCAGGACAACAGCTTCCAGGAAAGCACCACCAGTGCCGACACCCTGGAAGACGGCGAGTGGAGCGAGCGCATCCCCAACGAACTGCCGGTCGACACCGCCTGGGAAGACATCTACCAGACCAGTGCCAGCAGCCTGCCGAGCAACGACGACGACGAGTGGGACTTCACCACCCGCACATCGGCCGGCGAAAGCCTGCAAAGCCACCTGCTGTGGCAACTGAACCTGGCCCCGATGTCCGACACCGACCGCCTGATCGCCGTCACCCTGATCGACAGCATCAACGGCCAGGGCTATCTGGAAGACACCCTTGAGGAAATCTGCGCCGGTTTCGACCCGGAGCTGGATATCGAGCTGGACGAGGTCGAAGCGGTGCTGCACCGCATCCAGCAGTTCGAGCCAGCCGGCGTTGCCGCCCGCACCCTGGGCGAATGCCTGTTGCTGCAACTGCGCCAACTGCCCGCCAGCACCCCGTGGATGGCCGAAGCCAAGCGCCTGGTCACCGACTTCATCGACCTGCTCGGCAGCCGTGACTACAGCCAGCTGATGCGTCGCATGAAAATCAAGGAAGACGAGCTGCGCCAGGTCATCGAACTGGTACAAAGCCTCAACCCGCGCCCCGGCTCGCAGATCGAGTCCAGCGAGCCCGAGTACGTGGTGCCCGACGTCATCGTGCGCAAGGACAGCGACCGCTGGCTGGTGGAGCTGAACCAGGAGGCCATTCCGCGCCTGCGCGTCAACCCGCAGTACGCCGGTTTTGTGCGCCGGGCCGACACCAGCGCCGACAACACCTTCATGCGCAACCAGCTGCAGGAAGCACGCTGGTTCATCAAGAGCCTGCAAAGCCGCAACGAAACCCTGATGAAGGTGGCCACGCAGATCGTCGAGCACCAGCGCGGCTTCCTCGACCACGGCGACGAAGCGATGAAGCCGCTGGTACTGCATGACATCGCCGAAGCGGTGGGCATGCACGAGTCGACCATTTCGCGGGTAACCACGCAGAAATACATGCACACCCCGCGTGGCATCTACGAACTGAAATACTTTTTCTCAAGCCACGTCAGCACCTCCGAAGGCGGAGAATGCTCGTCTACGGCGATCCGCGCGATCATCAAGAAACTGGTTGCGGCGGAAAATCAGAAAAAGCCATTGAGTGACAGCAAGATCGCTGGTTTACTGGAGGCACAAGGCATCCAGGTAGCCCGTCGCACCGTCGCCAAGTACCGCGAGTCACTCGGCATCGCACCGTCGAGCGAGCGCAAGCGACTGATGTAGCCCCTGAGATGTGCCACAGCGTTTGTGGGGCAGGTGCAAGACCTGCCTCTTTATGCACGGGCAACAAAGGAGAAGCTGTATGCAAGTCAATATCAGTGGACAGCATGTAGAAGTCACCCAGCCACTGCGCGATTATGTGCTTGAAAAGCTCGCTCGCGTGGAAAGTCACTTCGACAAGATCACCAACGTGCAGGTCATCATGAAAGTCGAGAAGCTGCAGCAGAAGGTCGAGGCGACCTTGCAGATTCCCGGCGGCGAAGTGGTTGCCAACGCCGAACACGAAGACATGTATGCAGCGATCGACGCCTTGGCCGACAAGCTCGACCGCCAACTGAAAAAACACAAGGAAAAACAGCAAAGCCTGCTGCAAGGTGCAGCTGCCCGCTGATCCCCCTCATCCATGATCCGACTTGAAACCATCCTGACCCCCGGCCGTTCCCTCGTGAACGTGCCGGGCGGCAGCAAGAAGCGCGCCCTGGAAAAGGTCGCCACCGTCATCGCTGAACAAGTGCCCGAACTGGAGATGCAAGACGTCTTCGAAAAACTGGTCGCCCGGGAAAAACTCGGTTCGACCGGTTTCGGCAACGGCATCGCCATCCCGCACTGCCGGCTGGAAGGATGTTCCGCTCCGGTCAGCGCCCTGCTGCACCTGGAAGCCCCTATCGACTACGACGCCATCGATGGCGCGCCGGTGGACCTGCTGTTCGTCCTGCTGGTGCCTGAAGCCGCCACCGATGCCCATCTGGAATTGCTGCGCCAGATTGCCAGCATGCTCGATCGCAAGGAGGTCCGTGATCGCCTGCGTGCGGCCACCAGCAGCGAGGCCCTGTTCCAGGTTGTCCTGGACGTACAGAACGAGCACTGAACATGCGCCTGATCATCGTCAGCGGCCGGTCCGGCTCCGGCAAGAGCACCGCCCTCGATGTCCTGGAAGACAACGGTTTCTACTGCATTGACAACCTGCCCGCCGGGCTGCTGCCACAGCTGGCGGAAAATGCGCTGATCAATACCGAGTTGCTGCAACCCAAGGTCGCCGTGTCGATCGACGCGCGCAACCTGCCCAGCCACCTGACGCGTTTCCCCGAGTTGCTCGAAGAAGCCCGCGCCCGGCATATCCAGTGCGACGTGCTGTACCTGGATGCCGACGAAGACGTACTGCTCAAGCGCTTCTCGGAAACCCGCCGACGCCACCCGCTGACCAACGCCGACCGCTCGCTTGCGGAAGCGATTCGGGTGGAAAGCGAATTGCTTGGGCCGATTGCAGACCTGGCCGACCTGAAGATCGATACCACCAGCCTGAACCTTTACCAGCTGCGTGATTCGATCAAGCTGCGCCTGCTCAACCAGCCCGAGCCTGGCACCGCGTTCCTGGTCGAGTCGTTCGGTTTCAAGCGCGGAATGCCGGTAGATGCCGACCTGGTGTTCGATGTGCGCTGCCTGCCCAACCCCTACTGGAAACCCGAGCTGCGTGAGCATTCCGGCCTCGACCAACCGGTAATCGACTACCTGGCCGCACAGCCGGATGTCGAAGAGATGTTCAACGACATTTCCAGCTACCTGCTCAAGTGGCTGCCCCGCTTCGCCGCCAGCAACCGTGCCTACGTCACCATTGCCATTGGCTGCACGGGCGGCCACCACCGCTCGGTGTACATTACCGAACGCCTTGGCCAGCTGCTGCAGCAATCCCTGAAAAACGTCCAGGTCCGCCACCGCGACCTCTAGCCCAAGGATCCGCCCCACGATGCCCGCCCGTGAAATCACCATCATCAACAAGCTGGGTCTGCATGCCCGGGCGGCAGCCAAGTTCGTCGGCGTTGCCGGCCGCTTCCCCTGCCAGGTCAGGGTTGGCCGTGCGCCGGACAAGCTGGTGGATGGCAAGAGCATCATGGCGGTGATGATGCTGGCGGCCGGCAAAGGCACCCAGGTGCACCTGCATACCGAAGGCGAGCAGGACGTTGATGCCATGGATGCGCTGGTCGAGCTGATCAACAACTTCTTCGACGAAGGCGAATGAAACTCGCTGGCTCATTCGCAAGCGGTACGCGTACCCTGTGGGAGCGGCTTTAGCCGCGAAGAATCCAACGCGGTGCATGGCACCGGCTGCGCCGGTGTTCGCGGCTAAAGCCGCTCCCACAGAGTCCCCGCCAATTCAATGAGTTATGTGCCGCTCCCACAGCGAAGCCGGTGAACACCCCATCATCCGGCGCAAACCGATGCACAGCCCCAAGCTGGCCAGGCCAGGTCCAACCAGGCGAAGCCGCGCGCCAATAGTAATGCAGTGCCTGCCAGCAACAGCAAAGTCCCAAGCGCCAGGCGAAACAGGCGAAACAGGCGAAACAGGCGAAACAGGCGCACACGGCTGACATACATCATCTGGGAGCGCATACCGGGGAGACTCACTTCAGGGTTTCGAGGTAGCGGCGCTCCACTTCCGCCCAGTCAATGACGTTGTAGAAAGCACCGATGTATTCCGGACGACGGTTCTGGTACTTCAGGTAGTAGGCATGCTCCCACACGTCCAGGCCGAGGATTGGCGTGTTGCCGTGCATCAGCGGGCTGTCCTGGTTGCCGCTGCTTTCCACTACCAGGGTTTTCTGCGGGGTCACGCTGAGCCAGGCCCAGCCACTGCCGAAGCGGGTCAGCGCAGCCTTGGTGAAGGCCTCCTTGAAGGCATCGAAGCCGCCCAGTTGGGCGTCGATGGCCTGCGCCAGAGCGCCCTGCGGCTCTCCCCCGCCCTGCGGTGACATCACGGTCCAGAACAGGCTGTGGTTGGCGTGGCCGCCGCCATGGTTGGTCACCGCACCACGCAGGTTTTCCGGCAGTTGCCCGACCGCGCCGAGCAGTTTTTCCACCGGCCACCCAGCCCACTCGGTGCCTTCGATGGCGGCGTTGAGGCCATTGACGTAGGTCTGGTGGTGCTTGGTGTGGTGGATTTCCATGGTCTGCGCGTCGATGTGCGGTTCCAGCGCAGCGTAGGCGTAAGGCAGTGCAGGCAAGGTATGGGGCATATCAGTGCATTCCGTAGGCATGGGTTGGGCGATGACCAATGCGGCCACCGCTGGCGCTTGGGCCGTGACTCAGTGTCAGATACCACCGGCGGTGAGCTTCTCCGGGTCCAGCAGCGCTTCCAGCTGGTCACGCGACAGGTCGGTGTGCTCCAGCGCCACGTCGATGATCGGACGGCCCTGCTTGTAGGCGGTCTTGGCGATTTCAGCGGCCTTGAGGTAGCCGATGATCGGGTTCAGCGCCGTGACCAGAATCGGGTTGCGTGCCAGGGCTTCCTTGAGCTTGCTTTCGTTGACCTTGAAGCTGGCGATGGCCTTGTCGGCCAGCAGGCGGCTGACGTTGGCCATCAGCTCGATGCTCTCCAGCAGGTTGCGGGCGATCACCGGCAGCATCACGTTCAGTTCGAAGTTGCCGGACTGACCGGCGATGGCGATGGTGGCGTCATTGCCGATCACCTGGGCGGCGACCATGGCGGTGGCCTCCGGAATCACCGGGTTGACCTTGCCCGGCATGATCGAAGAGCCCGGCTGCAGGCCTTGCAGCTCGATTTCGCCCAGCCCGGCCAGCGGGCCAGAGTTCATCCAGCGCAGGTCGTTGGCGATCTTCATCAGCGCCACGGCGGCAGTCTTGAGCTGGCCGGACAGGGCCACCGCGGTGTCCTGCGAGCCGATCAGGGCGAACAGGTTCTGCCCGGGGGTGAACTCGACCTGGGTCAGGCCGCTGAGCTGGCTGGCGAAACCGGCAGCGAACTGTGGGTGAGCGTTGATGCCGGTGCCCACGGCGGTGCCACCCTGGGCCAGCGCCTGCAGGCTCGGCAGGGTCGCTTCGATGTGTGCCTTGGCGCCATTGATCTGCGCCGCCCAGCCATCCAGCACCTGGCTCATGCGCACTGGCATGGCGTCCATCAGGTGGGTGCGGCCGGTCTTCACGTGCTGATGCACCTGTGCCGACTTGGCCTCGATCACCTGTACCAGGTGCGCCAGGGCTGGCAGCAGTTGCTCGTGCAGGGCCAGGGCGGCGCTGACGTGAATGGTGGTCGGGATGATGTCGTTGCTGCTCTGGCCGCAGTTGACGTGGTCGTTGGCGTTGACGGCCTCACCCAGCACGCGGCTGGCCAGAGTCGCGATCACCTCGTTGGCGTTCATGTTCGAGCTGGTGCCGGAGCCGGTCTGGAACACATCCACCGGGAAATGCTGGATGAAGTCACCCGCCAGCAGTTGCTCGACTGCCGTTACGATGGCCTGGCCCTGCGCGGTCGACAGCTGTTCCAGTTCGACGTTGGCCTTGGCCGCGGCAGCCTTGGCCAGCAGCAGCGCACGAATGAACTGGGCCGGCATGCGCTGGCCGCTGATCGGGAAGTTGTCGACCGCGCGCTGGGTCTGGGCACCGTACAGGGCCTGGGCCGGCACCTGCAGTTCGCCCATGCTGTCACGCTCGATACGGGTATCACTCATCATCAAATCCTTGCATCAGTTCATCGGGAGAAATCGACGGCAGCAAGCGGCAATTGGCCAACTGCAGGGCGTAGGGCTGCCAGCGCTGGTTCTGTGCCTCGCGGTCGAGGTTGCGCAGGTCCAGCAGCGGGCGCCAGGCCTGGTCCAGGCACAGGCAGCGCCAATGCCAGGGCAGCATGCGGTCGCAGGCGGTATCCAGCAGCAGGCGGAAGGAGGTCAGCGCCACCGTCCATGGCGAGGTCTCGGTGCAGCACACCAGGTAACGGCCTTCAGCCAGGTAATGCTCGATCAAGCGCGGCTCGTCGGGCTCGAGCGCACAGCGGATGCGTCGGCTGAGCCAGCGCCAGTTTTCCAGGTAGGGCAGTTCACGGAGGACGGGTTTCATGAACATCATCGCCGGGTTACTGGATAATGATATTCATTATTAAGTGATAAATAGAATCACTTCAAGAAAAAGGTGATGAAACAAAAAACCCGGCGTGGGGGCCGGGTCTTCGGTTTCATTGAAAATTCTCCTTAGCCTGCACCGGCCTCTTCGCGGGTAAACCCGCTCCCACAGGTACTGCACCAGACTTGAGCCTTGTGCGATTCTTGTGGGAGCGGGTTTACCCGCGAAGAGGCCGGTACAGGCTGTGGATCAGCTACCGGCGACTGTCATCCGCTCGATCAGCACCGACCCGGTGTGAATGTTGCTGCGGGTCTCAATATCGCTGCCAATCGCGACAATCTGCTGGAACATGTCTTTCATGTTCCCGGCAATGGTCACTTCCTGCACCGCGTGCTGAATCTCGCCATTCTCGACCCAGAACCCTGCCGCGCCACGGGAATAATCCCCCGTCACCATGTTCAGGCCATGCCCCATCAACTCGGTCACCAGCAGCCCGCGGCCCATGCGCCGGATCAGCGCCGCCTGGTCTTCGACACCATGGCTGACGAACAGGTTGTGCACGCCGCCGGCATTGGCCGTGCTTGGCAAACCCAGCTTGCGCCCGGAATAGGTACCCAGCAGGTACGACACCAGCTCACCCTTGTCGACGAACGGCTTGGCATAGGTAGCCAGGCCATCGCCGTCGAATGCGGCACTGCCCAGTGCCCGCGGAATGTGCGGGCGCTCGTCGAGGGTCAGCCAGGTAGGGAACAGGCGCTGGCCGATGGTCCCCTCCAGGAACGACGACTTGCGATACAGGTTGCCGCCGGAGATGGCCGACAGGAAGCTGCCGAACAGGCCACCGGCCAGCTCGGCCGAGAACAGCACCGGCACCTCGCAGGTCGGCACCGGTCGCGCACCCAGGCGGCTGGCAGCACGCTGGGCAGCGCGCACGCCGATGCTACGCGGGTCTGCCAGCAGGTTGCCTTGGCGGTTCACGTCGTACCAATAGTCCCGCTGCATCTGGCCGTCGCCTTCGGCGATCATCACGCAGCTCAGGCTGTGCCGGGTCGAGGCATAGCCACCGATGAAACCATGGCTGTTGCCATACACGCGGCAGCCCTGGTGGGTATTGAGGGTGGTGCCGTCGGCATTGAGGATACGCGGGTCGGCGTCGAACGCCGCCGCCTCGCAGGCCAGGGCCATCTCGATGGCCTTCTCCGGCTCGAGGTTCCAGTCGTGGTACAGGTCCAGGTCCGGGATCTCGCGGGCCATCAACGCTGCGTCGGCCAGGCCGGAACATTCGTCTTCGGAGGTATGCTTGGCAATCGCCAAGGCCGCGGCGACGGTTTCGCGAATCGCTTCCGGGCCACTGGCCGAGGTGCTGGCCGAGCCTTTGCGCTGGCCCACATAGAGGGTGATGCCAAAGCCCTGGTCGCGGTTGAACTCGACCGTTTCGACCTCTCGCTGGCGTACCGTGGTGGACAGGCCCTGCTCCAGCGACACCGCCACTTCGCAGGCACTGGCCCCCTGGCGGCGCGCTTCGGCGATGATCGCCTCGACCTGCTCCTGCAATGCTGGCAGGTCCTTCGGACCTACGCTCTGGACTGCACTCATGGTTCTCTCCACTCAAATTCTGCGTTCGGCGAGGGTCATTCTACGACCGGGCCGGACAAGCGGCCCCCGACTGGTTATCATGGCGGCGATTTCTAGCGGACTGCCACCATGGTTGATTCAAACGACGACGCCTTCGACGGCGAAAAAAGCAAAACCCAGATCAAGCGCGAGCTGCATGCGCTGGTCGAACTCGGCGAGCGCCTTACCACGCTCAAGGCCGATACCCTGGCTCGCCTGCCGTTGACCGACGAGCTGCGCAAGGCCCTGGCCGAAGCCAGCAAGCACACCGCTCACGGTGCCCGCAAACGCCACATGTCGTTTGTCGGCAAGCTGATGCGCGTGCAGGACCTGGATGCCATCCACGCCTTGCTCGAACAGATGGACAGCTCGACCCGCCAGTACAACGAGCGCTTCCACGGCCTGGAGCGCTGGCGCGACCGGTTGATCGACGGTAACGACGAAGACCTCGAGCGCTTCGTCAGCGAATACCCCGACACCGATCGCCAGCAACTGCGCTCGCTGGTGCGCCATGCCCAGCACGAGAAGGCGCGGAACAAACCGCCTGCCGCCGCGCGCAAGGTGTTCAAGTACATCCGCGACCTCGACGAGCTGCAGCGCGGCTTGCGCTGATCACCCTGGGGCCGCTTTGCGGCCCATTCGCAGCACAAGGCTGCTCCTACAGAAATACGCGATCCCTGTAGGAGCAGCCTTGTGCTGCGAATGGACCGCAAAGCGGTCCCTGAAGCCATCACGCGCCGGTACCGCCCACGGTAATCGCATCCAGCTTCAAGGTCGGCTGCCCGACCCCCACCGGCACCGACTGCCCGTCCTTGCCGCAAGTCCCTACCCCGCTGTCCAGCGCCAGGTCGTTACCGACCATCGACACCCGGCTCATCGCCTCCGGGCCATTGCCGATCAGGGTCGCCCCCTTCACCGGCGCGGTAATCTTGCCGTCTTCGATCAGGTAGGCCTCACTGGTCGAGAACACGAACTTGCCGCTGGTGATGTCCACCTGGCCACCGCCGAGATTGGCGCAGTAGATGCCCTTCTTCACCGAAGCGATGATTTCCTGCGGGTCGCTTTCGCCGGCACGCATGTAGGTGTTGGTCATGCGCGGCATCGGCAGGTGCGCGTAGGATTCGCGGCGGCCGTTGCCGGTCACCGCCATGCCCATCAGGCGCGCGTTCAGCTTGTCCTGCATGTAGCCCTTGAGCACACCGTTCTCGATCAGCGTGGTGCACTCGGTCGGGGTGCCTTCGTCATCCACGCTCAGCGAGCCACGGCGGCCTTCGAGGGTGCCGTCGTCGACGATGGTGCACAGGCTCGATGCCACTTTCTCGCCAATGCGGCCGCTGAACGCCGAACTGCCCTTGCGGTTGAAGTCACCTTCCAGGCCATGGCCGACAGCCTCGTGCAGCAGCACGCCCGACCAGCCCGAACCCAGCACCACCGGCAGGGTACCAGCCGGTGCCGGGATCGCCTCCAGGTTCACCAGGGCCTGGCGCAGCGCTTCGCGGGCATAGCCCATGACCCGCTCTTCGGTGAAGAAGCGGTAGTCGGTACGCCCGCCACCGCCCTGCCCGCCACGCTCGCGGCGGCCATTCTGCTCGACGATGACGCTGACGTTGAAGCGCACCAGCGGGCGCACGTCGGCGGCCAGGCTGCCATCGGCCGCAGCGATCAGGATGCGCTCCCAGACCCCGGCCATGCTCACACTGACCTGCTGAATACGCGGGTCCAGGGCACGGGTGGCGGCGTCGACACGCTTGAGCAGGTCGACCTTTTCAGCACGGCTGAGCACATCCAGCGGGTTGTCCGCCGGATAAAGGGCAGTCACGTCCTGGCTGCGGAAGGCCTGCACCTTGCCGTTCTGCCCGGCACGGGAGATCGAACGGGCGGCACGGGCGGCCGAGGTCAACGCTTCGAGGTTGATTGCGTTGCTGTAGGCAAAGCCGGTCTTTTCACCGGACTGGGCACGCACGCCCACGCCCTGGTCGAGGTTGAAACTGCCCTCTTTGACGATGCCGTCTTCCAGCGCCCAGGTTTCCGAGATCTGGCCCTGGAAATACAGGTCGGCGGCATCGATGCCGGGGCCGGCCAACTCACCCAGCACGCTCTGCAGGCTGTCCAGGGTCAAGCCGCCTGGGGCCAGGAGCTGCTCGCTGACGGTGGATAACATCTGGCTCATAGTCACTCCGAGGTGTGCGCAGGCCGCAACGCGCCCTGCGAGAAAAAGCGCCGGTGCGATACCACCGGCATGCGCGCCCGGATGGACGCTTGTTCGTCAATGTCGCGCTCGGCGAGCAGTACCGCTTCACCTTGCGCCTGTTCCGCGACGATGCGCCCCCAGGGGTCGACGATCGCCGCATGGCCATGGGTTTCCCGTGGCCCCGGGTGAGTGCCGCCCTGCGCCGCAGCCAGCAGGTAGCACTGGGTCTCGATGGCACGGGCGCGCACCAGCACTTCCCAGTGCGCCGCGCCCGTTACCGCAGTGAAGGCGGCCGGCGCAGTGATCAGTTCCGCACCAGCGGCGCGCAGTGCGCTGTACAGTTCGGGGAAGCGCAGGTCGTAGCACACGCTCAGCCCCAGCCGCCCCACCGGCGTATCAGCCACCACTACCTGGGCGCCGTGGGCATAGTCGTCAGACTCGCGGTAACGGCCACGGTTGTCGGCAACGTCCACATCGAACAGGTGCAGCTTGTCATAGCGTGCCGCCACCTCACCGTGTTCGTCGATCAACAGCGAGCAGGCATGCGCCTTTGCTTCGGGCTGGCCGACCGGTGGCAATGGCAAGGTACCGGCGACAATCCATAACTTGAGGTCGCGGGCGGTACGTTTCAACCATGGCAGGATCGGCCCTTCGCCCAACGCTTCGGCGCGGCCGATGGCAGCGGCGTCCTTGCGGCCCATGGCGGCGAAGTTTTCCGGCAGCACGGCCAGTTGTGCACCGCCAAAGGCGGCCTGCTCCAGCAGGGCACCGGCGCGCTGCAGGTTGGCCAGCACATCGTCCTGGCTGACCATCTGGATTACAGCTGCCTTCATGGGCACTCCTAGCGGGATTTCTCGAAAGGTTTCACAAATGTGATTCTAGGCTCTTTCACCGGACCTTCGACACGGTAGTGCACGCTGGCGAAGCGCGACACACGGTCGCCGATCAGCCGGTCGACCAGGAACAGCGCCCCGCCCACGGCCGGCGCGCCGACAATCAAGGCCGCCAGCGGCAGGTTGTTGGTCACTGGCAGACTTACCTGCAGGTTGGCATCGACCCGGTCGCGTACCAGGTCCAGGGTACCGTCCAGCTCGAAGTTGCTCGACGGGCCAGTCACGGCGATTGGCTCGCGGGTCACATAGACACCGTTGCTGGCCACCAGCAAGCCTTTGACCCGGTCGTAGGCCAGGCCCTTGTCGAACAGGTCGGAGAAGTCCAGGCGCAAGCGCCGGCCGATGGAGTTGAAGTTCAACAGGCCGAACACCCGCAGCGCCTGGGCACTGCCTTCGACCTCGACGAACTGGCCAGTGCGCAGCGCTGCGTCCATGCTGCCAGAGAAGCGCTCGAGGCTCACCGAGGCCGGCGAACCCGGCCATCGGCCATCCACATCCAGGCGGAAGTCGCGGCTGGTCACGGTCGGGGCAAAGCCCCAGGCCTTGAGCACATCCGCCAGGTTCTTGCCGTCCAGGCGCCCTTTGTACCAACTGCTGGTGCTGCCCGGTTCGCCTTCCCAGCCGCCGCCACCATCGATACGCAGGCCTTTGAAGTCGAGGTCGACGTCGCTGGCGATCACGCCACGCGCGGTCGGCCGCAGCTTGAGCGACGCACTGCCGAACAGGTCGTCACCGCGATAGAGCTTGTCGATGCTCAGGTCCAGCGCCGGCACCTTGCGCGGGTCGAACGAGGCCAGCGGGTCCGGGCCCTCCTCGGCCTGTGCCTCGGCCTGCTTTTCAGCAGCGCTGGCGGCGGGCAGGCGCAAGGTCTGCATGCGCACGACCATGGGCGCGCCCTTGGCATCCGGCACCCGGGCGTTGCCGATGACTTCCTTGCTGTCGAGGCGCAAATCCCAGGCGGGGCCACCACGGGCCAGGCGCACCACGGCCTGGTTCAGGTCCAGGCCAAAGGCTTTCAGCTGGCCGATGCTCAGGTCGACGCCTTGCAGGTTCTGCCGCGCGCTACCACCCGGGTCGTTACCGGCCAGGCGCGCCGCCTGTTCCTGCCAAGGCCCCAGGTCCAGCGCCTCCAGGTGCCCGCGCACTCGCAGACCCTGGCCGGAAGGTACCTGGGCGTCACCGGCGCCCAGCAGCAACTCGCCACGGCCCTGCCCCAGCTTCTCAGCCGGCGCGGCGTAGGCAAAGCGGGCAAGGTCGGTGTAGGCGACATCGAAGCGCCGCTCCGGCCCCTGCAGGGTCATGCTGAAACGGGTGTCACGGGTATCGGACGCTGCCTTGCCGAACGGGGCTGGCAGGTCGATGGCCAGGCCCTTGAGGCTGGAATTGATGCTCAGGCGGTTGTCCCGGCTACCCAGGCTGACCTGCAACTGGTACGGCAGGTCGCCGGAAGCCGGCAAGGCCTGGTTGAACTGCAGCCAGTCGGTCAGTGCCTTGAGCGACACCTGGCCGCTGGCGTTGACGCGTGTCTGCATCTGCCCGGGCTGGCCTTCGGCGGTGATTTGCGCCGTTACCGGCTTGCCGAAGGCCTGCAGGCTGATGCCCTTGCCGCTCAGGCCCTTGTCCAAATCAAAACTGAAGTCACCCTTCAGGCGGCTCAACTCCAGGCTCGGCGGCGCTACCTTCAACCGTGCGTCGTCGGTGGCAAAGTCCACCTGCACTTTCGGCCGCTGCCCGTGGGCCAGCGGAATGTCGAGCTTGACCTTGCCCTTGAGCGGCCCTTCGCCCTCCCAGCCAGCGAAGATCTCGCCAGTGCCGATTGGCGCTTCCTTGAGGATCTTCAGGCCATCGCCCAGGCTGCCGTCGAAGTCGCCATCGAGGTACAGGTGGCTTTGCTGGCCCTGGTCGACATGCGGGATATCGACGCTCACATCACTGACCTTGGTGTCGAGCAGCACACCACGCTGGGCCTTGATGCGCACACCGCTGTCCTCGATGAACACATCGCCATCCACATGCTGAACTTGCGGCCAGCCCGGCTGGAAGTCCAGGGCCGCATCACGCACCTTGAAGAACAGGCTGATGCTGCGGGCTTCCGGCGCGACGCCATGGTTCAGCGAGCCCTGGTACTGGAAGTAGCCTTCGTCCACCGTGCCTTTGACGATCGCACTGCGCAGCCATTCGTCAAGGGCTGGGCTGAGCACCTCGGGCAGGTACTTGGCGGTGTAGCGGCCATCGCCTTCGGTCAGGCCGACACGCAGGTCCATGTAGTCCTCGCGACCCTCTTCAAACAACAGGCGAATGAGGAAGTCACCGGCGATCTTGCCCTCCTCGCCGAGTACCTTGAGGTAAGGCGCGACCAGGGTGAAACCTTCCTTGTCCAAGGCCCAGGTCAGGCGCGCATTGGCCTTCTGGTAGTGCCAGGGTTTGGCGAAAATCGGGTACAGATGCAGCATGAAAGCATCGGTATCAAGGCGCAGTTCGCCATGGCCAAGGTCACCGCTGATGCTGCCGCTGACGTTACCGGCTGCAGGAGCATTGTGATAGGCATCGAAACCAACCTTCTCCAGGTTGGCTTCGAACTGCAGGCGCTGGTCACCCTCGGCCTTGGGCCGGGCCTCCAGGCGCACATTGCGCAGCGCGCCGGTCACCTTCAGACCATCGACCACGGCCATGACCTTGTCCGGCAGCGGCGCCAGGGCATCGATCAGCGGGGTCAACGGTGTGAGGTCGAGGCGGTCGGCCTGCACTTGCCAGCTTTCCGCGGCAGCGTCCTCGCCTGGACGCTGCTGCAATTGCAGGTGCGACTCCCAACGGGTCTTGCCAACGTCCATGGCCAGGGAGTCGACCACCACATCGAAGCCTTGCTCCCGGCGCTGGAACCAGGCGCCCAGGGCCAGGTTGTTCAGCTTGGCCGCCTTGCGCCCGGCATAGGCGCCCTGCAGCTCCGGTGCATTGAGGCGTACGACGGCCTGCTGCAACTGCCCCTTGCGCCAGTCGACCCAGAACTCGCCGCCCGCCCGCAAGGCGTCGGCATGCCACTGGCCCAGCAGGCGTGGCGGCAGCCAACGCGCCCAGTCACTCTGTGGCAGGCTCAGGTAGGCTTCGACCTGGCCGTCGCGCCAGGCGTTGGCCGAGGCACGACTGCGCAGGTTCAGCGACAGGGGCTGGCCATCGGGCAGGGTCGCGCGCAGGTCCAGGGCATGGCGCGAAGCCCCGGCCTGCAGGCCGACGCTCACATAAGTCAGGGTCAACGGGTCGCGCTGCCAGGGGTGCAGGGTGACCTGGCTGTCGAACACATCGATGCGGCCCAACTGGCGCAGGCGCTGCAACAACTCGGCAGGGTCGAGCGGCGCATCGTCCTTCTTCGGCAGGCCTTCGAGGCTCCAGGTGCCCTGCTCGTTCTCGCGCAGGATCAGTTGCAGGCCGCCCAACTGAATGCGTGCCAGGCGTACCTCGCGGGCGGTGAGGCTGGCCCAGACATCGGGTACCACCTTGACGTCGTCCAGGCGCAGGGCCGTGGCCCCCTCGCCCAGTTGCAGGTCGCGCACCCGCAGCACCGGTGCCAGGCCGCTCCAGCGGCCTTCCAGGGCACCGACGTGCACGGGCAGGCCCAAAGCCTGTTCGGCCTTGCTTTCCACATCGGCGCGGTACTCGGCCACCAACGGCACCAGTTCGCGGCCGAGGCTGACATACAGCGCCACCAGTACCGCCAGCAGGGCGCAAACGCCCAGCCCCCAGCGGGTCAAGGCGACAAGAACGCGGGTCAGACGTCCCATGGCCATGGCCCTCCAGGTCGTTTATCCATGATGGCCCGTCGTCCCGGTTTTGCCAGCCCGGGCCACCCGCGGCGCGTTTCAGAAGGCCTCAGAGCAGCACCACATCGTATTGTTCCTGCGAATACATCGACTCCACCTGGAAACGAATGGTTCGGCCGATGAAGGCCTCCAGTTCCGCGACGTTACCGGACTCTTCATCCAGCAACCGGTCGACCACCTTCTGGTTGGCCAGCACGCGGTAGCCTTCGGCCTGGTAGGCACGGGCCTCGCGCAGGATCTCGCGGAAGATTTCGTAACAGATGGTCTCGGGGGTTTTCAGCTTGCCACGGCCCTGACAGGCCAGGCAGGGCTCGCACAGCACCTGTTCCAGGCTTTCCCGTGTGCGCTTGCGGGTCATCTGCACCAGGCCCAGCTCGGTGATGCCGATGATATTGGTCTTGGCGTGATCGCGCTCCAGCTGCTTTTCCAGGGTGCGCAGCACCTGGCGCTGGTGCTCCTCGTCTTCCATGTCGATGAAGTCGATGATGATGATGCCGCCGATATTGCGCAGGCGCAGTTGCCGGGCGATGGCTGTGGCGGCCTCGAGGTTGGTCTTGAAGATGGTCTCTTCAAGGTTGCGATGGCCGACGAAGGCGCCGGTGTTCACATCGATGGTGGTCATCGCTTCAGCGGGGTCGACCACCAGGTAGCCACCGGACTTCAGCGGTACCTTGCGCTCCAGTGCGCGCTGGATCTCGTCCTCGACGCCGTACAGGTCGAAGATCGGCCGTTCGCCCGGGTAGTGCTCGAGGCGGTCGGCGATTTCCGGCATCAGCTCGCCAACGAACTGAGTGGTCTTCTGGAAGGTTTCCCGCGAGTCGATGCGGATCTTCTCGATCTTCGGGTTGACCAGGTCGCGCAAGGTACGCAGGGCCAGACCCAGGTCCTCGTAGATGACCGTGGGCGCGCCGCAGGTCTTGATCTGGGTGCCGATCTGCTCCCACAGGCGGCGCAGGTAGCGAATGTCCTGCAGGATCTCTTCAGCGCGTGCACCTTCGGCGGCGGTACGCAGGATGAAGCCACCGGCGTCCTTGATGTTCTCGCTTTCCATGCAGTCGCTGACCACCTGCTTGAGGCGCTCGCGCTCGGCTTCGTCTTCGATCTTCAGGGAAATGCCGACATGGCTGCTGCGCGGCATGTACACCAGGTAGCGCGACGGGATCGACAGCTGGGTGGTCAGGCGCGCGCCCTTGGTGCCGATCGGGTCCTTGGTCACCTGCACCACCAGGGCCTGGCCCTCGTGCACCAGGGCGGTGATGTTCTCTACCGCCGAGCCTTCGCGCTGGGATATTTCCGAGGCATGGATGAATGCCGCGCGCTCCAGGCCGATGTCGACGAAGGCCGCCTGCATGCCCGGCAGCACACGCACCACCTTGCCTTTGTAGATATTGCCGACGATGCCCCGGCGCTGGGTGCGCTCGACATGCACTTCCTGCAGCACCCCGTTTTCCACCACCGCCACGCGCGACTCCATCGGGGTGATGTTGATCAGGATCTCTTCACTCATGGCAGGCTCTCGTCAAAGGTCTTGGATAATGATGGATGGCGTATGCAGTGCTGGCTACCGCGGGTTTGTTACCTCTGGCGTATGCGCGGGCGATTGCCAGCAGGCAATGCCGAATTGGCCGAGCAGTTCGGCCGTTTCACTGAGGGGCAAGCCGACCACCGCCGAGTAGCTGCCGGAAAGGCCGGTGACGAACACCGCGCCCAAGCCCTGGATGGCATAGCCGCCGGCCTTGTCCGCGGGCTCGCCGCTGGCCCAGTAGCGTTGCGCTTCCTCGGCGCTGATCGCACGGAAGCGCACCTTGCTGGTGACGCACAGGCTGTGCACGCGCTGGCCATCGCTCAGGGCGACCGCGGTCAATACCTGGTGCTCGCGGCCCGAAAGGTCGGCCAGCATGGCCAGGGCATCTTCGCGGTTTTCCGGTTTGCCGAGAATACGACCATCGAGCACCACGGCAGTGTCTGCGCCCAGCACCACAGCCGGGCCTTCGAGGCAGGCCAGGCCGGCGGCAGCCTTGGCCCGGGCCAGGCGCTCGACGTAGGCCGGGGCGCTTTCATCAGGCAATGGGGTTTCATCGATGGGGGCACTGACGACGCTGAACGGTACACCGATCTGGGTCAGCAGTTCACGACGACGGGGCGAGCCGGAGGCCAGGTATAGCGGGGTCATGCAGACATCTCCCTGTCAGTCGCGGCGGCGCCGTCAGTTGATATGCAAGCGTCGGCGCAGGTCGCGCAGGGCGAAGCTGATCCACGGCCAGAGCAAGGCACTGATCACCGCCGACCAGACCAACGCCAGGGTGGGCAGGCGGTTGCCGGTCAGCGCGCTGAGCCACAGCTGGATCAGCTGGGCAATGCCGAAGATCACCAGGATCACCAGGCTCTGCTGCCACATGGGGAACATGCGCAGGCGCTGCTGCAACGACAGCACCAGGAAGGTGATGAGGGTGAGGATCAGCGCGTTCTGCCCCAGCAGGGTGCCGTACAGCACGTCCTCGGCCAGGCCCAGCACGAACGCGGTGGTCATGCCGACCTTGTTCGGTACGGCGAGGGTCCAGAACGACACCAGCAAGGCCAGCCACATGGGCCGGAACACTTCCATGAACTGCGGCATGGGCGAGACGCTGAGCAGCAGGCCGATGGCGAAAGTCAGCCAGATGACCCAGCCGTTGTTGCGGCGTGATGCAGCCATCATTGCCTCCGGGTGTGAGCGGGTGCGGCAGGCGCGGCAGCCGGCGTGGCAGGTGCGGCCGCCGGAGCTGCAGGCTGCGCAGCCGGGGCTGCCGGTGTCGCTGGTGTGGCCGCTGGTGTGGCCGGCGTGGCAGGGGCGCTGCCAGCTGGTGCGCCCTGCTCGCCCGTCGTGGCCGGCTGGCCTGCGGCCGAGGTGCCCTTGCGGTCAGCCTCTTCCTGGGCAATGGCGGCATCGGTGGCGCGCTGTTCCGGGCTGCGCCGGTCGCTGAACACCAGCAGCATGTAGCGGCTACGGTTGAGCGCGGCGGTGGGGATGGCACGAACGATGGCGAACGGCTGGCCGGAATCGTGGATCACTTCATTGACCGTGGCCACCGGGTAGCCGGCCGGGAACCGTTGCCCCATGCCGGAACTGACCAGCAGGTCGCCTTCCTTGATGTCGGCGGTATCGGCCACATGGCGCAGCTCCAGGCGCTCCGGGTTGCCGGTGCCGCTGGCGATGGCGCGCAGGCCGTTGCGGTTGACCTGCACCGGGATGCTATGGGTGGTATCGGTCAGCAACAGTACCCGCGAGGTGTACGGCATCAGCTCGACCACCTGGCCCATCAGGCCACGGGCATCGAGCACCGGCTGGCCAAGGAACACGCCATCACGCTCGCCCTTGTTGATCAGGATGCGGTGGGTGAACGGGTTGGGGTCGACACCGATCAGCTCGGCCACTTCGACCTTTTCGTTGACCAGCGCCGAGGAGTTGAGCAACTCGCGCAGGCGCACGTTCTGCTCGGTCAGAGCCGCCAGCTTCTGCAGGCGCCCCTGCAGCAGCAGGGCTTCGGTCTTGAGCTTCTCGTTCTCGGCGATCAGTTCGGTGCGGCTGCCGAACTGGCCGGCCACACCTTGCCACGCACGCTGCGGCAGGTCGGTGATCCAGTACGACTCCATGAGTACCAGGCCCATCTGGCTGCGCACTGGTTTGAGCACGTCGAAGCGCGCGTCGACAACCATCAACGCGACCGACATCACCACCAGGACGAGCAGGCGAACGCCCAGCGAAGGGCCCTTGGAGAAAAGCGGTTTAATGGGCCGTTCCTCGTGGACGACTCAGGAGGTCATTGGACATGGGACAACGCACCAGCCTGGTTGCGGGTTGACGGATACGGCGCCCCGAACGGGCGCCAGCCCAGCACATACAGGTAGCACTGTGCGTACTACCTGTAAACCGGGGCTCGTGAACAGCGAGCGGAATCACTCGCTGGAGAGCAGGTCCATCGCGTGCTTGTCCATCATCTCCAGGGCGCGACCACCGCCACGGGCGACACAGGTCAGCGGGTCTTCGGCGACGATCACCGGCAGGCCGGTTTCCTGGGCCAGCAGCTTGTCCAGGTCACGCAGCAGGGCGCCACCACCGGTCAGCACCAGGCCACGCTCGGCGATATCCGAGGCCAGCTCGGGCGGCGATTGCTCCAGGGCACTCTTGACCGCCTGGACGATGGTCGCCAGGGATTCCTGCAGCGCTTCGAGCACTTCGTTGGAGTTCAGGGTGAAGGCACGCGGTACGCCCTCGGCCAGGTTGCGGCCGCGCACATCGACTTCGCGTACTTCGCCGCCCGGGTAGGCGGTACCGATTTCCTGCTTGATGCGCTCGGCGGTGGACTCGCCGATCAGGCTGCCGTAGTTGCGGCGCACGTAGGTGACGATGGCTTCATCGAAGCGGTCGCCGCCAACGCGGACGGATTCGGCATAGACCACGCCGTTCAGGGAGATGAGCGCGATTTCAGTGGTACCACCACCGATATCGACGACCATCGAACCGCGGGCTTCTTCGACCGGCAGGCCGGCACCGATGGCGGCGGCCATCGGCTCTTCGATCAGGAACACTTCACGGGCACCGGCACCCAGCGCCGATTCGCGAATGGCGCGGCGCTCTACCTGGGTCGACTTGCACGGCACGCAGATCAGCACGCGCGGGCTCGGCTGCAGGAAGCTGTTCTCGTGAACCTTGTTGATAAAATATTGCAACATTTTTTCGCAGACGCTGAAGTCGGCGATGACGCCGTCCTTCATCGGACGAATGGCAGCAATGTTGCCAGGCGTACGGCCCAGCATGCGCTTGGCTTCGGTACCGACGGCGACGACGCTTTTCTGGTTGCCATGGGTACGGATGGCAACAACCGAGGGCTCATTCAGGACGATACCGCGCTCACGCACGTAAATAAGGGTGTTGGCAGTACCCAGGTCGATGGACAGATCGCTGGAAAACATGCCACGCAGTTTCTTGAACATGGGAAAGTGACCCTGGGGAAAGCGTGGGTAAAAAAGTGCGGCAAACTCTAACAATGGCAGGGATTTTGGGCAAGGAGCCAATATGTTAAATTGGCTGTTTTTCCGAGCACGCCAGCAGAATTTCGCGGCCGTTAGACCGCCAGAAAGCTGACATGTTCCTCACTGCGGACCCAAATTCCGGTCTTTGTTTCCCCTGGAGATCCCCATGGCGCTTGAACGCTGCGACGTGGAAAAGATCGCCCATCTGGCCCGTCTGGGCCTGAATGATGGCGAACTGCCACGCATTACTGACGCACTGAACAGCATTCTCGGGCTGGTCGACCAGATGCAAGCGGTCGACACTACCGGCATCGAGCCACTGGCCCACCCCCTGGAGGCCAGCCAGCGCCTGCGTCCCGACCAGGTCACCGAAAGCAACCAGCGCGACGCCTACCAGGCCATCGCGCCGTCGACCGAAAGCGGTCTGTACCTGGTTCCCAAAGTCATCGAGTAAGGGATAGAGCCTGCCATGCATCAATTGACCCTGGCCGAGATCGCCCGCGGACTCGCCGACAAGTCGTTTTCCTCCGAAGAGCTGACCGGCGCCCTGCTGGCGCGCATCAAGCAGCTCGACCCGCAGATCAACAGCTTCATCAGCGTCACCGAAGACCTGGCCCTGGGCCAGGCGCGTGCCGCCGACGCCCGTCGCGCCGCCGGCGAAACCGGCGCGCTGCTGGGTGCCCCGATCGCCCACAAGGACCTGTTCTGCACCAACGGCGTACGCACCAGCTGCGGCTCGAAGATGCTCGACAACTTCAAGGCGCCGTATGACGCCACCGTGGTCGCCAAGCTGGCCGAAGCCGGCATGGTCACCCTGGGCAAGACCAACATGGACGAATTCGCCATGGGTTCGGCCAACGAATCCAGCCACTACGGCGCGGTGAAGAACCCATGGAACCTCGAGCACGTCCCGGGCGGCTCGTCGGGCGGTTCGGCCGCGGCAGTGGCTGCGCGCCTGCTGCCAGCCACCACCGGCACCGACACCGGCGGCTCGATCCGCCAACCGGCGGCACTGACCAACCTCACCGGCCTCAAGCCGACCTACGGCCGCGTGTCGCGCTGGGGCATGATCGCCTACGCCTCCAGCCTCGACCAGGGTGGCCCGCTGGCCCGTACAGCCGAAGACTGCGCCCTGCTGCTGCAAGGCATGGCCGGTTTCGACGCCAAGGACTCCACCAGCATAGAAGAGCCGGTGCCGGACTACAGCGCCAACCTGAATGCTTCGCTGCAGGGCCTGCGCATCGGCCTGCCGAAGGAGTACTTCGGTGCCGGCCTCGACCCACGCATCGCCGATCTGGTCCAGGCCAGCGTCAAGGAGCTGGAAAAGCTCGGCGCGGTGGTCAAGGAAATCAGCCTGCCGAACATGCAGCACGCCATCCCGGCCTACTACGTGATCGCCCCCGCTGAAGCCTCGTCCAACCTGTCGCGTTTCGACGGCGTGCGCTTCGGCTACCGCTGCGAAAACCCGAAAGACCTCACCGACCTGTACAAGCGTTCGCGTGGCGAAGGCTTCGGTGTCGAAGTGCAGCGCCGCATCATGGTCGGCACCTACGCCCTGTCGGCCGGCTACTACGACGCCTACTACGTGAAGGCGCAGCAGATCCGCCGCCTGATCAAGAACGACTTCATGGCCGCCTTCAACGACGTCGACCTGATCCTCGGCCCGACCACGCCAAACCCGGCCTGGAAACTCGGCGCCAAGAGCAGCGACCCGGTCGCCGCCTACCTGGAAGACGTCTACACCATCACCGCCAACCTGGCGGGCCTGCCGGGCCTGTCGATGCCGGCCGGCTTCGTCGATGGCCTGCCGGTCGGCGTGCAGCTGCTGGCGCCATACTTCCAGGAAGGCCGCCTGCTCAACGTCGCGCACCGCTACCAGCAAGTGACCGACTGGCACACCCGCGCCCCTAACGGCTTCTGAGGAATTCACACATGCAATGGGAAGTTGTGATCGGGCTGGAAATCCACACTCAGCTCGCCACCCAGTCGAAGATCTTCTCCGGCAGCGCCACCACCTTCGGTTCCGAGCCGAACACCCAGGCCAGCCTGGTTGACCTGGGCATGCCTGGCGTACTGCCGGTGCTGAACCAGGAAGCCGTGCGCATGGCGTGCATGTTCGGCCTGGCCATCGATGCCGAGATCGGCAAGCGCAACGTGTTCGCGCGCAAGAACTACTTCTATCCGGACCTGCCCAAGGGCTACCAGATCAGCCAGATGGACCTGCCAATCGTCGGCAAGGGCCACCTGGACATCGCCCTGGAAGACGGCACCATCAAGCGCATCGGGGTAACCCGCGCGCACCTGGAAGAAGACGCCGGCAAGAGCCTGCACGAAGACTTCAGCGGCTCCACCGGCATCGACCTTAACCGTGCCGGCACCCCGCTGCTGGAAATCGTCTCCGAGCCTGACATGCGCAGCGCCAAGGAAGCCGTGGCCTACGTCAAGGCGATCCACGCGCTGGTGCGTTACCTGGGCATCTGTGACGGCAACATGGCCGAAGGCTCGCTGCGTTGCGACTGCAACGTGTCGATCCGCCCGAAAGGCCAGGCCGAGTTCGGCACCCGCTGCGAGATCAAGAACGTCAACTCGTTCCGCTTCATCGAGCGCGCGATCAACAGCGAGATCCAGCGCCAGATCGACCTGATCGAGGACGGCGGCAAGGTGGTACAGGAAACCCGCCTGTACGACCCGAACAAGGACGAGACCCGCTCCATGCGCAGCAAGGAGGAAGCCAACGACTACCGTTACTTCCCCGACCCGGACCTGCTGCCGGTGGTGATCGAGGACAGCTTCCTCGAAACCGTCCGCGCCGGCTTGCCGGAACTGCCGACGCAGAAGGTCGAGCGCTTCCAGAACCAGTACGGCCTGTCGGCCTACGACGCCAACGTGCTGGCATCCAGCCGCGAGCAGGCGGACTACTTCGAGGAAGTGGTGAAGATCGGTGGCGATGCCAAGCTGGCAGCCAACTGGGTCATGGTCGAGCTGGGCAGCCTGCTGAACAAGCTGGGCATCGAGATCGACCAGGCGCCGGTCAGCGCCGCACAGCTGGGCGGCATGCTGCTGCGTATCCGCGACAACACCATCAGCGGCAAGATCGCCAAGACTGTGTTCGAGGCCATGGCCGCTGGTGAAGGCGATGCCGACAGCATCATCGAAAGCAAAGGCCTGAAGCAGGTCACCGATACCGGTGCGATCGACAAGATGCTCGACGAAGTGCTGGCGGCCAACGCCGAGCAGGTCGAACAGTACCGCGCAGCCGACGAGGCCAAGCGTGGCAAGATGTTCGGCTTCTTCGTCGGCCAGGCGATGAAAGCCTCCAAAGGCAAGGCCAACCCGGGGCAAGTGAACCAATTGCTCAAGGCCAAGCTCGAAGGGTGATTGTTTTACCCCTGTAGTCCTGCGAGGGCTTTGCCCTCGTTCGCGGCTAAAGCCGCTCCCACAGGTACAGCGCCGCTCGCCAGTGCAGCGCCGTACCTGTGGGAGCGGCTTTAGCCGCGAATGGCCGCACCGGAGCATTCGAATTGCTAAAGCGATCCCTGAGCACCCTCGCCCTCTTCTCCTTGCTGGCCGGCTGCGCCAGCCAGGACATCGACGTCGACCCCGACGGTTACGACAAGACCGGCACCGCTTCCTATTACGGCGCGCGCCACCACGGCAAACGCACCGCCAGCGGCGAACCATTCAACCAGCATGGCCTCACCGCCGCCCACCGCAGCCTGCCCTTCGGCACCCGGGTACGGGTTACCAACCTGGCCAACCAGCGCAGCGTCGTGGTGCGCATCAACGACCGTGGCCCACATACCCGCGGCCGCCTGATCGATCTTTCACGTGCCGCCGCAGAAAAAATCGGCATGATCCGTAGCGGAACCGCGCGCGTGCGAGTACAAGGGCTTAGCGACTGACGCGACAGGAGTCCGACCATTTTCGACCTGGCTACCCTTCCCACCTTCAGCCTCTTGCAACTGGGCATCGCCTTGCTGTTGCTGGTCGGCGGTGCCGAACTGCTGGTACGCGCAGCCCTGCGCCTGGCCCAGCGCCTGCACGTACGCCCGCTGATCATCGGCCTGAGCCTGGTGGCCTTCGGCAGCACTGCCCCGCAAATGACCGTGAGCCTGCAGGCCGCCTACCAGGGCGCGCCGGACGTGGCGGTGGGCAGCGTGATCGGCAGCAACATCTTCAACGTACTGGTCATTCTCGGCCTGGCCGCACTGATCATCCCGCTGCGCGTGTCGCGGCAACTGGTGCGCCTGGACATCCCACTGATGATCATCGCCAGCGGCCTGGTCTACGGGTTATCCGCCAACGGCCACCTCGGCCGGGTCGAAGGGGTGTTGTTGCTGACCGGGCTGGTCGGCTACCTGGCTATGCTTTGGCACCAGTCGCGCCACTACGCCCGCACCTACCCCGCTCCGGCCACCGCCACCAGCAGCACCGGGCGCTTCTGGTCGGGCACGCTGCTGCAGGTGCTGGCCGGCCTGGGCCTGCTGAGCCTGGCGGGTCACTTGTTGCTGGAAGCTGCCGTAGAGGTGGCCACCGACCTGGGGCTGTCCGAGCGCATCATCGGCCTGACCGTCGTTGCCATCTGTACCTCCCTGCCGGAACTGGCCGCTGCGCTGATCGCCGCCCTGCGCGGTGAACGGGAAATCGCCGTGGGCACGGTGATAGGCAGCAACCTGTTCAACCTGCTGGCGGTGCTGGGCCTGACCGCACTGGTCACCCCCGAGCCGCTGTCGATCTCGCCCAACGCCTTGGCCTTCGACCTGCCAGTAATGCTGGGTGTTGCTGCGCTGAGCCTGCCGGTGTTCTATTCCGGTTACCGTATCACCCGCGCCGAAGGCCTGGTGTTCCTCTGCCTGTACCTGGCCTATGGGCTGCACGTGGCGGCGTTCACCATGGGCATGCCACTGGCCGGCCGCCTGGAGCGGTTGATGCTGTTCTACGTACTGCCGGTGCTCGCCATGGTGTTGCTGTACACCACCGCACGAGCCTGGCGTCGCCAACACTAAGGAAAACAACATGGCTGATAGCAAGAAAACCGGCGAACAGATTCGGCGCCAGGTGATGGGCGATGCGTTCGTCGACCGCGCCTTGGGCAATGCCACCGACTTTACCCAACCGCTGCAGGACTTCGTCAACGAACATGCCTGGGGCAGCGTGTGGGCCCGCGACGGGCTGCCGTTGAAAACCCGCAGCCTGATTACCCTGGCCACACTGACCGCACTCAAGTGCCCGCAAGAGCTCAAGGGGCATGTGCGCGGGGCGCTGAACAATGGCTGTACGGTGGAGGAAATTCGCGAAGCGCTGCTGCATTGCGCGGTGTATGCGGGGGTGCCGGCGGCGATTGATGCGTTCCGTGCGGCACAGGAAGTGATCGACAGTTATCAAGGCTGATCCAGCCTTTCTCAGGCCCGGCCTCTTCGCGGGTAAACCCGCTCCCACAGGTACTGCACAGGTCTCAGAGCCTGTAGGGTCCCTGTGGGAGCGGGTTTACCCGCGAAGAGGCCGGTACTGTGTTACCTATCTGGCCTGGCGAGCCTTCTTCATCTTGAAGGCCACCCACAGCACCAGGATCCACCCCGGAATCAGCATCACCGAGATGCGAATCGGCGGGGTCAGGTACATCACCACCAGGATCAGCACGATGAATGCCAGGCACAGGTAGTTGGTGACCGGGTGCCCCCAGCTTTTGTAGAACGGGGTAATCCCGGCCGCCAGCTTGGCCTTGCGGAACTTCAGGTGGGTGATGCTGATGCTCGCCCAGTTGATCACCAGCGCCGACACCGCCAGGGCCATCAGCAAACCAAAGGCTTCACCCGGCATCAGGTAGTTGATCAGCACGCACAGCCCGGTGGCGAAAGCCGACACACCCAGCGCGGTCAGCGGCACGCCGCTACGGCTTACCTTCAGCAACTGACGCGGTGCGTCGCCCTGGCTGGCCAGGCCAAACAGCATGCGGCTGTTGGCGTACACGCAGCTGTTGTACACCGACAGCGCGGCCGTCAGCACCACGATATTGAGGATGGTCGCCACCAGGTCACTGTCCAGTTCGTGGAAGATCATCACGAACGGGCTGCCACCCTGCACCACCTTCTGCCACGGGTAAAGCGACAGCAGCACCGCCAGGGCACCGATATAGAAGATGAGGATGCGGTACACCACTTGGTTGGTGGCCTTGGGGATGCTCTGACGCGGGTTGTCGGCCTCGGCGGCGGTAATGCCCACCAGCTCCAGGCCACCGAACGAGAACATGATCACTGCCAGTGCCATCACCAGGCCGGTGACGCCGTTGGGGAAGAAGCCGCCGTACTGCCAGAGGTTGGCCACGCTGGCGTCCGGGCCGCCATGGCCGCTGGTCAGCAGCCAGGCGCCGAAGCCGATCATGCTGACGATGGCCACCACCTTGACCAGGGCGAACCAGAACTCCATCTCGCCGTAGACCTTCACCTGGGTCAGGTTGATCAGGTTGATCACCACGAAGAAGATCGCCGCCGTGGCCCAGGTGGGGAAGCCGGGCCACCAGTACTGCACGTAGATACCCACCGCTGTCAGCTCGGCCATGCCGACCAGTACGTACACCACCCAGTAGTTCCAGCCCGAGACGAAGCCGGCGAACTCGCTCCAGTACTGGTGGGCGAAGTGGCTGAAGCTGCCGGCCACCGGCTCTTCCACCACCATTTCGCCGAGCTGGCGCATGATCAGGAAGGCCATCAGGCCGGCAATGGCGTAGCCCAGCAGGACGGAAGGGCCGGCCAGCTGGATGGTCTGGGCGATGCCCAGGAACAACCCGGTACCAATGGCCCCGCCCAGCGCGATCAGCTGGATATGGCGATTCTTCAGCCCGCGCTGTAACCGCTCGGGCGTGCTCTGGTCTTGCATGAAGTGTCCTTTAGCTCAGTGAGGCTGTGTTTTTTGTGTTGTTTGCAGTCAAGGATCTAGATCCATCCGCCCCACTGCAAGATGAAAATACCAATGTTGGTGGTGATCGCCGCCATTAGCGTGGTAATCACGATGATCGACGCCGCCAGCTCATGGTTGCCGTTGGCCGCCCGCGCCATGACGTAGCTGGCCGCTGCGGTCGGGCTGCCGATGTACAGGAACAGGATGCCCAGCTCGGCCCCGCGGAAGCCGCATAGCCAGGCACCGAGGGTGCCGAGCAGCGGTAGCCAGACCATCTTCACCAGGCTGGCGTCGATGGCCAGCCTGCCACTGTCGCGCAGTGCCGCCAGCGACAGCGTGCCTCCGATGCAGATCAGCGCCAGCGGCAGGGTCATCTGCGCCAGGTAGTCGCCCGAGGTCAGCAGCCAGTTGGGCAGCGGCACCTGGCCGTACGCCATGGGCGTGGCCACCAGCACACTGATGATCAGCGGGTTGCTGAGGATGCTCTTGCAGATGCTCCACGGGTCGGACTTCAGGTCCGGGCTGTACACCGCCAGCACCACTGCCGACAGCGAGTTGTACATGAGGATGACCAGGCCGGCGAGCACCGCACCCAGGGAGATGCCGTAGTCGCCATAGAGACTGGCGGCCAGGGCCAGGCCGATCACACCGTTGTTGCCGCGGAATGCGCCTTGGGTATAGATGCCCCGGTCGGCCAGCGGGCTGCGCCAGATGGCCAGGCCCCAGGCAATGGCGAAGCCGGCCAGGGTGGCGACGACGAAATAGAGAAGGACGCCCGGTTTGACCGCCGTGGCTAGGTCGGCGTGATAGATGCCGAGGAACAGCAGCGCCGGCATGCACACGTTGAACACCAGCTGCGAGGCGACGCGGTTGAAATTGTCGTCGATCAGGCGAATACGTTTGAGCAGCACGCCCATGAACAGCATGGCGAAGACCGGGGCCGTGATGTTCAGTGTCTGGATAAGAAGGGCGAGCATGCGCAAGCGATCCTGGAGGGGTTGCCGTCAGGGGGCTAATGATACGCCAACGGCCCGGAGTTGCGGGGATCGCGGGGTGATAAAGAGAAGTTTCTGTCAGTTACGGCCCTTTCGCGGGTAAACCCGCTCCCACAGGTACTGCACAGGTCTTGAGGCTTGTGAAATACCTGTAGGAGCGGGTTTACCCGCGAAGAGGCCGGTACTGCCAGTACTGAATCAGCGCCGAACCGGGCGCTTCTGCAGTTTGCGCTGCAAGGTCCGCCGGTGCATGCCCAGCGCCCGCGCGGTGGCCGAGATATTGCCTTCGTGCTCGTTCAACACCCGCTGGATGTGTTCCCACTGCAGGCGGTCGACCGACATCGGGTTTTCCGGCACCAGGGTGTCCAGGTCGGTGTGCTCCGACAGCAGCGCCGCCAGCACATCATCGGCATCGGCCGGCTTGCACAGGTAGTTGCAGGCACCGCGCTTGACCGCTTCCACCGCGGTGGCAATGCTCGAGTAACCGGTCAGGATCACCACGCGCATTTCCGGGTCCAGCTCCAGCAGCTTGGGCAACAGCACCAGCCCGGAGTCGCCGTCCATCTTCAGGTCCAGCGTGGCGTAGTCCGGCAGGTCCTGCTGGGCCAGGATCAACCCTTCCTCGGCAGAGCTGGCGGTGCTCACGCGGAAACCGCGGCGGCTCATGGCACGGGCCATGACCCGGGTGAAGGTGGCATCGTCATCCACCAGCAGCAGGTGCGGCAGCTCTTCGCCTTCGACCTGGTTTTCTTCGCTCATCATTCATCTCCTCGCTTGCCATAGGGCAGGCGCAGTTCGGTCAGGGTGCCACCCTGTTCATGACTATAGAGTTTCACCGAACCGCCCGCACGGGTCACGCTGGCCTTGCTCAAGAACAGGCCCAGGCCGAAGCCTTTGCCTTTGGTGGTAATGAAGGGCTTGCCGATGGCTTCGGCGATGGCCGGCGGCACGCCGGGGCCATGGTCACGGATGCTGATGACGATGTCATGGGCGTCCCAGTCCAGGCGCACTTCAAGGTCATCGGGGCAGGCATCGGCGGCATTGTTCAACAGGTTCAACAGCGCCTGGGTCAGATCCGGCGGCGGGGTCAGGCGCGGCACTTGGCCGTCGCGCAGGCGCTGGAAGCGGTAGCTGGCTTCCGGGCGCATCAGGTGCCAACGGTTGAGCGCCTCGTCCAGCCAGGCCGTCACGTCCTGCTCCACCACGGCCAGGCGGCGGTTGGCTTCGGCGGCGCGTACCAGCTGTTGCAGGGTTTCCTTGCACAGCTTCACCTGGTCCTGAAGGATCTGCAGGTCTTCCTGCAGCAGCGGGTCGGCGTGGTCCTGACGCATCTCATTCAGCAGCACGCTCATGGTCGCCAACGGCGTGCCCAGCTCATGGGCGGCACCGGCGGCCTGGGTAGCCACGGCCAGCAGCTGCTCGTCGCGCAGGCTTTCTTCACGCCGCTCGGAACGCAGCTGCTCCTGGCGGCGCAGCTCTTCGGCCATGCGCGCGGCAAAGAAGGTGATCACTGCGGCGGCCAGGGCAATGCTCAACCACATGCCGTACACCTGCATCTTGTCCCGCGCCATTGGCAGGCCTTCGAGCGGGTAGAACTGCACCAGCAGCAGGCTGTATGCGGTCAGGGCAATGCCCGAGAGAATCAGCGAATACAACCACGGCAAGGTCACCGCGGCGATCGCCAGCGGCACCAGGTAATACGACACGAACGGGTTGGTCGAGCCGCCGGAGTAATACAGCAAGGCACTGTGGATCAGCAGGTCGCAGGCCAGTTGCAGGGCGTACTCCAGCTCGGTGACCGGCAACGACAGGCGCAGGCGCAGGGCCGTGAAGGCGCACAGCAGCGAAGACAAGGCCAAGGTGCCGGCCAGCGACAGCCAGGGCAAGGGCAGCAGTTCGGTCCAGTAGGCGACGCCCACGGAGCCGGCCTGGGCAGCCAGGACCAGGACCCGAATGACGGTCAGGCGCCAGAGGTTCTGGCGAGTAGCGGACAGCGGTTGTACGGCGGCGAGCATGAGCTCTCCTGATGAGTGCTCCAGAAAAATCGGCTGGAGTATACCGAAGCCAGGCGCCTCGCTGCAGCGATGCGGCAAAGCGCCACACTTTGTCACAGGTTGATGATGGCACTTTTGAACCCACTACACTGTTGCCGGTCTGATGGGCCATGCGTGGAATGGATGACCACAACCCACGCCTTATATTGCCAAGGAGTACCACATGCAAATCCCACGTCGCGGCACCGCCCTGATCCTGTCCTGCGGCCTGCTCGCCAGCCTGCCGGCGCTGGCTGCCGATGAGCCGCGCTACAACCAGGTCTCGCTGCGTGCCGAAGTCAGCAAGGAAGTGGCGCGTGACCTGATGGTCGTTACCCTGTACAGCGAAGCGCAGAACACCGACCCGGGCAAGCTCGCCAAGCAGATCACCGAAACCATGAACAAGGCCGTACAGCAGTCGCGCCAGGTCAAGGACGTGAAGATCAGCCAGGGCAGCCGCAACAGCTACCCGGTATATGACAGCAAGGGCCAGAAGATCACCGGCTGGCGCGAGCGCGCCGAGTTGCGCCTGGAAAGCGCCAACTTCCCGGCCTTGTCGCAGCTGACCGCCGACCTGCTGCAAGAGCTGAAGATGGGTGGCATGGACTTCTCCATCGCTCCGGCCACGCGCAAGGCCAGCGAGGATGCACTGCTCAAGGATGCGGTGGATGCCTTCAAGGCGCGCGCCCAGCTGGCTACCGAGGCGCTGGGTGGCAAGGGCTACAAAGTGGTCAGCCTGAACCTCAACAGCAGCGGTTACCCACGCCCGTACCTGCGCAGTGCACCGATGGCGATGAAGGCCATGGGGGCTGATGAGTCGGCACCGGCGCCGGATATCGAGGCCGGGACCAGTGAAGTGAGCATGAATGCCGATGGCCTGATCGAAGTGCAGATGCCTTAAATCCCGAAACACCTGTGGGAGCGGGCTTGCCCGCTCTCATGGAACTGCACATAACTCATTGAGTTAGCAGGGACCCTGTGGGAGCGGCTTTAGCCGCGAACACCGGCGCAGCCGGTGCCATGCACCGCGTTGGATTCTTCGCGGCTAAAGCCGCTCCCACAGGGTACGCGGATCGCTTGCGAGTCCAGTTGTCTGTCAAATCAGGATTTTCGGAAGTTTCCTACGCACCAAATAGGTGCTTCCTACATTAACCCCGCCTCGTAACATCCCGCAAAAAGCCATCATTTCGCCTGCGCAAACGTTTAACTTCTTCGAAAGTTATATCAATGCGACATCCATGTACGACCGTACCACTTTTCTGGCGTCAACTATCCCTCTGCATATTGCATTGGGAACAGCCCCTGCATAAGTATCCGCAGGTCGGCTCACGAGGCCACCTCAATCGAAAAATGACAACAATGAGGCCACCATGCTCAAACACGCAGTCATTCCGTTCCTGCTAGGCGCAGGCTTGCTCTCCGGCGCACCGTCGGCCCTCGCCGCGTCCAACCTGGTGTTCTGTTCCGAAGGCAGCCCGGCCGGCTTCGACCCAGGCCAATACACCACAGGGACTGACTTCGACGCCTCGGCCGAGACCGTGTTCAACCGCCTGACCCAGTTCGAACGTGGCGGCACTGCAGTCATCCCGGGTCTGGCGACCAAGTGGGAAGTCTCCGACGACGGAAAGACCTACACCTTCCACCTGCGCGAAGGGGTCAAGTTCCACACCACCGACTACTTCAAACCCACCCGCAACTTCAACGCCGACGACGTGCTGTTCACCTTCAACCGCATGCTCGACAAGAACCACCCGTTCCGCAATGCCTACCCCACCGAGTTCCCGTACTTCACCGACATGGGCATGGACAAGAACATCGCCAAGCTGGAGAAGCTCGACGAGCACACGGTCAAGTTCACCCTCAACGAAGTCGACGCCGCGTTCATCCAGAACCTGGCCATGAGCTTCGCCTCGATCCAGTCCGCCGAATACGCCGACCAGCTGCTCAAGGACGGCAAGGCCGCCGACATCAACCAGAAGCCGATCGGCACCGGCCCGTTCGTGTTCAGCAAGTACCAGAAAGACGCGCAGATCCGTTTCAAGGGCAACAAGGACTACTGGCAACCCGATGACGTGAAGATCGACAACCTGATCTTCGCCATCACCACCGACGCCTCGGTGCGCATGCAGAAGCTGAAGAAGAACGAATGCCAGGTCACCCTGTTCCCGCGGCCGGCCGACATCCAGCCGCTGAAGCAGGACCCCAAGCTGCAGATGCCGCAACAAGCCGGCTTCAACCTCGGCTACATCGCCTACAACGTGATGGACAAGGTCAAGGGCAGCAACGAGGCCAACCCGTTGGCCCAGCTGAAAGTCCGCGAGGCGCTGGACATGGCCGTGGACAAGAAAAAGATCATCGAGTCGGTCTACCAGGGCGCCGGCCAACTGGCGGTCAACGCCATGCCGCCGACCCAGTGGTCCTATGACGACAGCATCAAGGACGCCTCGTTCGACCCTGAGAAAGCCAAGCAGCTGCTCAAGGAAGCCGGCATCAAGGAAGGCACCGAAATCACCCTGTGGGCGATGCCCGTGCAACGCCCGTACAACCCCAATGCCAAGCTGATGGCCGAGATGCTGCAATCCGACTGGGCCAAGGTCGGCGTCAAGGCAAAGATCGTCAGCTATGAATGGGGCGAGTACATCAAGCGCTCCAAAGGCGGCGAACAAGGCGCCATGCTGATCGGCTGGAGCGGTGACAACGGCGACCCGGACAACTGGCTGGGCACCCTGTACGGCTGCGACGCCATGAGCGGCAACAACTTCTCCAAGTGGTGCTACAAGCCCTACGACGACCTGATCAAGCAGGCCAAGGCCACCTCCGACCAGGCCAAGCGCACCGAGCTGTACCAGCAGGCACAGCACATCCTCAAGGAGCAGGTGCCGATCACCCCGATCGCCCACTCCACCGTGTACCAGCCCATGAGCGCCAAGGTGAAGGACTTCAAGATCAGCCCGTTCGCGCTGAACTCCTTCTACGGCGTCAGCGTGGACAAATAGGCTAGCCAAGGCACCCGCCGAGCGGCGGGTGCCCCGCCATCCTCGTACCCTTTCATGTCGTCCCGCCGCCATCCGCAGCGGGGTCGGCGACCTGTTGCCGCCATTCGTACCCCGAGGCGGCGCAAACAGACGTAAAAGGACTTTCCATGCGCCATACCACCCGCCTTTCCGCCCTGCTCGCCCTGGGCCTGATCAGCCAATCGCCGGCCCTGCTGGCCAACAATCTGGTGTTCTGCTCCGAAGGCAGCCCGGCCGGCTTCGACACCGCCCAGTACACCAGCGCCACCGACAACGACGCCGCCGAACCGATCTACAACCGCCTGGTCGAGTTCGAACGCGGCGGCACTGCCGTGCACCCTGCCCTGGCGACCCGCTGGGAGGTGTCCGAAGATGGCCTGCGCTACACCTTCCACCTGCGCGAAGGGGTGAAATTCCACAGCAACAAGGCCTTTGCACCGAGCCGCGACTTCAACGCCGACGACGTGCTGTTCACCTTCAACCGCATGCTCGACAAGAACCACCCGTTCCGCCAGGCCTACCCGACCGAGTTCCCCTATTTCATCAGCATGGGCCTGGACAAGAACATCGCCCGTGTCGAAAAGACCGATCCACTGACCGTGGTGTTCACTCTGAACAGCGTCGATGCCGCGTTCATCCAGAACCTGGCCATGAGCTTCGCTTCCATCCTGTCTGCCGAATACGCCGAGCAGCTGATGGCCAGCGGGCGCCCCAGCGACATCAACCAGCAACCGATCGGCACCGGCCCGTTCGTGTTCCAGCGTTATCAGAAGGATTCGCAGATCCGCTACAAGGGCAACAAGGCCTATTGGTCACCGCAGGACGTGAAGATCGACAACCTGGTGTTCTCGATCAACATCGACCCTTCGGTGCGCATCCAGAAGCTGCGCCGCAACGAATGCCAGGTCACCCTGCACCCGCGCCCCGCCGACCTGCCGGCGCTCAAGGCCGACAGCAAACTGCAGGTGCTGCAGCAACCTGGCTTCAACCTCGGCTACATCGCCTACAACACCCAGCACCCACCATTCGACCGCCTGGAAGTGCGCCAGGCGATGGACATGGCAGTGAACAAGCAGGCGATCATCCAGGCCGTGTACCAGGATTCCGGCCAGTTGGCAGTCAACGCCATGCCGCCGACCCAGTGGTCCTATGACGACAGCCTCAAGGACGCGCCCTTCGACCCGGAAAAGGCCAAGCAGCTACTGCAGCAGGCCGGGGTCAAGCCGGGCACCGAGATCACCCTGTGGGCCATGCCGGTGCAGCGCCCGTACAACCCCAACGCCAAGCTGATGGCGGAAATGCTCCAGGCCGACTGGAGCAAGCTCGGCTTCAAGGTGCGCATTGTCAGCTACGAATGGGGCGAGTACCTCAAGCGCATGAAAAGCGGCGAGCACGATATCGCCCTGATCGGTTGGACCGGGGACAACGGTGACCCGGACAACTGGCTGGGCACCCTCTACAACTGCGATGCCATCGGCAGCAACAACTACTCGCTGTGGTGCGATCCGCAGTACGACAGCCTGGTCAAGCAGGCCAAGCAGGTCACCGACCGCACGCAGCGCACCGCCCTGTACCAGCAGGCCCAGCAGCGGCTCAAGCAACAGGTGCCGATTACCCCGGTGGCGCACTCCACGGTCAACCAACCGCTCAGCGTCAAGGTTTCCGAGTTCAAGGTCAGCCCGTTCGGGCGCAACGACTTTTCCGGTGTGAGTGTTGATTGAGCATTAGCCGGTACCGGCCTCTTCGCGGGTAAACCCGCTCCCACAGGGTTCTCCTCAGGTTCACGAAACCTGTGGGAGCGGGCGCGCCCGCGAAGAGGCCGGCACAGCCAACACAACGCCCCGATTCTGCCCGGTGACCCCGGGCAACCCTGGCAACACCGCAGCAAGAAGCCCGGCCCACAAGGCCAGGCAATAACTAGAAGAACAGAAAGGGAGCTTTAACCTTGAGACTATTCACCTTGACCGCACTGGCGTTATCCATCAGTGCCTTATCCACCGTGACCCAGGCCGACCCGCAAAGCCAGGAATACGTGCCCATCACCCTCAAAGGCAGCAGCGAGCAGGAGCAGGCCAGTGGCTTCGTCGACGGCCAGAGCCTGTCCGGCAGCACCCGCAACTGGTACGCCCGCGAGCGCGCCGCACGCGCCCCGCTGTGGAAGTACTACAAGAGCGACGGCACCCGCCACGACACCCACAGCCGCGAGAACTGGGTGCAGGGCACCATCCTCAACTACAGCTCCGGCTTCACCCAGGGCACCGTCGGCTTCGCCGTCGAAGCCGCCGGCTACAATGCCATCGCCCTGCTGCAGAACCGCGAGGACGTCGCCGGCCCCAACAACCGCACCCTGACCCACAGCGACGGCGACCCGGTCGGCCAGTGGAGCAAGATGGGCCTGGCCAACGTCAAGGCGCGGGTGTCCAACACCACGCTCACCGTCGGCCGCCAATCGGTGGACACGCCGATGATTGCCTACATCGGCAACCGCGCCCTGCCCTCGAGCTTCCAGGGCGCGTTCCTGCACAGCGCCGAATTCGACAACCTGAGCTTCGACCTGGGCACCTTCGACCGCGTCTCGCCACGTACCGAACAGAGCCTCAGCAAGTTCCGCACCGAGTACAGTGCCACTGGCGTGGAAACCGACCGCGCCAGCACCGCCGGCATCAACTACCAGCCGTTCAAGAGCCTGAGCACCAGCCTGTACGCCACCAAGGTCGATGACTTCTGGAACCAGTACTACTTCGGCGCCAACCACGTGCTAGGCGACAGCGCAGTGCTCAGCCTGAGCACCGGCCTGAACTACTACAAGACCGTCGACGCCGGCAGCAAGAAGATGGGCGATATCGACAACGACACCTACAGCCTGTCGTTCGGCCTGACCCACCAGGCCCACACCCTCAGCGCCTCCTGGCAGCAGGTCAACGGCAACGAATACTTCGACTACCTGCACGAAACCAACGGCATCTACCTGGCCAACTCGCTGCTGTCGGACTTCAACGGCCCCAACGAGAAATCGCTGCAGATTTCCTACGTGCTGAACATGGCGCCGTACGGCGTGCCGGGCCTGAAGTTCAACCTGTACAACGCCCGCGGCTGGGGCATCGATGGTACCCATTACCGCGGTACCGCCTACGACGTGAACGGCCTGGATGGCGAAACCCACTACGAGTGGGGCTTCGGCACCAGCTACGCGGTACAGAGCGGGCCGCTGAAAGACACCAGCATCCGTGCCACCTACACCGCGCACCGCGCCAGCAAGGCCCAGGGCGATGGCAGCCTGGATGAGTTCCGGGTGGTTACCACCATTCCATTCAACATTCTCTGACCGCCGGCGCCACGGCCTGCTTCGCTGCGGGCCGTGGCGGCTACGCTGGAATCAATGCAAGCAGGGAGTCCACCCATGCAGAGAGCTTTCATGAAATCGCTACCGCTACGCCTCGCCCTGGCAGCGCTGGTACTGGGCAGCGCCACGCAGCTGGCGGCCAAGCCGCTGGTAGTGTGCACCGAGGCCAGCCCGGAAGGGTTCGACGTTGTCCAGTACACTACGGGGGTCACCTTCGATGCCACCTCCGAAGCGCTGTTCAACCGCCTGGTCGACTTCAAGCCTGGCACCACCGACGTCCAGCCGGCCCTGGCCGAACGCTGGGACATCGCACCGGACGGCCTGACCTACACCTTCCACCTGCGCCAAGGGGTGAAGTTCCACAAGACCGACTACTTCACGCCCACTCGCGAATTCAACGCCGATGACGTGCTGTGGAGCCTGCGCCGTCAGCTCGACCCGGCGCACCCGTGGCACGACAAGACCAGCGTCGGCTACCCGTACTTCGAAAGCATGTCCTTCAAAAGCCTGCTCAAGTCGGTGGACAAGACCGATGACCACACCGTGGTGATCACCCTCACCCGCCCGGAAGCACCGTTCCTGCGGGACATGGCCATGGGCTTCACCTCGATCTACTCCGCCGAATACGGCGACCAGTTGCTCAAGGCCGGCAAGACCGCCGAGCTGAACAGCAAGCCGATCGGCACCGGCCCGTTTATCTTCCAGCGTTACAACAAGGACGCCCAGGTCCGCTTCAAACCCAACCCGGACTACTTCCGCGGCAAGCCCCCGGCAGACGCCCTGATATTCGCCATCGCCACCGACAGCAACGTGCGCCTGCAAAAGCTGCGCGCCAACGAATGCCAGGTGGCGCTATACCCCAAACCAGAGGACGTGCCGACGATCAAGGCCGACCCCAAGCTCAAGGTCGCCGAGACCGAAGCGCTGGTCACCGGCTATATCGCCATGAACACCCAGCACAAGTACCTCAGCGATGTGCGCGTGCGCAAAGCCATCAACATGGCCTTTGACCGCCAGACACACGTCGACCAGCTGTTTGGCAAGAACAACGCGCTGGTGGGCGTGAACCCATACCCGCCGACCATGCTCGGTTACAACACCACCAACCAGAACCCGCCTCGGGACCTGGCCAAGGCCCGTGCCCTGCTCAAGGAAGCTGGCGTACCGGAAGGTACCGTGATCACCCTGTTCACCCGCAACGGCGGCGGCATGACCAACCCCAACCCACGCCTGTCAGCCGAGATGCTGCAGGCCGACCTGAAACAGGTCGGCCTGCAGCTGGATATCCGCGTGATGGAATGGGCCGAAATGCTGCGTCGTGCCAAGAACGGCGAAGCCGACCTGGTCTCCACCGGCTGGGCAGGCGACAACGGTGACCCGGACAACTTCCTTACCCCGCTGCTGAGCTGCGAGGCCGCCAAGAACGGCGAGAACTACGCCCGCTGGTGCAATCCGCAGTTCCAGGAACTCATCACGCGTGCACGGCAGATGACGGATGACAATGAGCGCCGATGGGTCTATGCCGAGGCTTTAAGGGTGTACGATGACGACCAACCCTGGATCAGCATGGCCCACCCTAAGGTGTTCGCCGCCATGCGTGACAACGTGGAGGGCTACGTGATCAGCCCTCTGGCCAACAACAACTTCGCCACCACCAAGGTGAAGTAGAACAACAACGACCGCCGGCAACCCACACGGGGACCGGCGGCACCCCGTAGCGTGCTGCTAGCCGCACGGCCTGATGAGGTAACCCAGACAATGTTGAGCTTTATTGCCCGGCGCCTTGGCCTGCTGATACCGACCTTTTTCGGTATCACCTTGCTGACCTTCGCGCTCATACGCCTGATCCCCGGCGACCCGGTGGAAGTGATGATGGGCGAGCGCAGGGTCGACCCCGAAATGCATGCCCAGGCCATGGAGCGCCTGGGCCTGAACAAGCCGCTGCCGGTCCAGTACCTGGACTACGTCGGCAAGCTGGCCCAGGGTGACCTCGGTGAATCGCTGCGCACCCGCGAGAGCGTGTGGAGCGAGTTCCTCACCCTGTTCCCGGCCACCCTCGAACTGGCCTTCGCCGCCCTGTTGTTCGCCGGCATCGTCGGCCTGCTGGCCGGGGTGATCGCTGCGCTCAAGCGCGGATCGCTGTTCGACCACGGGGTGATGGGCATTTCCCTGGCCGGTTACTCGATGCCGATCTTCTGGTGGGGCCTGATCCTGATCATGTTCTTCTCGGTAAGCCTGGGCTGGACCCCGGTGTCCGGGCGCATCGACCTGCTCTACGACATCGAGCCGAAAACCGGCTTCATGCTCATCGACACCCTGCTCAGCGACGAGGAAGGCGCGTTCAAGGACGCGGTGATGCACCTGATCCTGCCGGCCATCGTGCTCGGCACCATCCCGCTGGCGGTGATTGCCCGCATGACCCGCTCGTCGATGCTCGAAGTGCTGCGCGAGGACTACATCCGCACCGCCCGCGCCAAAGGCCTGTCGCCGGCCCGCGTGGTGTTCGTGCACGGCCTGCGCAACGCGCTGATCCCGGTACTGACCGTATTCGGCCTGCAGGTTGGCACGTTGCTGGCCGGTGCAGTGCTGACCGAAACCATCTTTTCCTGGCCGGGCATCGGCAAGTGGCTGATCGAAGCCATCGGTGCCCGTGACTACCCCGTGGTCCAGAACGGCATCCTGTTGATCGCCTGCCTGGTGATCCTGGTCAACTTCGTCGTGGATATCCTCTACGGCCTGGCCAACCCACGCATCCGTCATCAGCGCTGAGGCCTTCGCCATGACTAGCCCGATTCCGAAATCCGTCACACCGGTCAGCCCGGTGGACCAGAGCCTGCTCTACCCCTCGCCATACAAAGAATTCTGGCAAGCCTTCGCCCGCAACAAAGGCGCGGTGATGGGCCTGGCCTTCATGTGCCTGGTGGTGTTCTGCGCGCTGTTCGCGCCGTGGGTCGCCCCGCACGACCCGAGCGAGCAGTACCGCGAATTCCTGCTGACCCCACCGGTGTGGCTCGAAGGTGGCAGCTGGCAGTTCATCCTCGGCACCGACGAGCTGGGCCGCGACCTGCTTTCGCGGCTTATCCAGGGCGCGCGGCTTTCGCTGCTGATAGGCCTGTCGTCGGTGGTGATGTCGCTGATCCCTGGCATCCTGCTGGGCCTGCTGGCCGGTTTCTTCCCGCAACTTCTCGGCCCGTCGATCATGCGCCTGATGGACGTGATGCTGGCCCTGCCCTCGCTGCTGCTGGCGGTGGCCATCGTCGCCATCCTCGGCCCAGGCCTGATCAACACCGTGATCGCCATCGCCATCGTGTCGTTGCCATCCTACGTGCGCCTGACCCGCGCCGCCGTGATGGGCGAGCTGAACCGCGACTACGTCACCGCCGCACGCCTGGCTGGTGCCGGGCTGCCACGGCTGATGTTCGTCACCGTGCTGCCCAACTGCATGGCACCGCTGATCGTGCAGGCCACCCTCAGCTTCTCCTCGGCCATCCTCGACGCCGCCGCCCTGGGCTTCCTTGGCCTTGGCGTACAGCCGCCGACCCCGGAGTGGGGCACCATGCTGGCTTCGGCCCGTGACTACATCGAGCGCGCCTGGTGGGTGGTGAGCCTGCCCGGCCTGACCATTCTGCTCAGTGTGCTGGCAATCAACCTGATGGGCGACGGCCTGCGCGATGCGCTGGACCCGAAACTCAAGAACGCCGCCTGAGGAGAACGCCATGTCACTGTTGCAGATCAACAACCTGAACGTGCGCTTCGGCGACGCCAATGCGGTACCGGTGGTCGATGGCCTGGACCTGACGGTGGAGGCCGGCGAGATTCTGGCCATCGTCGGCGAATCCGGCTCGGGCAAGTCCGTGACCATGATGGCCCTGATGGGCCTGATCGACGCCCCCGGGCGCATCACCGCCGACTCGCTCACCTTCGACGGCACCGACATGCTCAAGCTCAGCGGCCGCCAGCGACGCAAGGTGGTGGGCAAGGACATCGCCATGGTCTTCCAGGACCCGATGACCGCGCTCAACCCCAGCTACACCGTGGGCTACCAGATCGAGGAAGTGCTGCGCCAGCACTTGGGCCTGAAGGGCAAGGCCGCGCGCCAGCGTGCCCTGGAGCTGCTGAAAAAGGTCGAGATCCCGGCTGCGGAAAGCCGCCTGGACGCCTACCCGCACCAGCTGTCCGGCGGCATGAGCCAGCGCGTGGCGATTGCCATGGCGATTGCCGGCGAGCCCAAGCTGCTGATTGCCGACGAACCCACCACTGCGCTGGACGTGACCATCCAGGCGCAGATCATGGAGCTGCTGGTCAACCTGCAGAAGGAGCGCAACATGGCGCTCATCCTGATCACCCACGACCTCGCCGTGGTCGCCGAAACGGCCAGGCGGGTGTGCGTGATGTACGCCGGCCAGGCCGTGGAAGTGGGCCAGGTGCCGGAGCTGTTCGACGTGCCCGCCCACCCCTACAGCGAAGCGTTGCTGGCGGCGATCCCCGAGCACAGCATCGGTGCCGAACGCCTGGCCACCCTGCCCGGCATCGTCCCCGGCCGCTACGACCGCCCCGTGGGTTGCCTGCTGTCACCGCGCTGCCCGTACGTGCAGGACAACTGCCGGCGCCAGCGCCCGCCCCTCGATCCCCAGGCCCATGGCCTGGTGCGTTGCTTCTACCCGCTGAACCAGGAGGTGGCGTGATGGCCGTCGTTCTATCCGCCCGGGAGCTGACCCGGCATTACGAAGTCTCCCGCGGGCTGTTCAAGGGCCACGCCCTGGTCCGCGCGCTGAATGGCGTGTCGTTCGAACTGGAGGCCGGCAAGACCCTGGCCGTGGTCGGCGAGTCCGGCTGTGGCAAGTCGACCCTGGCCCGCGCACTGACCCTGATCGAAGAGCCGTCCTCCGGCTCGCTGCAAATTGCCGGCACCGAAGTGAAAGGCGCCAGCAAGAGCGAGCGCAAGCAACTGCGCCGCGACGTACAGATGGTGTTCCAGAGCCCCTACGCCTCGCTCAACCCACGGCAGAAGATTGGTGACCAGCTGGCCGAGCCGTTGCTGATCAACACCTCGCTGAGCAAGGCCGAGCGGCGAGAAAAGGTGCAGAAGATGATGGAACAGGTCGGCCTGCGCCCCGAGCATTACCAGCGCTACCCGCACATGTTCTCCGGCGGCCAGCGTCAGCGTATCGCCCTGGCCCGGGCAATGATGCTGCAGCCCAAGGTGCTGGTGGCGGACGAACCGACCTCGGCGCTGGACGTGTCGATCCAGGCCCAGGTGCTGAACCTGTTCATGGATTTGCAGAAGGAGTTCAACACTGCCTACGTGTTCATCTCGCACAACCTGGCGGTGGTGCGGCATGTGGCCGATCAGGTGCTGGTGATGTACCTCGGCCGGCCGGCGGAGATGGGGCCGAAAGAAGATATCTACGAAAGGCCGTTGCACCCGTATACCCAGGCGCTGCTGTCGGCGACGCCGGCGATTCACCCGGACCCTTTGAAGCCGAAGATCCGCATTGCCGGGGAGTTGCCCAACCCGCTGAACCCGCCGGATGGGTGTGCGTTTCACAAGCGCTGCCCGTATGCGACCGAGCGGTGTGCCAAGGAGGTGCCGGCGCTTAGGCAGGTGAGTACCCGGCAGGTGGCTTGTCACTATGCCGAGCAGTTTCTTTAGCCTTTAGATAGCCGGGGCTGCGTTGCAGCCCATCGCGACACAAGGCCGCTCCTACAAGGGACCGCAATCTCCTGTAGGAGCGGCCTTGTGTCGCGATGGGCCGCAAAGCGGCCCCAAAAATCTCAATGCATGAAGAACCAGATCAGGATAATCACCGGAATCGGCACCCCAATCATCCAGAGCAGTATCGAGCGCATGGCCTTTCTCCTTGTTCGATGTTGAACAGACCGGTGCACTCGCCATGCCATCCCTGTCAAAAAATCACTCTCAACCGAATCAAAGGCTTACTGCCCAAGCCGCTTGGCAAAACCGTGCAATATGCCGGATCCGCACCCTTGCAGCTGGGTGTTCTGCAATGCACTATCAGGCTCATGACCGCCACCACCCTCCCCGACGGCCCCGAGCAGACCCCGCTCACCGCCGACACCGTGCTGCGCTACCACCTGTGCTGGAAGCACCGCGACCTCGACGGCGTCATGGTGCTCTACCACCCCGACATCCAGTACCACGACTTCTTCCAGAACCGCGTGCTCGGCTACCAGGAACTGCGTGACTACGTGCGCGCCTGCCTGCCCCATGAAGCCGGCGAAGATATCGTGCACAGCGACCGCATCCGCGTCGACGGCTGTACCGCGTTCATCCAGTACCAGGTCACGGTCCAGGGCGGCGACGGCCTGGTGGCGTTCCAGTCCAGCGAGGCGATTACCGTCAAGGACGGCCTGATCTGGCAGGTCAACGAATACGCCACGCTGGTCCGCCGGAGCAGCAGTGGCCATGCCAGCAGCGGCCCGCGCCCGGCCACCAGCCGCCTGGGCCTGTCACCCCGGCAGCTGTCGACCATGGCCCAGGACCTGGAACACTACTTCCAGCGCCAGCGCCCCTACCTGGACCCGGAGCTGGACCTGCAGCAGGTGGCCGACGCCAGCGGCTACAGCCGCAACCAGATCTCCTATCTGTTCAACCAGGTGCTCGGGCAAAGCTTCTACCGCTACGTCAACCAGGCGCGCCTGCAACACCTGATGGCCAGCCTTGACGATGACAGCGTCGAAGCGGCGATCGACGACCTGGCGTTCAGCGCCGGCTTCAACTCGCTCTCGGCGTTTTACAAGTGCTTCCGCGAGCACACCGGCCTCACCCCCAAGGCCTATCTGAAGCAAATTTCCCTGCGTGCACGCACGTAAGACAGGCACTGGCAGACACCACTAGCATCGCCCACAGACCTTGACGGATGTGGAGCAAAACCCGATGCAACCCCTGCGCACGCTCAGCCTTTGGATGGACCAGCTCGACGAGCCGCTGTGCGCGCGCCCGGCCCTGCGCCAGGACCTCGAGGTCGATGTGTGCATCATCGGCGCCGGCTACACCGGGCTGTGGACCGCCTACTACCTCAAGCGCCAGGCGCCGCAACTGAACATCGCGGTGATCGAGGCCAACATCGCCGGCTTCGGCGCCTCGGGGCGCAACGGCGGCTGGTTGATGGGCAACCTGCTCGGCGAAGACCGCCTGCTCGCCACCCTGTCGCCGCAGCAGCGCCGCACCAGCATCGACCTGCTGCATGGCATTCCCGATGAAGTGCACAGTGTGCTGCAACGCGAGGGCATCGACTGCGACTACCGCAAAGGCGGCGTGCTGTATTGCGCCGCGCGTTACCCGGAACAGGAGCGCAGCCTGCGCGCCTACCTCGACGACCTTTATCGCCAAGGCATGACCGAGGACGACTACCGCTGGCTACGCCCCGAACAGCTTGACGCTCAGTTGCGGGTCAGCAATGCCTATGGCGCCATCTACAGCCCGCACACCGCAACCATCCAACCCGCCAAGCTGGCGCGTGGCCTGGCCCGAGCGGTAGAGGCGCTGGGCGTACCCATCTACGAAAACACCCCAGCCATCGACTGGCAGCCGGGTGAGGTGCGTACCCCGTTGGCGCGCATCCGTTGCCAATGGATGGTACCCGCCGTGGAGGGCTACGCCGCCAGCCTGCCGCCACTGGGCAAACATCAGCTGCCGGTACAGAGCCTGTTGGTGGCCACCGAACCACTGCCGGAGGCCACCTGGCAACAGATCGGCCTGAACCAGGGCCAGGCGTTCAGCGAAAGCAGCCGCCAGGTCACCTACGGCCAGCGCACCGCCGACAACCGCCTGGTATTCGGCGCCCGTGGCGGCTACCGCTTCGGTGGCCGCCTGCGCGAAAACTTCAACCTCGACGAACAGGAAATCGAGCTGCGCCGCTACCTGTTCAGCGAGTTGTTCCCGCAGTTGAAGCACGTGCGTATCACCCACTCCTGGGGCGGCAACCTGGGCATGGCTCGGCGCTTCCGCCCGCACATGCTCTGCGACCGTCAACGCGGCATCGCCCTGGCGGGCGGCTACGGCGGCGAAGGCGTCGGCGCCACCAACCTGGGCGGGCGCACCCTGGCGGCGCTGATCCTCAACCAGCACAACGAACTGACCGCGCAACCCTGGGTGCTCGACAGCCGCCCGCTTTCAAGCCTGGCCACTTGGCCACCCGAGCCCTGCCGCTGGCTGGGCTACAACGCGATCATCCAGAGCTTCGTCCACGAGGATCGGACCCTCGCCAACCCCGCCAGCGCGCCTTGGAGGCGGCGCCTGGCCAGCAATCTTGCGGACTTCATGGAAGGCTTCATGCACTGACTTTCCTTTCCCCGACACAGGATTTGCCGGTTCCGCTGATCGCCTGCCTTCGATAACAACACACAAAGCAAGGTAACCCCGACATGCGCACGCTCCTTCTCGCCCCCCTGATGCTGGCCGCCAGCGTGGCCGGTGCCGCCGAAACGGTGAAGATCTACAACTGGTCCAGCTACGTTGCCCCCGACACACTGAAGAACTTCCAGCAAGCCAGCGGTATCGTGCCCACCTACGACGTTTACGACAGCAACGAAACCCTCGACGGCAAGCTGATGACCGGCAACTCCGGCTACGACGTGGTGTTCCCGTCCAACCACTTCATGGCCCGTCAAATCCAGGGCAAAGCCCTGAAGCAGCTGGACAAGTCGCAGCTGCCCAACTGGCACAACCTCAACCCGGTGTTGCTCAAGGCACTAGAGGTCAATGACCCGGGTAACCAATACGGCTTCCCGTATCTGTGGGGCAGCACCGGCATCGGCTACAACGTCGACAAGGTCAAGGCGGTGCTCGGCGACAGCGCGCCAATAAACTCGTGGGACCTGATCTTCAAGCCTGAGTACATGAGCAAGCTGAAAAGCTGCGGCGTCGCCGTGCTGGACAACGGCCCTGAGCTGTTACCGATCGCCCTGCACTACCTGGGCCTGCCGCACCACAGCCAGAACCCGGCGGACTACGACAAGGCCAAGGCGCTGCTGATGCAGGTGCGGCCATACATCAGCTACTTCCACTCATCGAAGTACACCGGCGACCTGGCCAACGGCGATATCTGCGTGGTGGTCGGTTTCTCGGGGGATGTGCTGCAGGCGAAGAATCGTGCCGAGGAGGCGAAGAACGGGGTGAACGTGGGGTATTCGATACCCAGGGAAGGCGCACCGATGTGGTTCGACATGGTTGCCATGCCGGCCGATGCACCGGATGAGAAGGCCGGGTATGCCTACATGAACTACCTGCTGCAGCCGGAGGTGATGGCCAACATCAGCAACCATGTGCAGTACGCCAACGGCAACCTTGAGGCGGACGGGCTGGTGGATCCGGCGATGAAGGGTAATACGATGGTTTACCCGAGCGAGGAAGTGATGGGCAAGCTGTATGCGCTGGAGGCAATGCCGGCGAAGATCGACCGTATTCGGACGAGGATCTGGACCAGTATCAAGGCAGGAAACTGAGTGCGGCCGTAACGCGGTCACTGTGGGAGCGGGTTTACCCGCGAATGCGATGTTGAATTCACCGACGCATTCGCGGGTAAACCCGCTCCCACAGGGGTCAGATGCAAGCTTTCCGAATCAGTGGTGCTCGCGGGTAGCGCGGAACTTGATGTCCGGCCAGCGCTCTTCCATCAGCGACAGGTTGACCCGGGTCGGCGCCAGGTAGGTCAGGTGCCCGCCACCGTCGATGGCCAGGTTCTCCATGGCCTTGTTCTGGAATTCCTCGAGCTTCTTCTTGTCGTCACAGCCGATCCAGCGGGCCGACCATACGGTGATCGGCTCGTAGGCGCACTCGACCTTGTACTCTTCCTTCAGGCGGCTGGCGACCACGTCGAACTGCAGCACACCGACTGCACCGAGGATGATGTCGTTGCTGCGCTCTGGGAAGAACACCTGGGTAGCACCTTCTTCGGCCAGCTGTTGCAGGCCCTGGCGCAGCTGCTTGGATTTCAGTGGGTCCTTCAGGCGCACGCGGCGGAACAGCTCCGGGGCGAAGTGCGGGATACCGGTGAAGCCCAGCGCCTCGCCTTCGGTGAAGGTGTCGCCGATCTGGATGGTGCCGTGGTTGTGCAGGCCGATGATGTCGCCGGCATAGGCCTCTTCCAGCTGCTCACGCTCGGAGGAGAAGAAGGTCAGCGCATCGCCGATACGCAGGTCCTTGTTGATCCGCACGTGGCGCATCTTCATGCCCTTCTCGTACTTGCCCGAGCAGATACGCATGAAGGCGATGCGGTCGCGGTGTTTCGGGTCCATGTTCGCCTGGATCTTGAACACGAAACCGGTGAACTTCTCTTCCACAGGCTCCACGGTGCGCTCGTGGGCAACACGGCCCAGCGGGCGCGGCGCCCAGTCGACGACGGCGTCAAGCACATGGTCGACACCGAAGTTGCCCAGCGCGGTACCGAAGAACACCGGGGTCAGCTGGCCGTTGATGAACTCTTCCTGGTTGAACTCGTGGCAGGCGCCCTGCACCAGCTCCAGCTGTTCGACAAACGAATCGTACTGGTCGCCCAGGTGGGCACGGGCTTCGTCCGAGTCCAGCTTCTGGATGATCTTGGCTTCGGTGCGCTCGTGGCCGTGGCCCGGGGTGTACACCACGATGTAGTCACCGGTCAGGTGGTACACGCCCTTGAAGTCGCGGTAGCAACCGATCGGCCAGGTGATCGGCGCGGCCTTGATCTTCAGCACGGCTTCGATCTCGTCCAGCAGCTCGATCGGGTCGCGGATGTCGCGGTCGAGTTTGTTGATGAAGCTGACGATCGGCGTGTCGCGCAGGCGGCACACGTCCATCAGGGCGATGGTACGTGGCTCTACACCTTTACCGCCGTCGAGCACCATCAGCGCCGAGTCCACCGCGGTCAGGGTGCGGTAGGTGTCTTCCGAGAAGTCTTCGTGGCCGGGGGTGTCGAGCAGGTTGATCATGTGCTCGCGGTACGGGAACTGCATCACCGAGGTGGTGATGGAGATGCCGCGCTGCTTCTCCATTTCCATCCAGTCGGAGGTGGCGTGGCGGTCGGACTTGCGCGACTTCACGGTACCGGCGACGGCAATGGCCTTGCCCATCAGCAGCAGCTTCTCGGTGATGGTGGTCTTACCGGCGTCGGGGTGGGAAATGATTGCGAAAGTGCGGCGCTTCGCGACTTCGGCGGCCTGGTTGGTCATGGGAAATCGCCTGACTGGGGGATTTAAAAGGGGCGATATCATACCTGAAGTTGGGCCGGGACCAAAATTTGCTGAACCGGCGGTGCCTGTTCCGGCCCTTTCGCGGGCACGCCCGCTCCCACAGGTACTGCACAGGCCTGAACAGCAGTGGAGATCCCTGTGGGAGCGGGCGTGCCCGCGAAGAGGCCGGCACTGCCACTACAAATCAACAACCAGCCACTTTATCACGACAAATGGCCAAAGAGCAGTTATTTCAACGCCTACAGAGCACTAACCCGCTGCTTTTTCTCGTCAATTTTCCAACCAACCAGTGATTAACGCTGGCCAAATGCCGCCCCAGATGGGAACCTTTACGCCCACGGAGACGTCCACTCCCCTGCAACCCGCTTCGGTTGGGGAGCTGGTTTCATCAGCTTTTTCGGGCCCGACGGGGTTCGGCTCATGGCCTGATCGCAGCCTTCGGCGTGCGTCACGCTGCTACTCGCGAACACACCACCCGCCGCCAGGACTGGCCGGCAACCAAGAAGTGTGCTCGCCGACTACACAAGGAGTCCGCCTGTGGCTGAACGCTACGGAAAAGGGCTGTTGGGATGGGCCGCCGTGCTCGTCATCCTGGCCCTGCTGGTCCACTGGATCGGCATCGACACGATCGCGCGGTATCGCGACGATCTTGGGTTCTACCTGCAAGCGCACCTGGTACTGGTGCTGGCTTCGATGGCGGCGGCGCTGGCCGTGGGCATCCCCGCCGGCATTGCGTTAAGTCGACCGCACCGGGTCGACAAAGCCGAGCGCTTCATGCAGTTGTTCAACGTTGGTAACACCATCCCTCCCCTCGCCGTTCTGGCCATCGCCCTGAGTATCCTGGGCATCGGCGCCGGGCCCGCGATCTTCGCGCTGTTCCTCGCCTCCCTCCTGCCCATCGTGCGCAACACCTATGAGGGCCTGAAAAACGTCCCCGCCTCGCTCAAGGAAGCCGCCACCGGCATCGGCATGACCCCGCGCCAGCAACTGTGGCAAGTGGAGCTGCCCAACGCCGTGCCGATCATCGTTGGCGGTGTGCGCGTGGCCCTGGCGCTGAACGTCGGCACCGCACCGCTGGCGTTCCTGATTGGCGCCAACAGCCTGGGCAGCCTGATCTTCCCCGGCATCGCCCTGAACAACCAGCCACAGCTGCTGCTGGGGGCTGCCTGCACCGCACTGCTGGCGCTGGCGCTGGACGCGGCGGTGAGTTTCTCCAGCAAGCGCTGGCTGGAACGTGGCCTGGCCCAATAAAGATAGGGAACATATGAACAAGAGAATCGCCTTGCTGCTGGGCGCGGCCCTGCTGTTCGCAGGATTTGCCCAGGCGGCGGACAAACCGCTGATCCGCATCGGCGCGCGGGTGTTCACCGAACAGACCGTACTCGCCGAAATCACCGCGCAATACCTGCGCGCCAACGGCTATGACGTGCGCGTCACCACCGGCCTTGGCAGCAATATCGCGCGCCAGGCCCAGGAAACCGGCCAGCTCGACCTGATGTGGGAATACACCGGCGTGTCGCTGGTGTCGTACAACCATATCGACGAGCGCATGCCCAGTGCCGAGGCAACCCTCGCCAGGGTGAAGGCGCTGGATGCGAAGAAGGGCCTGATCTGGCTGACCCCATCGAAGTTCAGCAACACCTACGCGCTGGGCCTGCCCAAGCAGGTGGCCGAGGCCTATCCGCAGGTCAACACCATCAGCGACCTCAACCAGGTACTGCGTGACGAAAGCCACCGCAATCACCTGGTGGCGCTGGACACCGAGTTCGCCAACCGCCCCGATGGCCTGGTCGGCCTGCGCGAGATGTACGGCCTGCCGCTGGACCGCCGCAACATCCGCCAGATGGACGGCGGCCTGGTGTACACCGCGATGCGCAACAACCAGGTGTTCGCCGGGCTGGTGTACACCACCGACGGCCGCCTGAACGCCTTCGACCTCAAGCTGCTGGAGGACGACAAGCACTACTTCCCCGACTACACCGCCGCGCCGGTGGTGCGCAAATCCGTGCTCGACGCCAACCCGCAGCTGGCCGGCCTGCTCAAGCCACTGGCCGAACAGCTGGATGACGCAACCATGCGCCAGCTCAACGCCAAGGTCGATGTCGAGCACCAGAACCCGACTGCCGTGGCCGCCACCTTCCTGCGTGAGCACCCACTGAACAGCGAGGGCCAGCCATGAACCTGATCGATACCTTCAACCACCTGGACTGGGCCCAGGTGCTGCAACTGACCTGGCAGCACATCATGCTGGTCGGCGTCGCCGTGGGCCTGGCGATCATCGTCGGCGTACCGCTGGGCATCCTGATGACCCGGTTCCCGGCCGTCGCCGGCCCATTGCAAGCCAGCGCCACGGTGTTGCTGACCATCCCCTCGATCGCCCTGTTCGGCCTGCTGCTGCCGTTCTACTCCAAGTTCGGCGAGGGCCTCGGGCCGCTGCCGGCGATCACTGCGGTGTTTCTCTACTCACTGCTGCCGATCATGCGCAACACCTACCTGGCCCTGACCAACGTCGAGCCCGGCATCCGTGAAGCCGCGCGCGGCATCGGCATGACCTTCGGCCAGCGCCTGCGCATGGTCGAACTGCCCATCGCCGTGCCGGTGATCCTCGCCGGCGTGCGCACCGCCGTGGTGATGAACATCGGCGTGATGACCATCGCCGCCACCATCGGCGCCGGCGGCCTTGGCGTACTCATCCTCACCTCCATCAGCCGCAGCGACATGTCGATGCTGCTGGTCGGCGCCGTGCTGGTCAGCCTGCTGGCAATCATCGCCGACCTGCTCCTGCAAACCCTGCAACGTGCCCTGACTCCAGAAGGACTGCGCTCATGATCGAATTGAAGAACCTCAGCAAAACCTTCAACGTCAACGGCAAGGACGTCAAAGCCGTCGACTCGGTAAGCCTCACCGTCAACGAAGGGGAAATCTGCGTGTTCCTCGGCCCCTCGGGCTGCGGCAAGAGCACTACCCTGAAAATGATCAACCGCCTGATCACGCCCACTTCCGGTCAGGTGTTCATCAATGGCGAAGACACCACCGGGCTGGACGAGGTCACCCTGCGCCGGCACATCGGCTATGTCATCCAGCAGATCGGCCTGTTCCCCAACATGACCATCGAGGAGAACATCACCGTGGTGCCGCGCCTGCTCGGCTGGGACAAACAGAAGTGCCATGAACGCGCCCGCGAGCTGATGCACATGATCAAGCTGGAGCCCAAGCAGTACCTGCAGCGCTACCCGCGCGAGCTGTCCGGCGGCCAGCAGCAGCGTATCGGCGTGATCCGCGCCTTGGCGGCGGAAGCGCCAGTGCTGCTGATGGACGAGCCGTTCGGCGCGGTCGACCCGATCAACCGCGAGATGATCCAGAACGAGTTCTTCGAGATGCAGCGGGCATTGAACAAGACCGTGATCATGGTCAGCCATGACATCGACGAAGCGATCAAGCTGGGCGACAAGATCGCCATCTTCCGCGCCGGCAAGCTGTTGCAGCTGGATCACCCGGACACCTTGCTGGCGCACCCGGCGGACGAGTTCGTCAGCAACTTCGTCGGGCAGGACAGCACCCTCAAGCGCCTGCTGCTGGTGCGTGCGGAGGATGCGGCAGACAACGCGCCATCGGTAAGCCCGCAGACGCCGGTGAGCGATGCGCTGGAACTGCTGGACGAGCACGACCGCCGCTACGTGGTGGTGACCGATGCGCAGAACAAGGCACTGGGCTACGTGCGCCGGCGTGACATACATCGCCAGCAAGGGACTTGTGGCGACTTCCTGCGGCCGTTCAATGCCACGGCGTCGCATGACGAGCATTTGCGCATCCTGTTGTCGCGGATGTACGAGTTCAACCGGGCGTGGCTGCCGGTGCTGGATGCCGAGCAGGTGTTCCTGGGCGAGGTGACGCAGGAGTCGATTGCGGCGTACCTGAGTTCGGGGCGCTCGCGGGGGGCGAAGACCAGCATCGTTTCGCCGGCTGAGGCGGTGGTTTCGTAATCGCCGGGGGCGCGCTGCGCCCCTTTCGCGACACAAGGCCGCTCCTACAGCAGATCGCGTTCTTCTGTAGGAGCGGCCTTGTGTCGCGATGGGCCGCAAAGCGGCCCCGGCAATCTCGGCTCAAAACCCAGGTAATGGATTGCCTGTGCCGGCCTCTTCGCGGGTAAACCCGCTCCCACAGGGTCGATGCAAGGCTAAAGACCTGCGCGGTACCTGTGGGAGCGGGTTCACCCGCGAAGCAGGCGACGCGATGTCAGAACCCTACACTGGCCTGCACATAGAAGGTCCGCGGCTCACCCACATAGATGCCGGCATTGTTGTCGCTGGAGCGGGTGAAGTACTGCTTGTCGAACAGGTTCTTCACCCCCGCCGCCAGCTTCAGGTTGGACATCTGTGGCCCGAACTCATACCCGCCACGGGCATGCCAGGTCACGTAACCCGGAATATCACCGTACTGCCCATCCGCACTCGGCTCGGTGATGTAGTCGCCGTTGAAGCTGCCATCGGCATTGATCCCGGTACCCGGCGCGCGCTGCTTGGATTGGGCGTAGGCATCCAGGTTCCAGGTCCAGTGGTTGACCGCGTAACGCACCCCGGCAGTGGCCACCTGGCGTGAATAGAACGGCAGGTCACGGCCCTTGAAGCCAGGAATGTCCCCTTCATAAGTAGCGCGGGTATAGGTATAGCCACCGCTCACCGACAACCCTTCCAGACGCGGGTCCAGCCCGTCCAGGTCATAGCGCACCGAGGCCTCGATACCCTGGTGCTTGGTCGCGCCGAGGTTGGTCCAGCCCACGTCGTTGCTGATGTACTGCAGTTCGTCATCGAAATCGATGTAGAACGCCGTCAGCTCACCGGCAAAGCCGCCATTGTCATAGCGGGTACCGATCTCGTAGGTCTTGGCCTTTTCCGGCTCCAGGCCATTGGCCGTGCTGTTGCCAGTACCACCCTGGCCCAGCTGGAAGTACTGCAGGCTGCCGAACGAGGTCTCGTAGTTGGCGAACACCTTCCACGCATCGGAGATGTGGTACATCACGCTCAGCGCCGGCAGTGGCTCGTTGCTGGTGATGCTGCGCTTCTTCTCCGGCACCGGCTGGCCGTTGGCACCGAGCACCGGGCGGTCGCGCCAGTCGGTGTTGATATGCTCGAAGCGGATACCTGGGGTGATGGTCCAGTTACCCACGTCGATCTTGTCGTCGATGTAGTAGGCGCTGGCCTCGGTACCACCGCTGCGGTCCTGGAACACATGGCCGTCGGAGGTCGGGGTCGGCGTCGGCACGTTGTCGATCAGCGCCAGGCGGGTCGACTGCTCACGCATCGCTTCCTTCAGGTAGCGGTAGCCCACGCTGACTTCCTGGGTGGTCGGACCGGCGAAGAAGATCCGCGACAGCCGTGGTTCGATGGCAAAGGTGTGGTAGTTGCGCGGGTACGACGACAGGGTCTTCATGTCGCGCGAGGCAATGGAGCTGCCGCGGAAGCTGTCGGTGTAGTAGGTCAGCACTTCGAACTGGGTGGCGTCGTCGAGCTGCCGCTGCCACTTGAACGACACGTCCTTGCGCCGGCCGGCGAAGTAGTCGTAGTCGCGCAGCGACTGGTACGGGTTGCTGTCGTATTGCGCCTGGGTCAGGCCGCCGGGCATGTCGGCACGGCCGTCGTAGTAGTGGAAGTTGAGCCAGAACTCGTCAACGTCGGTCGGCGCCCAGTGGGTCTTGAGGATGACGTCGTCGATGTCGTTGCCGTTGTTGCTTTCACGGTAGCCGTTGCCATTCACCCCGGTGTACAGCAGCGCCACGCCCATGCCGTTGTCCGCCGTGCCGCCGACGAAGGCCGACTCGGTGTGTTTCCAGCCACCATGCTGGGAGGTTTCCAGGGTGGTGGACAGCTCGGCCGAGGCCTTCTCCGGGATAGCCCGGGTAACGAAGTTGATCACCCCGCCGACGTTCTGTGGGCCATAACGCACGGAGCCGGCGCCACGCACCACGTCGATGCTGTCGAGGTTGCCCGAGGAAATCGGCGCCATCGACAGCTGCGGCTGGCCATAGGGCGCGAAGGCGGCCGGGATGCCGTCGATCAGCACCGTGGAGCGTGGCGACAGGCGCGAAGTCAGGCCGCGAACACCTACGTTCAGCGACAGGTCGCTGCCGCCGGTGCCGTTGGAGTCCTGCACCTGCACGCCTGGGATGCCGCGCAGCACGTCGCGCACGTTCATTGCGCCCTTCTCCACCATCGCCTCGCGGCGTACCACGGTGCGCGCGCCGGGGTGGTTCTGCACCACGCTCTGCTGGGCATCGCCCAGCCAGTCACCCACCACCTTGATGTCGGTGGGTGCCAGCTCCAGGCTGCCGGTGGTGAGGGTGCCATCGGCCTGGGCCGGCTTGACCACCACGGTGCCCTGGGACATCTCGTAGGTCAGGCCGCTGCCTTGCAGCAGCTGCTGCAGCGCCTGCTCGGGCGCCAGCTGGCCGGACACCGCCGGGGCCTGCTTGCCGGCCACCAGCTCGGGGCTGAAGAACAGCTGCAGGTTGGTCTGCTGGCCCAGCTGGTTCAGCGCCGAAGCCAAGGGTTGGGCCTGGATCTGGATGGTGCTGCCGGACTCTGCGGCCTGGCTGTTGACCGCCACGGCACTGACCGCCAGGGCCAGCGCCAGGGCGCGGAAGCGTGGGAAGGGCTTGTTGTTGTTCACGTCGTCGAAACTTCCTGGAATACGGAATAAACGCCAACCGCATGCAAATGGAAATGCTTGGCAGTTGCAGCTGGCGGGGAAGACGAACGAGCGGAAAAAAACCTGAATCTATTTCGCGATTATTTCGCGCGAGCCATCTTCATGGGCCTTGATGGCCACCGGCAGGATGCTCGGCAAGGCACGCAGCAGCGCGTCGGTGTCGTCGGTGCTGAAGGTGCTGGACAGCCGCAGCTGGGCGACTTTACCGGGGGCGACCCGCAGCGGCTGGCTGCGGTAACGCGAGGCCTCGGCCACCACCTCGGCCAGGGTGGCGTTGTCGAACACCAGCCTGCCTTGGCGCCAGGCAGTCAGGGCGCCGGTATTCACCGCATAGGGCGCCGCCACCTGGCCTTGTGCATCTATATGCGAGCCCTGGCCCGCCGTGAGCTGCGCCAGCGAGGCGCCCTTGCCCTGCACACGCACCGAGCCCTGCTCCACCGCCACGCGGGTGCTGGCCGGGTCCAGGCGGACGTCGAAACGGGTACCGGTGACAGTCACGCTGCCCTGGGCGGTGTCGACCACGAACGGCCTGCCACTGTCGTGGGCGACGGTGAACATCACCTCACCCGCCATCAGCCGGACATGCCGCTGGCCGGCGCTGAAAGCGACCTGCACTTGCGTGCTGCCGTTGAGTTCAAGGTGCGAACCATCCGGCAGTTCGACCTGGCGGCGTTCGTTGAAGGCGGTCTGCAAGCTGCCCTGGTGATTCAGTTGCTGGTAGTGCCAGCCGCCCCAGCCCAGGCCCAACGCCATTGCGGCCACGCTGGCGGCCAAGGCCTGGCGCACGAAGCGCCGACGTGGCAACTGGCGTACCGGTGCCGGCTGGCACAGCGCTTCCAGGCGCTGGCGCGGGATGAAGTCGGTGGCCTGCCACAGGCGGGCGAGCTGCTGGTACTCATCACGGTGCCGTGCATCGCCTTCCAGCCAGGCGTGCAGCTGCGCCTGCAGCCCGGCATCGCGAGGCGCATCCTGCACCCGGGCGAACCACGCGGCCGCCTGCTCGCGGACGGTATCGGTACCGTGCTGTTTCATCGAAAAGGTCTCCTGACTCATCATGCCGACACATCCAGGTGCTCACGCAGATGCCGGAGCGTGCGGATCATATACTTTTCGACCATGTTCTTGCTCAACCCCATGCGCTCGGCAATCTCGGCCTGGGTCAGGCCTTCGAGCTTCTGCCAGATGAACACCTGCCGGCAATTGAGCGGCAGTTCGGCCAGCGCCCGCTCGACACTGTCGGCCAGCTCCAGCGCATGCACGTAGGCCTCGGGGTCGCCACTGGCGGCCACGCCTTCGTCGAAGGCTTCCAGCTCCAGGGCCTGGCGGCGGTCCTCGCGCCGGAAACCATCCACGGCAATATTGCGTGCGGTCTGGTGCAGGTAGGCGCGTGGCTGCTCGACCTGCTCGCGCGGGTTTTCCAGTACCCGGACAAAGGCATCGTGGGTGAGGTCCTCGGCCTGCTGTCGACTGCGCAACTTGCGCGTCCAGGTGCCGATCAGCTCATGGTAGTGGTCGAGGAAGCCTTTGGGTCCGGACACGGTCGGGGTCATCAGGGAGGCAGACAAGGGTGCGAATAGTAATGTTTCTCATCAAACACGGCAATTCCGCCAGTCGGTAACAAAAAATTTATCGTCTTTTTCATGCACGGCGGTGCCAGGGAAATGTGGCCATAAATATGAACACCTGAGGCCCTTTCGCGGGCACGCCCGCTCCCACAGGAACCGCGAGATGCCTGTGGGAGCGGGCGTGCCCGCGAAGGAGCCAACGCGCTCCATTCCACTATTTTTTACGCTTGAAACACTCCGGGGAACATCAGCCGGTCACATGGGTCGGTTATTCAAATGGCAGGTCGTCGATCCGCGTCGATCACGCCCGGATTGCCTGTTGATTCTGCATTCTTCACGCCCTAAAGTGCGCGCCGAACGTCCATGCTGGAAACGATCCATCCGGCTCAAGTACTGAGTAGGCGAACCAAAGTGGGGATACGGAGGACGTTCAGTTTGCAGCCACTTAAATTTTCAGTTTGCCCATGGAGTCCCTGAGCATGTCGATCCAGGTCGAAGACTATTTCGCGCGTGACACCTTCCAGAAAATGAAGGCGTTCGCCGACAAGCAGGAAACCCCGTTCGTACTCATCGACACCCAGATGATCAGCCAGGCCTATGACGACCTGCGTGCTGGTTTCGAATTCGCCAAGGTGTACTACGCGGTCAAGGCCAACCCGGCCGTGGAAATCATCGACCTGCTCAAAGAGAAAGGTTCGAGCTTCGACATCGCCTCGATCTACGAGCTGGACAAGGTACTGGGCCGCGGCGTAAGCGCTGACCGTATCAGCTACGGCAACACCATCAAGAAGTCCAAGGACATCCGCTACTTCTACGAGAAGGGCGTGCGCCTGTATGCCACCGACTCGGAAGCCGACCTGCGCAACATCGCCAAGGCCGCACCGGGTTCGAAAGTGTACGTACGTATCCTCACCGAAGGCTCGACCACTGCCGACTGGCCGCTGTCGCGTAAATTCGGTTGCCAGACCGACATGGCCATGGACCTGCTGATCCTCGCCCGCGACCTGGGCCTGGTGCCTTACGGCATTTCCTTCCATGTTGGCTCGCAGCAGCGCGACATCAGCGTGTGGGATGCTGCCATCGCCAAGGTCAAGGTGATCTTCGAGCGCCTGAAGGAAGAAGACGGCATCGAGCTGAAGCTGATCAACATGGGTGGCGGCTTCCCGGCCAACTACATCACCCGGACCAACAGCCTGGAAACCTACGCCGAAGAGATCATCCGCTTCCTGAAGGAAGACTTCGGTGACGACCTGCCGGAAATCATCCTCGAGCCGGGCCGTTCGCTGATTGCCAACGCCGGTATCCTGGTCAGCGAAGTGGTACTGGTTGCACGCAAGTCGCGCACCGCCGTCGAGCGCTGGATCTACACCGATGTGGGCAAGTTCTCCGGCCTGATCGAAACCATGGACGAGTCCATCAAGTTCCCGATCTGGACCGAGAAGAAAGGCGAGACCGAAGAAGTGGTCATCGCCGGCCCGACCTGCGACAGCGCCGACATCATGTACGAGCACTACAAGTACGGCCTGCCGCTGAACCTGGCCATCGGCGACCGCCTGTACTGGCTGTCGACCGGTGCCTACACCACCAGCTACAGCGCAGTGGAATTCAACGGCTTCCCGCCGCTGAAGGCTTACTACCTGTAACGCAAGACGGGGCCGCAAGGCCCCGTTTTCATTTGTGCTTTCCGCCTTCAGGCCTGTGCAACTCCCTGTAGGAGCAGCCTTGTGCTGCGAAGAGGCCATAAATGCCAAAGGCCATCTTTTGTCATGCCGGCCTCTTCGCAGCACAAGGCTGCTCCTACAGGTAGTGCGGGCCTTGAGGGAACCTCAAGCTTCGCGCCGTTCGATCTCCTCGGCATACCGCGCCGCAAAGGCCATCAACACCGGCCCCGCCCCCTGCAAGGTCATCAGCGCACTGCGCAGGAAATTCATGTTCCCCTCGACCCGCGCCCGCTCCAGCCAGGGCCCGGCTTCCGCCACCTGCCCACGCTCGACCAGCACCAGTCCCAGGCTGAACATGCCACGAAAGTCCCCCGCCTCGGCCGAACGCCTATACCAGCGCACCGCCCGTGCCGGGTTGGGCGCCGTGGCGATGCCTTGCTCCAGATAACGCCCGTACAGGTTCATCGACTTGGCATGCCCCATGTGCGCGGCCTTCTCGTAGCACATCAGCGCCTGCGCCTGGTTGGCCGGTACGCCGCGCCCGGTGGCCAGCAGGTTGCCCAGGTTGTACAGCCCCCAGTCCAGCCCGGCATCGGCCGCACGCGCATAGTGGATGGCCGCCTGTGCCTGGCTTGGCTCACCGCCCCAGCCATGCTCCAGGCAACGCCCCAGCATGTTGTGCGCCATGGCACTGCCGCCCTGCGCGGCGATGCCGAACCAGCGCCTGGCCACGGCGGCATCCGCCTGAATGCCGCGCCCGTCGAGCAGGATCTGCCCCAGCAGCAACTGTGCCTCCACCGCGCCCTGCCCGGCCGCCGCCAGGATCGCCTGGGCGGCCTTGCCAGGGCTTTCTTCCAGCATGGCCTGCAAACCCGCCACATCCACTACTTCCTCACGCCGCAACTGATAGGACACGGTTCAGACCTCGGCCCAGCGGCGCAGCAGGTTGTGGTAGGTGCCGGTCAGCTGTAGCAGTGATGGATGCTCCGGCACATCGGCAGTCAGTTGCTGGATGGCATTGTCCATCTCGAACAGCAACGCCCGCTGGCTGTCCTCGCGCACCAGGCTCTGGGTCCAGAAAAACGCGGCGTAACGCTGGCCACGGGTAACCGGGTTGACCTTGTGCAGGCTGGTGCCGGGGTACAGCACCAGGTCACCGGCGGCCAGCTTGACCTGCTGCACGCCATAGGTGTCCTGGATCACCAGCTCGCCGCCGTCGTAGCTGTCCGGATCGCTGAGGAACAGCGTGGAAGACAGGTCGGTGCGCACCCGCTCCGGGCTGCCCTTGGGCTGGCGCAGGGCGTTGTCGATGTGGAAGCCGAAATTGCCGCCTTCGCGGTAGCAGTTGATCAGTGGCGGGAACACCTTGTGCGGCAAGGCTGCAGACATGAAGCGTGGGGTCTGCCACAGGCGGTCGATCAGCGCATTGCCGATCTCCTTGGCCAGCGGGTGACCTTCCGGCAGCTGCAGGTTGTGCTTGGCCTTGGCCGACTGGTAGCCGGCCGTGATCTTGCCGTCGGCCCAGTCGGCCTGCTCCAGCGCCTCGCGGATACGGGCCAGTTCATCGGCGTGAAACAGGCCGGGGATGTGAAGCAGCATGGCGGCAGCACCGTTGGAAAATATAAAGGCGCCAATGATATTGATTCCCTTTTGCGCTTCACAAGCCCCATTCGCCGCTTAAGACGTTTCAGCTTGATGAAACCGTAAAGGCAAATTGTAAAGATTGTAAATTCTTCACGAATGGTAACGACTCTCTATTGTGAGTCACAATTGCTTACATTAAGATCCGCGGCCTTAACACCTTGGGGAAGGTCCTTAGCAATGCGCCAGTACGTACCATCTGCAGTGAGTTCACCACGCCTGATCGTGTCTGCCATCGGCGTCGCCCTCAGCGCCTCGTCGGCCTATGCCGCTGACCCGGCCGCCAGCAGCGCTATCACCCTCGACGCCACCAGCGTCAACGGCAAGGCTGAACAGGCCAGCACCGATTACAAGGTCGACAAGGCCTCTTCGCAGAAGTACACCGCGCCGCTGGTAGATACCCCGCGCTCGATCACCGTGATCCCGCAGCAGGTGATCAAGGACACCAGCGCCCTGACCCTGCAGGATGCACTGCGCACCGTGCCGGGCATCACCATGGGTGCCGGCGAAGGTGGCAACCCCTCCGGCGATCGCCCATTCATTCGCGGCTTCGACAGCCAAAGCTCGATGTACCTGGACGGCGTGCGCGATACCGGTTCGCAAACCCGCGAAATCTTCGCCATCGAGTCGGTGGAAGTGGCCAAGGGCCCGAACTCCTCGATCGCTGGCCGTGGCGCTGCCGGTGGCACCATCAACATGGTCAGCAAGCGTGCGCACCTGGGCAACTCGCTCGACGGCGCCTGGACCTGGGGCAGCGATCAGACCCAGCGCTACACCCTGGATGGCAACTATCAGTTCAGCGACAGCGTCGCTGGCCGCCTGAACCTGATGACCCACAAAAGCAACGTCGCCGGCCGCGATGAGGTCAACTACGACCGCTGGGGCGTGGCACCTTCGCTGGTGTTCGGTCTGGGCACCGATACCCGCGTGAGCCTTGACTACTACCACGTGGAAAGCGACGACCTGCCGGATTCGGGTATTCCCTACAGCCTGCGCTCCGGCAGCTCGGCCGCTCGCACCTCGGCCAACCCGGACAAGCCGACCCACGGCGGTGGCAGCAGCAGCAACTACTACGGTCTGGTCGGTCGCGATTTCTCCAAGAGCCGTGCAGATATCTCGACCATCAGCATCGAGCACGACCTGAGCGACTCGCTGACCATCAAGAACACCCTGCGCCATGGCAATACGCTGCAGGATTACATCTACAGCCAGCCAGACGACAGCAAGGGCAACATCCTCAACGGTGAAGTCTGGCGTCGCCCGAACAACCGTGTCGCCAACACCCGCACGACCACCAACCAGACCGACCTGTATGGCGATTTCTACGTTGGTGGCATGAAGAACAGCTTCTCCACCGGTATCGAACTCAGCCGGGAAACATCGGTGAAATCGGGCTATGACGTCACCGGTTTCGGCGCTGGCAGCTGCTCGAGTGCAACAGGGCAGATCTCCGGTGTCTGTACCTCGTTCCCGAACCCCAACCCGCATGAAGAGTGGGACGGCACCATCAGCCGCACCGAAGCCGGTGCCGATACGGCTGGCAATACCCGCGCCATCTACTTCACCGACACGCTGGAGCTCGACCCGGCCTGGTTGCTGACCATGGGCCTGCGTTACGACCACTTCGACACCAAGGCCAAGACCAAAGCGGCCAACGGTTCTACAAGCTTCAAGACCGAAGACACCAGTGAGTTCGTCACTGGCCAGCTGGGCCTGACCTGGAAGCCTGCCGAGAACGGCAGCATCTACGTATCCTATGCCACCTCCGCCACCCCGCCTGGCTACGCGCTCGGCGAAGGCACCGGCAACGAGCTGGTCACGGCCACCACTACCAGCGAGCTGAAACCAGAACAAACCACCAACTACGAAATCGGTACCAAGTGGGATCTGCTCGACGAACGCCTGGCGTTGACCGCAGCCATTTTCCGCACCGAGAAGGAAGACGCTCGTGTACTGGTGGATAACAACACCTACCAGAACATCGGCAAGACCCGTGTCGATGGCCTGGAGCTCAGCGCCAGCGGCAAGCTGACCGACGCCTGGCAGGTATTCGCCGGCTACACCTACCTGGATGCCAAGCTCGTCGACGGCGGCGCGCAGCGGGTCGGCACGGTGTTCATCGATGGTTACAACGATGGCAACCAGCTGCCTAACACACCGAACAACAGCCTGACCCTGTGGACCACCTACAACGTCACGCCGAAGCTGACCATTGGTGGTGGTGCCTTCTACGTCGATGAAGTGTTCGGCAACACCACCAACAGCGTGATGGTCGACTCGTACTGGCGCTACGACGCCATGGCCAGCTACAAGCTGACCAAGCATGTCGACCTGCAGTTGAACGTGCAGAACCTCACCAACGAGGTCTACTACGACAAGGCCTACAGTGGGCACTATGCCAACCAGGCCGCCGGGCGGACTGCACTGTTGACCACCAGCTTCCACTTCTGATGCCGGGATGGGGTTGATCTGTTGAATGGGCTGCGCCTGTGCCGGCCCTTTCGCGGGTGAACCCGCTCCCACAGAGATATCACTGGACCTGAGGTCAGTGCAGTACCTGTGGGAGCGGGTTCACCCGCGAAGAGGCCGGTACAGACAACACAAGCCTGACTGACGAGCCCACCCTGCCCCGTTCATTCCCGTGAGCGGGGCTTTTGCGTATCAAGGCATAATGCACGCCGCGCAGTGTGCGGCAGAAACACAAGGTGATCATGTGGTGAAGAAGACGCTGTTCCAATTGCACTGGTTCTTTGGCATCACCGCTGGCCTGGTGCTGGCCTTGATGGGTATCACCGGGGCCTTGTACTCGTTTCAGGAAGAACTGCTGCGCGCGCTGAATGCCGATGTCCTGAAGGTCCAGGTGCGCCCGGAGGGCGTGCTGCCCCCGGCCGAACTGGTCCAGCGGGTCGAGGCCCAGCAGCACGACAAGGTGGCGATGCTGTGGGTCGATGTACGCGAAGGCAACGCCGCACGCGTCTTCTTCACCCCACCACCAGGCGAGCGCCGTGGCCAGCTGCGCTATGCCGACCCGTACACCGGCGAACTCAAGGGAGAAGTGGCCGGGCAAGGCTTCTTCAACCTCATGCTCAACCTGCACCGCTTCCTGGCCATGGGCGACAGCGGCCGGCAGATCACCGGTGCCTGCACCCTGATGCTGGTGTTCTTCTGCCTCTCCGGCCTGTACCTGCGCTGGCCGCGCAAGGCGCTGGACTGGCGCACCTGGCTGACCTTCGACTGGGCCAAGAAAGGCCGCGCCTTCAACTGGGACCTGCATGCGGTGGCCGGCACCTGGTGCCTGCTGTTCTACCTGCTGTTCGCCCTGACCGGGCTGTTCTGGTCCTACGAGTGGTACCGCGAGGGCCTGAACAAGCTGCTGGCCGACGCGCCGGCCGCCGGCCAGCAGCAAAAGCGCGGCGAAGGCCGGGGCCGCCACGGGCCGCAGAAAATCGACAAGAACGCCCCGCCGCTGGTGGTCGACTACGACGCAATCTGGGCCAACCTCAAGGACGCTGCCGGCCCGGGCCTGGCCATGTACAACCTGCGTCTGCCACCGGTAGGCGGTCAGCCGGCCAACCTGTTCTACCTGCTGGACAACGCCGACCACCCACGTGCCTTCAACACCCTGGTACTGGACCCGGCCAGCGGCCAGGTGAAAAGACATGACCGCTACACCGACAAGTCCTTCAAGGCCCAGTTGCTGCAGAGCGTCTACGCCCTGCACGTGGGCGAATACTTCGGCCTGCCGGGGCGCATCATCGTCACCATCGCCAGCCTGACCATGCCGCTGTTCTTCGTCACCGGCTGGCTGCTGTACCTCGACCGCCGTCGCAAGAAGCGCCAGGTACGTGCCGCCCGTGGCAACGTCACCAGCAACACTGCCAGCGGCGACAGCTGGCTGATCGGCTTTGCCAGCCAGAGCGGGCTTGCCGAACAACTGGCCTGGCAGAGCGCCGGGCAGCTTCAGGCCGCCGGCCTGCCAGTGCAGGTACGCGCCCTGGCAGAACTGGGTGAAAGCGACCTGCGCCAGGCCCGCCGTGCGCTGTTCGTGGTCAGCACCTTCGGCGACGGCGAAGCCCCCGACAGCGCCCGCGCCTTCGAGCGCAAGGTGCTCGGCCAGCCTTGGGCGCTGAACAACCTCAGCTATGCCCTGCTCGCCCTCGGTGACCGCCAGTATCCGCACTTCTGCGGCTTCGCCCGCCGCCTGCAGGCATGGCTGGGTGAACGCGGTGCCAGCAGTGCGTTCAGCCCGGTGGAAGTGGACAACGCCGACCAGGCCGCGCTGCAGCAGTGGCAGCAGGAACTGGCGCAACTGACCGGCGCCCAGCCAGTGGCCGCCTGGCAGCCGCCGAGCTTCGGCAACTGGTCGCTGGTGCGCCGCGAACTGCTCAACCCGGGCAGCCAGGGCCAGCCGGTGTACCTGCTGGGCCTGCGACCGGAACAGCCCGCCAACTGGGATGCTGGCGACCTGGTGGAGATCCTGCCGCTCAACGGCCAGCCGAGGATCGACGCCTTCCTCGATGGCATGGCGCTGGACGCCGGGGCCAAGGTGCAAGTGAATGGCCTGGGCGAAACCCTCGCCCAGGCCCTGGCCGGCCGCCAGTTGCCGACCCGTCGCGATCACCTGGTCGGTTTGCAGCCGCAGGCGCTGGTCGACGCGCTGGTGCCCATCGGCAGCCGCGAGTACTCGATTGCCTCGATCGCCAGCGATGGCGTGCTGGAGCTGATCGTGCGCCAGGAACGCCATGCTGATGGCAACCTGGGCCTGGGTTCCGGCTGGCTGACCGAATACCTGCCGCTTGACGGTACGCTGAGCCTGCGTTTGCGGCGCAACAGCAGCTTCCACCTGCCGGAAACGGCTGCACCGCTGGTGTTGATTGGCAACGGTACCGGCCTGGCCGGCCTGCGCAGCTTGCTCCGCGCGCGGGTGAATGCTGGCGAGCAGCGCAACTGGCTGCTGTTCGGCGAGCGTAACCGTGCGCATGACCTGCTGTGCGGCAACGAGCTGCAAGGCTGGCTGGACAACGGCGACCTGGCACGCCTGGACCTCGCATTTTCGCGGGATCAAGCCGACAAGGTGTATGTGCAGGATGTGTTGCTGCAGCAGGCTGAAGAGTTCAAGCGCTGGGTCGCGGATGGCGCCTGTGTGTATGTATGTGGCAGCCTGCAAGGCATGGCTGCCGGGGTGGATGCGGCGCTCAACGGCATCCTCGGGGAAGCGGTAGTGCAGCAACTGATCGAGGATGGGCGGTATCGGCGGGATGTGTACTAGCTAGCTGCACCGGCCCTTGTGGGAGCGGCCTTGTGTCGCGAAAGGGCCGCGCAGCGGCCCCGGGATATCGGCAGCGATGCATGAATTGCTGGGGCTGCTACGCAGCCCTTTCGCGACACAAGGCCGCTCCCACAATAAAGGCCAATTCAGACCATACAGGCCAATTCAAGCCATACAGTTCCGGCTTAGTGCAGCTCGAAGGTGTCAGCATCCAGGTTGGCCGGGAACTTGGCCCGGTAGGCCGCCAGCTCCGCCGCGCTCAACACCGCGGTGAACACCCCGTCGGCCTCCCCGGCACTGAGCAGGCTCTCGCCCTGGAAGTCCAGCACTTGGCTGTCACCAGAGTAGGCAAAGCCCTTGCCGTCGGTGCCCACCCGGTTCACCGCCGCCACATAGCACAGGTTCTCGATACCCCGCGCCGGCAACAGGCGGTTCCAGTGCTGGCGGCGCGCAGCCGGCCAGTTGGCGGTGTACAGCAACAGGTCGGTGTCCTGGGCATCACGGCTCCACACCGGGAAGCGCAGGTCGTAGCAGATCAGCGGGCGGATCCGCCAGCCCTTGAGCTCGAACTGCACCTGGCGCTCGCCCGGGGTGTAATGCTTGTGCTCACCGGCCATGCGGAACAGGTGGCGCTTGTCGTAGTGCAGGATCTCGCCATCCGGCCGGGCCCACAGCAGGCGGTTGCGGTGGCTGCCATCGGCGGCCTGGATGATCACGCTGCCGGTAATTACCGTGTTGTACTTCTTCGCCTGGGCCTTCAGCCATTTGTAGGTCGGGCCGTTTTCCGGCTCGCACAGGCTTTCCGATTGCATGGAAAAACCGGTAGTGAACATTTCCGGCAGGATCACCAGGTCCACCTCGCCCACCTGCTCCAGCAGCACTTCGAAGTGCGCATAGTTGGCCTCGCGGTCGTGCCAGGCCAGGGTGGTCTGCACCAGGGCGACTTTCAGGTTCGGCAGTGTGCTCAGATCGCGCATAGTTTTTCCGCTGCCTGACGCAGCGTCTCCTCTCGTTTGGCAAAGCACAGGCGGACCAGGCGCTGCTCGGGGATGGGGTGCTGGTAGAACACCGACACCGGGATGGTCGCCACGCCGTGCTCACGGGTCAGCCACAGCGACATGTCGACATCGTTCAGGTCCGGGCGGATCTGCGAATAGTCCACCAGCTGGAAATAGGTACCCGCCGTGCGGGTGAAACGGAACCGCGAGCCCTCCAGCAAGCCGCAGAACAAGTCTCGCTTGGCCTGGTAGAAGGCCGGTAGTTCCTCGATATGCTCGGGGTGTTCAGCCATGAAATCGGCCAGGGCGCACTGCAGCGGGGTCACACCGCAGAAGTTGACGTACTGGTGTACCTTGCGAAGCTCGGCGCTCAGTGCTGGCGGGGCGATCACGTAGCCGGTCTTCCAGCCGGTGACGTGATAAGTCTTGCCGAACGAGCTGACCACGAAGGCGCGCTGGTACAGTTGCTCGTGGGCCAACACGCTGGCATGGCGTACACCGTCATAGACCAGGTGCTCGTAGACCTCGTCGCTGACCAGGTAGATATCGCGATCAGCGATAAGCCGGGCCAATTGGTCGAGGTCTTCTCGGGTAATCAGCGCACCGCTGGGGTTGTGCGGTGAATTGAGGATCACCATGCGCGTGCGCGGGCTGAGGGCATCGCTGAACTTCTGCCAGTCGATGCGGAAATCGCCGTCGCTCAGCTGTACATGCACGCAGCGCCCACCGGCCAGTTCCACGGACGGCTCGTAGCTGTCGTAGCAAGGATCGAAGACGATTACCTCGTCACCGGCATGCACCACTGCCTGGATGGCGCAGAAGATCGCCTCGGTGGCGCCAGGGGTGATGGTCACTTCCTGGTCGGCATCCACCTGCGCGCCATACAGCCGCGCGACCTTGGCCGCCACCTGCTGGCGCAGGGCCGGCAAGCCGGTCATCGGCGAATACTGGTTATGCCCGGCGGCCACATGCCGGCCGACTGCATCGAGCAGCGCCTGCGGGCCATTGAAGTCGGGAAAGCCTTGCGACAGGTTGAGCGCGCCGGTCTGCACGGCGAGCTGGGACATGGTGGTGAAGATGGTCGTGCCGACATTCGGCAGTTTGCTGCGGATCATGGAGCCCTCTTTCCTGGGGTGTATCCGGCACGGGGTGGAGTCCGAGCATAGCGGATCGAGCGGTCAGGAAAAAGGTTGAAACAATAGGGGGATTTGCGCTGGATCAAAGGGCCTCTTCGCGGGTAAACCCGCTCCCACAGGTACTGCACAGATTTCGAAAACTGTGGGTCCTGTAGGAGCGGGTTTACCCGCGAAGAAGTCGACGCGGAATCAGCGCTTGTCGCGGCGCTTCTTCTCGGCCTTCTTGTGGTGCGACATCAGGCGGCGCTTCTTGTTGACCTGGCGGTCGGTGAGGGTGTTCTTCTTGCCCTCGTACGGGTTCTCACCGCCCTTGTACTCGATGCGGATCGGCGTACCGACCAGCTTCAGCACGCGGCGGTAGGTGTTCTCCAGGTAACGCGAGTACGACTTCGGAATCTTGTCGGTCTGGTTGCCGTGGATCACGATCAGCGGCGGGTTGGCACCACCAAGGTGGGCATAGCGCAGCTTGATGCGGCGGCCGTTGACCAGCGGCGGCTGGTGCTCGCTCACGGCATCTTCGAGGATCTGCGTCAGGCGGCTGGTCGGCCAGCGGGTTACCGCCGACTTGAACGCGGCCTGCACCGACTTGTACAGGTGGCCCACGCCGGTGCCGTGCAGGGCGGAGATGAAGTGGATGTCGGCGAAATCGACGAAGAACAGCCGGCGCTCCAGCTCGGTCTTCACGTAGTCACGCTCGCCCGGCTCCATGCCGTCCCACTTGTTCAGGGCGATGACGATGGCGCGGCCAGCCTCCAGGGCAAAGCCCAACAGGTTCAGGTCGTGGTCCACCACGCCTTCGCGGGCGTCCATGACGAAGATCACCACGTTGGCGTCCTTGATCGCCTGCAGCGTCTTCACCACCGAGAACTTCTCGACTTCCTCGTGGATCTTGCCGCGCTTGCGCACGCCGGCGGTGTCGATGAAGGTGTACTTCTCGTCATCGCGCTCGAACGGGATGTAGATACTGTCGCGGGTGGTGCCCGGCTGGTCGTACACCACCACGCGCTCTTCGCCGAGCATGCGGTTGACCAGGGTCGACTTGCCGACGTTGGGGCGGCCGATGATAGCGATCTTGATGCCATCCTTCTCGCTCGGGCCCGGGATGCGCACCGCTTCCTCGCCTTCCGCGACTTCGGCGTCCAGCGCTTCCTCGACCTGGTCGCGTGGCAGGTGGCCGAGCACGGCCTCCATCAGCGCATTGATGCCGCGGCCCTGGGAGCCGGCCACCGGGATGGCGTTGCCCATGCCCAGCGGCGAGAACTCGGCGCGAGCTACATCGGCATCGATGTTGTCGATCTTGTTGGCAACCAGGATCGCTTCCTTGTTCCGCTTGCGCAGGTGCTCGGCGATCATCTGGTCGGCAGCGGTCATGCCGGCACGGGCATCGACCAGGAACAGCACATAGTCGGCTTCTTCGATGGCCATGAGCGACTGCTCGGCCATTTTCTCGTCCATGCCCACTTCGTCACCGGTGATACCGCCGGTGTCGATCAGGATGAAGGAGCGACCCTGCCAGCTGGCATCACCATACTGGCGGTCACGGGTCAGGCCCGACAGGTCACCGACGATGGCATCGCGGGTCTTGGTCAGGCGGTTGAACATGGTGGATTTGCCGACGTTCGGGCGGCCCACCAGGGCGATTACGGGAACCATTCGGCTCTCCACTCTTGAATTCTTGAAAATGCAAAGGCCGCTGCAAGGCAGCGGCCGGAGTTCGGGCGGCGTGTCCTACGCCGCGGCTTGAAGCCCGCCAAGGCTTCAAGCATAGCTTCAGCGGATGGTCAGTGCCTCGAGCTTGCCGCTGTTGCCGAAGACGTAGATGGTGTCGCCGACCACAAGTGGGCGGGCACGCAGGCCATCACTGTCGATACGCTCACGGCCGACGAAGCGGCCATCGACCTGGCTCAGCAGGTGCAGGTAACCCTCGAAGTCGCCCACCGCCACGTAGCTGGAGAACACTTCAGGCGCGGTCAGCTGGCGGCGAGCCATGGTGTCGTTGGACCACAGGGCGCTGGACGAGCGCTCGTCGACGCTTTCGACAGTACCGGAAGCTTCGCTGACATAGACGTTACCGTAGCCCTGGGCGACACCCACGTAGCTGGAGGCATCACGCTGCCACAGCACGCGGCCGCTTTCCAGGTCCAGGCCCGCGACGCGGCCCTGGTAGGTGCTGACGTACAAGGTACCACCCGACAGCAGCAGGCCGCCGTCGATATCGACCACACGGTCCAGCTCGGAACGGCCCTGCGGGATTGCCACACGGCTTTCCCACACCGGTACGCCGTTGTTGATGTCCACCGCCACCACCTTGCCGGTGGACAGGCCGGCGACGGCCAGGCGGTTGGTGGCGATCGGCGCGCCGGTGCCACGCAGGGTCAGCACGGCCGGGGTGTTTTCGTAGATCCAGCGACGGTCGCCAGTGGCGGCATCCAGGCCGATCAGGCGATCGTCCTGGGTCTGCACCACCACCACCTCACCGTTGTTGGCAGGCGGGGCCAGCACTTCGCTGGTCACGCGGGAGCGCCAGCGCTCCTCACCGGTGCTGGAGTCCAGGGCGATGACTTCCCCCTTGAGGGTACCGATCATGACCAGGCCGTAGCCCACGCCGACAGCGCCGGATACCGGCAGCTCGAGGTCCTTCTTCCACACCACGTCGCCGGTGATGCGGTCGAGGGCGAAGACTTCGCCGTTGACGTCGGAGGCGTAGATACGGTCGTTCTCGATGGCAGGTACCAGGGTGTTGTAGGTCTCGCCCTGGCCGTCACCGATCGAACGGCTCCACTGCTTCTTCAGCACCACTTCCTCGGTGAACTTGGTCAGCTCGGCCGGAGGCAGTTCCTTCTTGCTGTTGCTGCTGCAACCTGCGGCCAGTACGGCCAGGGTCAGCACTGCTGCATGTTTCCAACCGATCACTTACGCGTCCCCTTTGGCCAAGTCATCCAGCTTCAATTGCAGGCCACCGACCGCCGCCTCATCGGACAACGCAGCCTTGGCTTTCTCGTAAGCGCTGTGCGCGTCGTCGGCGCGACCCAGTTGCACCAGCAGGTCACCTTTCAACTCTTCGCGGCTGGCCAGGAAGGCTTTGTCGGCGTCGCCGTCGAGCAGCTTGAGGGCGTCCTCGGCCTTGTTCTGGGCGGCCAGCACACGAGCCAGGCGCTGACGCGAAATTTCGCCCAGGGTGTCATCGGCCGGCTTGTCCAGCACGCTCTTCAGCTCGGCAGCAGCGTCGTCGAGCTTGCCGGTTTCGACCGCGACCTTGGCCACGAACAGGCTGCCGTACTGGGCGTAGGCGGTACCGCCGAACTCGCTCTTGAGCTTGCCGGCCAGTTCCGCGACCTTGGTCGCGTCAGGCTGGCCAGTCGGCGTCAGGCTGGTCTCCAGCAAGGCCTGGTACAGCTGCGAGGCACCTTGCGACTGATTGTTCTGGTACTTGTGCCAGGTATTCCAACCCAACACCACCACGCCAGCCAACAGGGCACCGGTCAGCAGCGGCTTGCCGTTGCGGTTCCACCAGTCCTTGACCCCTGCCAGTTCATCATCGGTACTCGACACCCCAATACTCCTTTTCGCCTATTCGCTTGTTGAACCGCGTTACGCCTGAGCGATCGCGGTTTCCAGGTGCTCAGCCAGAGCATCCCAGGCAATGTTCTGTTGTTCGCCCTGACCACGCAGGGGCTTGAAGCCGATCTCTTGCTTGGCCAGTTCGTCGTCGCCGAGGATCAGGGCGAACAGCGCGCCGCTCTTGTCGGCTTTCTTGAACTGGCTCTTGAAGCTGCCACCGCCTGCGTTGACTGCCAGGCGCAGGCCCGGCAGGCGGTCGCGCAGGCCTTCGGACAGGCGCAGGCCGGCCAGTTCCGCCTGTTCGCCAAAGGCGCACAGGTAGACGTCGATCTGGCGGCTGATGGACTCGGGCACCTTGCCCAGGGTTTCCAGCAGCAGGATCAGGCGCTCGATGCCCATGGCGAAACCGACGCCCGGGGTCGGCTTGCCGCCCATCTGTTCGACCAGGCCGTCGTAACGGCCGCCGGCGCAGACGGTACCCTGGGCGCCGAGCTTGTCGGTGACCCACTCGAACACGGTCTTGCTGTAGTAGTCCAGGCCACGCACCAGCTTGGTGTTGATCACGAACGGAATGCCGGCAGCGTCCAGGCGGGCCTTGAGGCCCTCGAAGTGCACGCGCGACTCTTCGTCCAGGTAGTCTTCCAGCTTCGGCGCACCGACCAGCACCGCCTGGGTGTTCTGGTCCTTGCTGTCGAGGATGCGCAGCGGGTTGCTCTTCAGGCGGCGCTGGCTGTCTTCGTCCAGTTGCTCCAGGCGCGCCGAGAGGAACTCGACCAGCGCATCACGGTAGCGTGCACGGGCTTCGCTGGTGCCCAGGCTGTTGAGTTCCAGCTTGACCGCGTCCTGGATGCCCAGCAGGCCCCACAGGCGCCAGGTCAGCATGATCAGCTCGGCGTCGATGTCCGGGCCGTCCAGGTTGAACACTTCCACGCCAATCTGGTGGAACTGGCGGTAGCGGCCCTTCTGCGGGCGCTCGTGGCGGAACATCTGGCCGATGTACCACAGTTTCTGCACCTGGCCGTTGCCGGTGATGCCATGCTCGAGCACGGCACGCACGCACGCGGCAGTGCCTTCGGGGCGCAGGGTCAGCGAATCGCCGTTGCGGTCCTCGAAGGTGTACATCTCTTTTTCGACGATGTCGGTGACTTCACCGATGGAGCGCTTGAACAGCTCGGTGAACTCGACGATCGGCGTGCGGATCTGGCTGTACCCGTAGGTGTCCAGCAGGCCGGCCACGGTGCCTTCGAAGTAGCGCCACAGCGGCGACTGTTCTGGCAGGATGTCGTTCATGCCACGGATGGCTTGCAGCGATTTGCTCACGAAAAGTCCTTACGAATTCTGTGTGTCAGCCACGGACGATCAGCGCCGCGTCGGCTTCGGCCTTTTCGGCCGCTTTCTGGCGGATGAGCTTTTCCAGCTCATCGACCAGGTTGTCGTTGGTCAGCTTCTGCGCCGGCTTGCCGTCGATGTAGATCAGGTTCGGCGTGCCGCCGGTCAGCCCCACATGGGCCTCCTTGGCTTCGCCCGGGCCGTTGACCACGCAACCGATCACCGCCACGTCCAGCGGCACCAGCAGGTCTTCCAGGCGCCCTTCCAGCTCGTTCATGGTCTTGACCACATCGAAGTTCTGCCGCGAGCAGCTCGGGCAGGCGATGAAATTGATGCCACGCGAACGCAGGTGCAGCGACTTGAGGATGTCGTAGCCGACTTTCACTTCTTCGACCGGGTCGGCCGCCAGCGAGATACGGATGGTATCGCCAATGCCTTCGGCCAGCAGCATACCGAGGCCGACTGCGGATTTCACCGTCCCCGAACGCAGGCCACCGGCTTCGGTGATGCCCAGGTGCAGCGGCTGCACGATCTGCTTGGCCAGCAGGCGGTAGGCTTCGACGGCCATGAACACATCGGAGGCCTTGACGCTGACCTTGAAGTCCTGGAAGTCCAGGCGGTCGAGGTGCTCGACATGGCGCAGGGCCGACTCGACCAGCGCTGCCGGGGTCGGTTCGCCGTACTTCTTCTGCAGGTCCTTTTCCAGGGAGCCGGCGTTGACGCCGATGCGGATCGGGATGCCCCGGTCGCGGGCGGCATCGACCACCGCGCGCACACGGTCTTCACGGCCGATGTTGCCCGGGTTGATACGCAGGCAGTCCACGCCCAGTTCGGCCACGCGCAGGGCGATCTTGTAGTCGAAGTGGATGTCGGCAACCAGCGGCACGCTGACCTGCTGCTTGATGCGGCCGAACGCCTCGGCGGCGTCCATGTCCGGCACCGAGACGCGCACGATGTCCACGCCGGCATCGACCAGGCGCTGGATTTGCGCCACGGTGGCGGCCACATCGTTGGTGTCGGTGTTGGTCATGCTCTGCACCGCGATGGGGGCATCACCACCCACCGGTACATTGCCGACCCAGATTTTGCGGGATTCGCGACGTTTGATCGGAGATTCGCCGTGCATGATTACTGTCCCAACTTCAGGCGAGCGGTCTCGCCACTGGTGAACGGGGCAACATCGACGGCCTGGCCGTTGTAGCTGACCTGGGCGCCACGGGCAAAGCCCAGGCGTACCGAGAACGGCGGCTTGCCGGTCAGCTCGAGGTTGTCCCCCTTGCGCTTGATGGCGCTGAACAGCACCTTGCCGTTGCCGTCGGTGACCTGGGTCCAGCAATCGGCGACGAACTGGATGGCGACCTTGGCGCTGCCAGCCGGCACTGCGGCGGGGGCGACAGGCTCGGCAGCGGCCACGGCCGCTACCGGCGTAGCAGGTGCAACAGCCGCCGGGGCCGGAGCCGGGGCAACCGGTGCTACCGGCGCAGGCGCGGCAGCAGGGGCGCTGGCGACCGGTGGCACAGGCGCCTGCTGGGCCGGTGCCGGCACTGCGGCAGCGGTAGCAGCAGGTGCCGGGCTTGCCGGTGCCGGTTCGGCGGCGGCAGGCTGCTCGGCAACGCCCTGCTCCAGCGGCAGCGGCGCGCTCTCAGGCTGCTGGCCAGCGGAAACAGCCTGGTCTTCAGGCTCATCGAGCGGGTGAATCTGGGTGGTACCGTCGGCGCTTTCGACTTCGACGTGCTCCAGGGCGATCTTGGCCAGGTCCTTGCCACGCAGGCTGCCCTGGTCCTGCCACCAGACGAAGCCGCCACCGACCACGGCCACCAGCAGCAGCAGGCTGACGCCGCGCAGGATATTGTGCGACAGGCGCACCGGCTCTTCGATACGGCCCAGCGAGTGCACGTCGCTGCCTTTGGCGTGGGTGCCGGTGTAACGGTCGAAGGCCTCCACCAGGGCAGCCTGGTCCAGGTCCATCAGCTTGGCATAGGCGCGGATATAACCACGGGCGAAGGTATGCCCCGGCAGCTTGTCGAAGGCGCCGGTTTCCACGTGGTTCAACGAACTGACAGTGAGGTTGAGCTTGCGGGCCACCTCGGCTTGTGACCAGTCCCGGTTCTCACGGGCCTGACGCAAAAGCTCACCGGGGTTCTGGCCAGGCGCTACTGCTACTTCGGGATGCGCGGCTTTCATCGTTGCTCCGACAGGTATTGCTGATATTCCGGCGTACCGGGATAAAGTCGTTGTAATTGCTGGCCCAGCTCGGCCAGTGTGCCCTGCTCGTCGAATACCCTGGCAAGGCGGCTGCCCAGCAGCAGGCTACGGGCATCGTGGTCGCTCAACTGGCTGAAACGATCGTAGTAGTCCCGGGCCGGCACATAATGCCTGTTTTCGTAGGACAACTCAGCCATTTCCAGCAACGCTTTCGGTTGCCGCTGGTTGAGTTGCAAAGCTTTCAGCAGATACGCATGCGCCTGGTCGCGGCGCTCGAGCTTCAGAGCGGTCAGGCCCAGGTTCTCGTAAACGCGTGAGCGCTCAGGATACAGGGTATCGGCGCTGGCCAGGCGAAACATCTGCTCGGCCTCGGCAAATTGCCCCTGAGCATAAAGGAAACTGCCGTAATTGTTGCGAATTCGCGTATCGCCCGTGCGTGCGTGCAGCGCCTTGCGAAAGTGCGTTTCGGCCAGCGCCGGCTCGCCTTCGGCCTGGAAGACCAGCGCCAGGGCGGCGTGCGCGTCGGCATCACCGCCATCCAGGGCCAGGGCCTTGCCCAGCGGCGCCTTGGCCTGCTCGGTCAAACCCTGTTGCAAATAACCTAGCCCAAGCTGCACATAGGCCCGCCCCGCCTCTGCCCTGCCCTGGCGGCTGGCCAGGGGGTCGCTCGCGCCGCCCGACACGCAGCCGGCCAGCAGCGAAAGCGCAAGGATCGACAGCGCGGCGCGCAGGCTCATGGGCAAGGTCCCGGTCAGTGGCTGGCGGGGCTGTCTTGCAGCTCGGCGTCCGCGGACAGCTGGCGCACAGCGATGTAGCGCTCGCTGCGGCGGGTGCGGTCGTTGACCTGACCGACCAGCTGACCACAGGCAGCGTCGATGTCATCACCACGGGTGGTGCGGGTGGTGACGTTGAAGCCACCGTGGTGCAACAGGTCCTGGAAGCGGCGGATGGCGTTGTTGCTCGGCCGCTCGTAGCCGGAGTGCGGGAACGGGTTGAACGGGATCAGGTTGATCTTGCATGGCACGTCGCGCAGCAGCTCGATCATTTGCGCAGCATGCTCCGGCTGGTCGTTTACATCCTTGAGCAGGGTGTACTCGATGGTCAGCACGCGCTTGCCACCCAGGGTGGACATGTAGCCCATGCACGATTCCAGCAGCATCTTCAGCGGGTACTTCTTGTTGATCGGTACCAGCTTGTTGCGCAGTTCGTCGTTCGGTGCGTGCAGCGACAGGGCCAGCGACACGTCGATGTGCTTGGCCAGCTCGTCGATCATCGGCACCACGCCCGAGGTGGACAGGGTGACGCGACGCTTGGAAATGCCATAGCCCAGATCTTCCATCATGATCTTCATGGCGGCGATGACATTGTCGAAATTCAGCAGGGGTTCGCCCATGCCCATCATGACCACGTTGGTAATGGCGCGGTCGATCTTGGCCGGAACGGTCCCGAAGGATTTGTTGGCAAGCCACACTTGGCCGATCACTTCGGCGGCGGTGAGGTTGCTGTTGAAGCCTTGCTTGCCGGTGGAGCAGAAGCTGCAGTCCAGGGCACAGCCGGCTTGCGACGACACGCACAGGGTGCCGCGATCGTCGGTGGGGATGTAGACGGTTTCGACGCAGCTGCCGGAGGCAACGCGGACCACCCACTTGCGGGTACCGTCGGCGGAAATGTCTTCACTGACCACTTCCGGGCCCCGAATCTCGGCAACGGCCTCGAGCTTTTCGCGCAAGGCCTTGCCGACATTGGTCATGGCGGCGAAATCGTCGACGCCAAAGTGGTGAATCCATTTCATGACCTGACCGGCACGAAAACGCTTCTCTCCGATCGACTCGAAGAATTTTTCCATTTCCTGCAGGGTCAGGCCCAACAGGTTGATCTTGCCAGTCATGTCACTCATGGAATCACCCAAGACCTGCTTCGCTTAGCGAATGCGGTCGCACAGCTCGGTAGCGGAGAAGAAGTAAGCGATTTCGCGGGCAGCCGAAGCTTCCGAGTCGGAACCGTGAACAGCGTTTTCGTCGATGGAAACGGCGAAGTCAGCACGGATGGTGCCAGCGGCAGCTTCTTTCGGGTTGGTGGCGCCCATCAGTTCGCGGTTGGCCAGAACGGCGTTCTCGCCTTCCAGAACCTGAACGATGACCGGGCCGGAGGTCATGAAGGCAACCAGGTCACCGAAGAAGCCGCGCTCTTTGTGCTCGGCGTAGAAGCCTTCGGCTTCGGCTTTGGACAGTTGCTTCATTTTCGAAGCGACGACGCGCAGGCCGGCTTTCTCGAAACGAGTGGTGATCTCGCCGATGACGTTCTTGGCAACGGCGTCAGGCTTGATGATGGAGAAAGTACGTTGAACAGCCATGGAAAACTCCAGAAAAATGAGTGTTGCGAAAAATTAAACCCGCGAATTATACGCGGGTTCCAGGGGATTGCCTAACCTGCAGGACGCGTTCAGTCGGCTTCTTCGATCCAGGCCGCCTGGATGGCCTCGAGCACTTTCTCACCGCCGCGTGACGGATCGTCGCTGAATTCTGGCAAGGCCAGCACCCAGCGGTGCAGATCGACGAAATTCACATAACGAGGATCGACTTCCGGCTTGCTTTCTGCAAGCTGGATGGCGATCTCAAGTACATCAATCCATTTCAGGCTCATGGGGCAAACCTCAGTGCGGCGCTTCGGCGGCGTGGTTGAGCGAATACTTGGGGATCTCGATGACCAGGTCCTGGTCAGCGACGACCACCTGGCAGCCGAGGCGCGATTGAGCCTCCAGGCCCCAGGCCTTGTCCAGCATGTCCTCTTCCAGCTCGTCGGCTTCTTCGAGCGAGTCGAAGCCCTTGCGCACGATGCAGTGGCAAGTGGTGCAGGCCTTGACGCCGCCGCAGGCGCTTTCCATCTCGATGTGATGGTCGTGGGCCAGCTCCAGGATGTTGGTCCCGGGCTCGACTTCCACGGTCAGCCCTTCGGGGCAGAACTTCTCGTGCGGCAGGAATGTCACCAGCGGCATCGGTTACTCCTCGATCTCATTCAGGTTGCGCCCGGCCAGTGCGGCTTTGACCGTCGAATCAAGGCGACGGGCGGCAAATGCGTCGGTCACCTGCGACAGACGCTTGGTCTGTTGCTCGATGGCTGCGCCATCGGTGCCGGCCAGCAAATCACGTAGTTCTTGCATCTGGAATTCGATGGCGTCGCGCTCGTCACTGCTGAGCAGGCGCTCACCGTCGGCGTCCAGGGCGCCCTGTACCGCTTCGAGCAGGCGCTCGCCGTCCACCTGGTGCTCGCGCAGCTGGCGGGCCTGCTTGTCGGAACCTGCGTGTTCGAAGGAATCCTTGAGCATGCGGGCGATTTCGCCGTCGGTCAGGCCGTAGGACGGCTTGACCTGGATGCTGGCTTCCACGCCCGAGCCCAGTTCGCGGGCAGCGACGCTGAGCAGGCCGTCGGCGTCGACCTGGAAGGTGACGCGGATTTTTGCCGCACCGGCGACCATGGCCGGGATGCCACGCAGCTCGAAGCGCGCCAGCGAGCGGCAGTCGCTGATCAGCTCGCGCTCGCCCTGCAGCACGTGGATCATCATGGCCGACTGGCCATCTTTATAGGTGGTGAACTCCTGGGCACGCGCCACCGGGATGGTGGTGTTGCGCGGGATCACCTTCTCCATCAGCCCGCCCATGGTCTCGAGGCCAAGCGACAGCGGGATGACATCCAACAGCAGCAGTTCGCCACCTTCGCGGCGGTTGCCGGCCAAGGTATCGGCCTGGATGGCGGCACCGATGGCCACCACCTGGTCGGGGTCGATCGAGGTCAGCGGGGTGCGGCCGAACAGTGCTCCGACGGCTTCACGTACACGCGGTACGCGGGTCGAACCACCGACCATGACCACGGCGCTGACTTCTTCCAGCTCGATACCGCTGTCACGCACGGCGCGGCGGCAGGCCTTGAGGCTGCGGGCAACCATGGGCTCGATCATGGCTTCGAAGCCGGCGCGGCTCAGCTCGCCCTGCCAGGTGCCATGGCTGACGCTGACCACGTCGGCGTCGGTCAGGGCTTCCTTGGCGGCGCAGGCGGTCTGCAACAGCGCGCGCTGGGTGGCCGGATCCAGGTCGGACGACAGCCCGGCCTGCTCGATGATCCAGCCAGCGATGGCGTGGTCGAAGTCGTCACCACCCAGGGCGGTATCGCCACCGGTGGCCAGCACTTCGAATACGCCGGCGGTCAGGCGCAAAATGGAAATGTCGAAGGTACCGCCGCCCAGGTCATAGATGGCCACCACGCCTTCGGCGTTCTGGTCCAGGCCATAGGCCACGGCAGCGGCGGTCGGCTCGTTGAGCAGGCGCAGCACGTTCAGGCCGGCCAGGCGCGCAGCGTCCTTGGTGGCCTGGCGCTGGGCATCGTCGAAATAGGCCGGCACGGTGATCACCGCCCCCACCAGCTCACCACCAAGGGTGGCTTCGGCACGCTCGCGCAGCACCTTGAGGATATCGGCGGACACTTCCACCGGGCTTTTCGGCCCCTGCACGGTGTCGATGAACGGCATGTGCGACTCACCGCCAACGAAGCGGTACGGCAGCTGCTCGCCCAGTTGCTTGACGTCGGCCAGGCCGCGCCCCATCAGGCGCTTGACCGACAGCACGGTGTTCAGCGGGTCGCTGGAAGCGGCATCGCGTGCAGCCTGCCCCACTTCGTTGCGCCCTTCGAGGTAGCGCACCGCGGACGGCAGAATGACGTTGCCCTGCGCGTCGGGCAGGGGCTCGCTACGGCCGCTGCGCAGTGCGGCGACCAGGGAGTTGGTGGTACCCAGGTCGATCCCCACCGCCAGGCGGCGCTGATGCGGCTGAGGGCTTTGACCGGGTTCGGCAATCTGCAGTAGGGCCATGCTTATCTGAATACCTTAGGTGCCATCACGGGCAGCACCGGGTTAATCGTCGAGGCGCTCTTCCAGTTGGCGCACTTCTTGGGCGAGCTTGTCGAGGAACTGCATGCGGCGCATCAGGCGTTCGGCCTTGTCGCGCTCGCCTGGGGCGTCCCAGCAGGCGGCAAAGTCCTCGTTCAGTGTGTCCTGGGCGACCTTCAGGCGCTTCTTGAACACGGCCACGCCATCGAGGTCGGCTTCGTCCTGCAGTTCTTCGAGCTCTTCACGCCACTGCATCTGCTGCAACAGGAAGTCAGGGTCGTGGACCGTGACCTCCTGAGGCACTTCGTGGCCGCCGATGGCCAGCAGGTAGCGGGCGCGACGCGGCGCACTGCGCAGTGTCTGGTAGGCGTCGTTGAGGGCCGCGGACTTTTCCAGCGCCACGCGCTGCTCGCGCTCGGAGGCGTCGGCAAAGCGGTCGGGATGGACTTCGCGGGCCAGCTCACGATAGCGAGTGGCCAGCTTGTCGAGATCCAGGCGGAAGCTTGGCTGGAGGTCAAACAATGCGAAATGACAAGGAGTACCCACAGCCAGCCTCAAACGTTGAAGCTTTCGCCGCAGCCACACTCACCGCGCACGTTGGGGTTGTTGAACTTGAAGCCTTCGTTCAACCCTTCCTTGACGAAGTCCAGTTCGGTGCCATCGAGGTAGACCAGGCTCTTGGGATCGATGATCACCTTGACGCCATGGTTCTCGAACACCTGGTCTTCGTCCGCCAGCTCGTCGACGAACTCCAGCACGTAGGCCAGGCCCGAGCAACCGGTGGTGCGCACGCCCAGGCGAATGCCTTCGCCCTTGCCGCGCCCTTCCAGGGAACGCCGCACGTGGTTGGCGGCGGCTTCTGTCATGCTGATAGCCATCAGGACTCCTTACCTCGCAACAGGCGACTTAGATCAAGCCTTTCTTCTGCTTGTAATCGCGTACGGCTGCCTTGATGGCATCTTCGGCGAGTACCGAGCAGTGGATCTTGACCGGCGGCAACGCCAGTTCTTCGGCCAGCTGGGTGTTCTTGATGGTCTCGGCTTCGTCCAGGGTCTTGCCCTTCATCCACTCGGTGGCGAGGGAGCTGGAAGCGATGGCCGAACCGCAGCCGTAGGTCTTGAACTTGGCGTCTTCGATCACGCCCTGCTCGTTGACCTTGATCTGCAGGCGCATCACGTCACCGCAGGCCGGCGCGCCGACCATGCCGGTACCGACGTCCGGGTCTTCGGCGTTCATCTTGCCGACGTTGCGCGGGTTTTCGTAGTGGTCGATGACCTTTTCACTGTATGCCATGGTGCAATTCCTTCCTCATCAGGGAGCCGCTCTTGCCGGCGACTGCTTAGTGGGCGGCCCACTCGATCTTGGAGATGTCAACGCCGTCTTTGTACATGTCCCACAGCGGCGACAGCTCACGCAGTTTGTTCACGGCCTCGCAGACTTTCTGCGCGGCGTAGTCGACTTCTTCTTCGGTGGTGAAGCGGCCGAAGGAGAAGCGGATCGAGCTGTGCGCCAGCTCGTCGTTGCGGCCCAGGGCGCGCAATACGTAGGACGGCTCGAGCGACGCGGAGGTGCAGGCCGAACCGGACGATACGGCGATGTCCTTCAGCGACATCAGCAGCGATTCGCCTTCGACGTAGTTGAAGCTCAGGTTCAGGTTGTGTGGTACGCGGGCAGTCTTGCTGCCGTTGACGTACAGCTCTTCGAGGTCCGAGACCTGCTTGAAGAAGCGGTCGCTCAGGGCCTTGATGCGTACGTTTTCCGCGGCCATTTCCTGCTTGGCGATGGCGAAGGCCTCGCCCATGCCGACGATCTGGTGGGTCGGCAGGGTGCCCGAACGCATGCCGCGCTCATGGCCACCGCCGTGAATGATGGCTTCCAGGCGTACACGCGGCTTGCGGCTGACGTACAGCGCGCCGATGCCTTTCGGGCCGTAGACCTTGTGCGCCGAGAACGACATCAGGTCGACCTTCAGCTTCTGCAGGTCGATTTCGACCTTGCCGGCCGACTGCGCGGCGTCAACGTGGAACAGCACGCCGCGCGAGCGGGTCAGTTCACCGATGGCGGCGATATCGTTGATCGAGCCGACTTCGTTGTTCACGTGCATCAGCGAAACCAGGATGGTGTCGTCGCGCAGCGCCGCCTCGACCATGGCCGGGGTGACGATGCCGTCTTCGCCTGGCTCGAGGTAGGTGACTTCGAAACCTTCACGCTCCAGCTGGCGAGCGGTGTCCAGGACCGCCTTGTGCTCGATCTTGGAGGTGATGATGTGCTTGCCCTTGGTCTGATAGAAGTGCGCGACGCCCTTGAGTGCGAGGTTGTCGGACTCGGTGGCACCGCTGGTCCAGACGATTTCGCGCGGATCGGCGTTGATCAGTTCGGCAACCTGGCGACGACCGTTCTCGACCGCTTCCTCGGCTTTCCAGCCAAAGACGTGGGAGCGCGAAGCCGGGTTACCGAAGTTCCCGTCGACCAGCAGGCAGTCGGCCATCTTCTGGGCCACGCGTGGGTCGACCGGGGTGGTCGCGGAGTAATCGAGGTAGATCGGCAACTTCATTTGTCTCTCCTATCAGGCGGTGGCGTCGCTCGTCGTCCCGGTGGGATCAATCGACGGCGGACGTCTCAATCTTGTCCAGCTGGGCGGTTCGGCCTGCGACACGACGCAGGTCCTGGCGCTGGGCGACTTCCTGCACCTCGCGGCGCATGACAAGGTCGGCCAGGCTTATACCGCTGAGGAATTCATGGATCTGCTGACTGAGGTCGCACCACAGGTGGTGGGTCAGGCAGGTGTCACCGGCATGGCAGTCCCCGAGGCCCTGGCAACGGGTGGCATCGACCGATTCGTTGACCGCATCGATGACCTGGGCCACCTGGATGGTTTCCATGCCCCGCGACAGCTGGTAGCCACCGCCTGGACCACGCACGCTGGAGACCAGACTGCTGCGGCGCAGCTTGGCGAACAGCTGTTCCAGATAAGAGAGGGAAATGCCCTGGCGCTCGGAAATGTCGGCCAAAGACACCGGCCCATGCTGCGCGTGCAACGCCAGGTCGAGCATGGCGGTCACGGCGTATCGGCCTTTGGTAGTCAGTCGCATGGCTATTGGGTACCACGGGAGTTACAGGATGTGAGCGAGTATGCGATTCCCGAGCATTTAAGTCAACTATTAGACCTAGTGCTTTAGTCGGGTTTGCATCGGGGAGGCGGGCGCGATTGTAGCAGACAGGGGGCGTGAGCACACGCCCCGTATGTCACCATGATTTCAGCGCGGCGCAATCAATGCGACTGAGTGTCGCGCTGAGCCACCTGGGCGACTTCCGTGAAGTCATCTTCCGGCAGGGCCGGCAGTTCCTTGGCGCAGTAATCGCTGCCCATCTTGGTCAGGGCGCCGCACATGCCCTCCAGCCGCTCGTCGACTGCCTGCAGGTGGTCGAGCATCTGGCCGATGGCACGGGCCACCGGGTCGGGCATGTCGCCACTGACACCATAGGCATCGAAGCCGATCTTCTCGGCCATGGCCTTGCGCTTGGCCTCGACCTCATTGTCTTCGCTCTTGACGATGATGCGCCCAGGGATGCCGACCGCGGTGGCGCCGGGCGGCACTGCCTTGGTCACCACCGCATTGGAACCGATCTTGGCCCCGGCACCGACGGTGAACGGGCCCAGCACCTTGGCCCCCGCCCCTACCACCACGCCGTTTTCCAGGGTGGGGTGGCGCTTGCCCTTGTTCCAGCTGGTGCCGCCCAGGGTCACGCCCTGGTAAAGGGTGACATCGTCGCCGATCTCGGCGGTTTCGCCGATGACGATGCCCATGCCGTGGTCGATGAAGAAGCGCCGGCCGATGGTGGCGCCGGGGTGGATCTCGATGCCGGTCAGCCAGCGACCGAAGTTCGATACCAGGCGGGCCAGCCACTTGAAATCACGCTTCCACAAGGCATTGCCCAGGCGGTGCAGCCAGATGGCGTGCATGCCCGGGTAGCAGGTCAGCACCTCGAAGGCGTTACGCGCAGCCGGGTCACGGTGGAATACGCTTTGAATATCTTCACGCAGGCGTTCGAACATCTGTCAGTCCTTCCGTTTATGCGGCTCGCCCCGGACCACTTTCTGGGTCTCGGTGAGGATGCCGCGCAAAATGCTCATTTCCGAACGTTCGACCGCCACCCGCCCATACAGCCGGCGCAGGCGCGGCATCAGGTGCTTGGGCTTTTCGGGGTCGAGAAAGCCGATACCGACCAGGGTCTTTTCCAGGTGGTCGTAGAACAGCTCCATTTCGTCCATGGTCGCCAGCTCGCTGGCGTCAACCTTCTCGACCTTGCCCGGCGCTGCACCGGCGGCCAGCCAGGCCATGCGCACCTCGTAGGAGAGCACCTGGACAGCGGCGGCCAGGTTCAGCGAGCTGAAGTCGGGGTTGGAGGGAATGTGCACGTGGAAGTGACATCGCTGCAGTTCTTCGTTGGTCAGGCCGGCGTGTTCACGCCCGAACACCAGGGCGATTTCCTCGCCACCGTTGGCATGCCCCACCGCCTTGGCCCCGCACTCGCGCGGGCCGATCAGCGGCCAGGGGATGCTCCGCTCGCGGGCGCTGGTGCCCATCACCAGGTTGCAGCCGACCAGCGCCTGCTCGAGGCTGTCGACCACCTGGGCGTTGTCCAGCACATCGTCGGCACCCGAGGCTCGGGCGCTGGCATCCACGGCGGGGAACTCTTTCGGCTGCACCAGCACCAGACGCGACAAGCCCATGTTTTTCATGGCACGTGCAGCGCCGCCGATGTTGCCGGGGTGGCTGGTATTGACCAGAACAACACGAATATTTTGCAGCAAGGTGTTGTGCTCACAGATGCAGGAATCAGGGCCTTCGATCTTACAGAACCGACAGACGTAACGCCATGAAAGCAAATGTGACACTTCTGCCGCCAAAGTTTTCTGCTAGAATGATCGGCTTTCTTCTTTAACATCTCCAGGTGACCCGCCCATGCAGCCTATGCTGAATATCGCCCTGCGCGCCGCTCGCAGCGCCAGTGAACTGATTTTCCGCTCCATCGAACGCCTGGATAGCATCAAGATCGATGAGAAAGAGGCCAAGGACTACGTCTCCGAAGTCGATCGCGCCGCCGAGCAGAGCATCGTCAACGCCCTGCGCAAGGCCTACCCGAACCACTCCATCCAGGGCGAGGAAACCGGCCTGCACGCGGGTAGCGGCGAAGAAGGCAAGGATTACCTGTGGATCATCGACCCGCTGGATGGCACCACCAACTTCCTGCGTGGCATCCCGCACTTCGCGGTCAGCATCGCCTGCAAATACCGTGGCCGCCTTGAGCACGCCGTGATCGTCGACCCGGTTCGCCAGGAAGAATTCACCGCCAGCCGTGGCCGTGGCGCCCAGCTCAACGGTCGCCGCCTGCGTGTCAGCTCGCGCACCAGCCTGGAAGGCGCCCTGCTGGGTACCGGCTTCCCGTTCCGTGACAGCCAGATGGCTGACCTGGACAACTACCTGGGCATGTTCCGCGCCCTGACTGGCCAGACCGCCGGCATCCGCCGCGCCGGCTCCGCCAGCCTGGACCTGGCCTACGTGGCCGCCGGCCGTTTCGACGCCTTCTGGGAGTCGGGCCTGTCCGAATGGGACATGGCGGCCGGCGTGCTGCTGATCCAGGAAGCGGGCGGCCTGGTGAGCGATTTCAACGGTGGCCACGACTTCCTCGACAAGGGCCATATCGTTGCGGGCAACATCAAGTGCTTCAAGGCCGTGCTGACTGCTATCCAGCCGCACCTGCCAGAGAACATGAAGCGCTAAGCGCGGATTGCCGGCAAACAAAAAAGCACCCCTCGGGTGCTTTTTTTATGCCTGTGGCTTTGCATTATCTGTGCAGGCCTCTTCGCGGGCTTGCCCGCTCCCACAGAAATGACACCAGCCTCGAGGGCAGCGCTATACCTGTGGGAGCGGGCAAGCCCGCGAAGAGGCCGGCTCAGGCAACACAAATCACTGCCCGGCTTCGCTCAGGATCAGCTTGCCATTCTTGTCCAGCGGAATGGTCGACCCGGGCTCGTGATCCATCTTCACCTGCCCCACCTTGTCGCCAATGGTGTACTTCACGTTGTAGCCCACCACTTTCTCACTGATGTCGTTGACCGTATTGCAGCGGGTTTGCGTGGTGGTGTAGGTGTCACGCTCCTGCATGCCTTCCTGCACCTTGTTACCGGCATAACCACCACCGACCGCACCGGCCACGGTGGCGATCTTCTTGCCGCTACCACCACCAATCTGGTTACCCAGCAGGCCACCGGCAATGGCGCCCACCACGGTACCTGCGATCTGGTGTTGGTCCTTGACCGGCGCCTGCCGCGTCACGGCGACGTCCTTGCAGACTTCACGGGGGGTTTTTACCTGTTGTTTGATCGGTTGCACGTCGGTGACCTGCGCATACTCAGGCCCCTTGTTGACCAAGCTGTAGGTCGCGACAGCACCTCCGGCAGTCACACCGACAGCACCCAGTACCGCACCCACAAGCATTGATTTGTTCACATGAACCTCCTGATCATAACCCGCGGGTCCGACCCGCCTTCTCCCAGCCTTGGAGTAAAAAAAAAGGCGCGAGTTCAACACTCGCGCCTTTTTGGCCGCCAAACGGCGTGGAGCACGCCTTACGGACGGTCGTCCACACCGTCGGTCTTGGCCGGCGGGATCAGGTCTTCACTGCTCAGGTTCAGCCAGATCAGTACCACGTTGGCGATATAGATCGACGAATAGGTACCGGCCATAACGCCGATGAACAGGGCCAGCGAGAAGCCGAACAGGTTGTCGCCACCGAAGAACAGCAGCGCGGCAATGGCCAGCAAGGTCGAAACCGAGGTGGCGATGGTCCGCAGCAGGGTCTGGGTAGTGGAAACGTTGATGTTCTCGATCAGCGAGGCCTTGCGCATGACGCGGAAGTTCTCGCGCACCCGGTCGAACACGACGATGGTGTCGTTCAGCGAGTAGCCGATGATCGCCAGTACCGCCGCCAGCACCGTCAGGTCGAAGGTGATCTGGAAGAACGACAGGATACCCAGGGTCACCACCACGTCGTGGATCAGCGAGACGATCGCGCCCACGGCGAACTTCCACTGGAAGCGGAAGGCCAGGTAGATAAGGATGCCGCCCAGTGCCAGGAGCATGCCCATGCCACCCTGGTCGCGCAGCTCCTCACCCACCTGCGGACCTACGAACTCGACACGCTTGACCTTGGCCGGGTTGTCGCCACCGGCCTTCTGCAGGGCTTCAGCAACCTTGTTGCCCAGCTGTGGGTCATCACCCGGCATGCGCACCAGCAGGTCGGTGGTGGCGCCGAAGCTCTGCACCACCGCCTCGTGGAAGCCGGAATTGACCAGCTCGGCACGCACCGCCTTGAGGTCGGCCGGGCGCTCGTAGGTCAGCTCGATCAGCGTACCGCCGGTGAAGTCCAGGCCGAAGTTCAGGCCCTTCTGCCACCAGCTGAACAGCGCCAGCACGGTGAGGAGCACGGTAATGGCGAACGCGACATTGCGCACGCCCATGAAGTTGATGGTTTTCATCGCAGCTCCCTCAAACCCACAGCTTCTTGATGTCACGCCCGCCGCAGGTCAGGTTGACCATTGCACGGGTCACCATGACGGCGGTGAACATCGAGGTGAAAATCCCGAGGGACATGGTGACCGCAAAGCCCTTGACCGGGCCGGTACCCATGGCGAACAGGATGCCGCCGACCAGCAGGCTGGTCAGGTTGGCGTCGATGATCGCGGTGTAGGCGCGGTTGAAGCCTTCATGAATGGCGCGCTGCACCGACATGCCGGCGTTCAGCTCTTCGCGGATACGCGAGAAGATCAGCACGTTGGCGTCCACCGCCATACCCATGGTCAACACGATACCGGCAATACCCGGCAGGGTCAGGGTGGCGCCCAGCAGCGACATCAGCGCCAGCAGCAGGACCATGTTGCCCGCCAGGGCAATGGTGGCGATCACACCGAAGGCGCGGTAGATGGCGATGATGAACAGCGAGACGAACAGCATGCCCCACAGCGATGCATCGATGCCCTTGGTGATGTTGTCGGCACCCAGGCTTGGGCCGATGGTACGTTCTTCAGCGAAGTACATCGGCGCAGCCAGGCCACCGGCACGCAGCAGCAGGGCCAGTTCGGACGATTCGCCCTGGCCGTTCAGGCCGGTGATGCGGAACTGGCTGCCCAGCGGCGATTGGATGGTCGCCAGGCTGATGATCTTCTTCTCTTCCTGGAAGCTCTGTACGGCAACGTCCTTCTCGACGCCGTCGACGGTCTGCTTGACGTAGCGGGTGACCGGCTTCTGCTCGATGAAGATCACCGCCATGCTGCGGCCGACGTTGCTGCGGGTAGCGCGGGTCATCAGCTCGCCACCGTGGCCATCCAGACGGATGTTCACCTGCGGGCGACCTTGCTCGTCGAAGCTGGCCTGGGCGTCGGTTACCTGGTCACCGGTGATGATCAGGCCGCGCTCGACCGCGGCGGAACGGCCGCCCTCACGGAACTCGAACACCTCGGTAGTGGCCTTGGACGCGCCCGGCTCGGCGCCGAAGCGGAACTCCAGGTTGGCGGTTTTACCCAGGATTCGCTTGGCTTCGGCAGTGTCCTGCACGCCTGGCAGCTCGACCACGATGCGGTTGGCGCCCTGGCGCTGCACCAGCGGCTCGGCCACGCCCAGCTCGTTGACCCGGTTGCGGACGGTGGTGAGGTTCTGCTTGATCGAGTATTCGCGGATCTCGGCGACTTTCGCCTGGGTCAGCGCCAGACGCAGCACGGCGAGCTCGTTGCGCTCGGTGGTGGTCAGGTCGAAGTCATTGAAATTCTTGCGGATCAGGGCACGAGCCTGTTCGCGGGTGGCATCGTCAGCGAAGCCCAGCATGATGCCGCCATCCTGCTGAGGCAGGCTGCGGTAGCGGACGCGCTCTTTGCGCAGCAAGGTCTTGACCTCGCCTTCGTAGACTTTCATGCGGGCGTTCATGGCCTTGTCCATGTCCACTTCCAGCAGGAAGTGCACACCACCGGACAGGTCCAGGCCCAGCTTCATCGGGCTTGCGCCCAGGTTGCGCAACCATTGCGGGGTAGTCTGGGCCAGGTTCAGGGCCACGACGTAATCATCGCCCAGTGCCTTGCGCACTACATCCTTGGCTGGCAGCTGGTCTTCCTGATTGGTCAGGCGGATCAGCCCGCTGCCCTTCTCACCCAGGCTAGCGCCCTTGACGGCGATCTTGGCATCGCCCAGCGCCTTGCTGACGCGGTCGAGGTCGGCCTGGTTCACCTGCAGCGCCGAGCTGGCACCACTGATCTGTACCGCCGGATCATCCGGGTAGAGGTTGGGAGCGGAATAAATGAAACCGACCACCAGTACCAGCACGATCAGTGCATATTTCCACAGAGGGTATTTGTTCAGCATCACGCCGCCCGTTCAAGACGCGGGGCGCGTTGCGCGCCCCGACTGGAAAGAAAAACCGGTAACTCAGATAGCCTTGAGCGTACCTTTTGGCAGGGTGGCCGCGATGGCACCCTTCTGGAACTTCAGCTCGACGTTGTCGGAAACTTCCAGTACCACGAAATCATCGGAAACCTTGACGATCTTGCCGGCGATGCCGCCGTTGGTGACAACTTCGTCACCCTTCTGCAAGTTGCTCAGCAGGTTCTTCTGCTCTTTTGCACGCTTGGCCTGCGGGCGCCAGATCATCAGGTAGAAGATGACCAGGAAACCGACCAGGAAAATCCACTCGAAGCCGGTACCGGCTGGGCCGGCGGCGGGTGCTGCGGCGTCCGCGTATGCGGCGGGGATCAAGAAGCTCATTGGGCACTCCTAATGTAATTTTCTAATAATGGATGCGGACAGTCAGTCCAAAGGCGGCACAGGAAGCCCGCGCTTGGCGTAGAAGGCGTCGACAAAGGCGGCCAATTTACCCTGTTGAATAGCCTCGCGTAAACCGGCCATCAAGCGCTGGTAATGGCGCAAGTTGTGGATGGTATTCAGCATGCTGCTCAGCATTTCGCCGCACTTGTCCAGGTGATGGAGATAGGCGCGGGAGAAGTTGGTGCAGGTGTAGCAGTCACAGGTCGGATCCAGCGGCGAATCATCGTGGCGATGGAACGCATTGCGGATCTTGATCACCCCTGTATCGACGAACAGATGACCGTTGCGCGCGTTACGCGTCGGCATCACGCAGTCGAACATGTCGACGCCGCGGCGCACACCCTCAACGAGATCTTCCGGTTTGCCTACCCCCATAAGGTAACGAGGTTTGTCAGCAGGCATCTGGCCCGGCAGGTAATCCAGCACCTTGATCATTTCGTGCTTGGGCTCGCCCACCGACAGGCCACCAATGGCCAGGCCGTCGAAGCCGATGTTTTCCAGGCCTTCCAGCGAGCGCATGCGCAGGTCCTGGTACATGCCGCCCTGGACGATACCGAACAGCGCCGCGGTGTTGTCGGCGTGGGCGTTCTTCGAGCGCTGGGCCCAGCGCAGCGACAGCTCCATGGACGCGCGCGCCACATCGTGCTCGGCCGGGTACGGGGTGCACTCGTCGAAGATCATCACCACGTCCGAGCCCAGGTCACGCTGCACCTGCATCGACTCTTCCGGGCCCATGAACACCTTGGCGCCATCGACTGGCGAGGCGAAGGTCACGCCCTCTTCCTTGATCTTGCGCATGGCGCCCAGGCTGAACACCTGGAAGCCACCGGAGTCGGTGAGGATCGGGCCTTTCCACTGCATGAAGTCGTGCAGGCCGTTGTGCTTCTTGATCACCTCGGTGCCCGGGCGCAGCCACAGGTGGAAGGTGTTGCCCAGGATCATCTCGGCGCCGATGGCCTCGATGTCGCGCGGCAGCATGCCCTTGACCGTGCCATAGGTGCCCACCGGCATGAACGCCGGCGTTTCCACGGTGCCGCGTGGGAAGGTGATGCGGCCACGACGGGCCTTGCCGTCGGTGGCCAGCAGTTCGAAGGACATTCGACAGGTGCGACTCATGCTTGATCCTCGGGCCCGCGTGGCGCCGGATTGCGGGTGATGAACATGGCATCACCGTAACTGAAGAAGCGGTACCCCTGCTCGACCGCCGCCGCGTAGGCGGCCATGGTCTCGGGGTAGCCGGCGAAGGCCGAGACCAGCATCAGCAGCGTGGACTCCGGCAGGTGGAAATTGGTGACCAGCGCGTCGACCACATGGAACGGCCGGCCCGGGTAGATGAAGATGTCGGTGTCGCCGCTGAAGGCCTTGAGCACGCCATCGCGCGCGGCGCTCTCCAGCGAACGCACGCTGGTGGTGCCGACCGCGACCACTCGGCCACCACGGGCGCGACAGGCCTCGATGGCATCGACCACATCCTGGCCCACTTCGAGCCACTCTTTATGCATGTGGTGGTCTTCGATCTTGTCGACCCGCACCGGCTGGAAGGTGCCCGCGCCCACGTGCAAGGTGACGAAAGCCCGCTCGACGCCCTTGGCGGCGATCTTTTCCAGCAGCGCCTCGTCGAAGTGCAGGCCTGCGGTGGGCGCGGCGACCGCACCGGCACGTTCGGCGTACACCGTCTGGTAGCGCTCACGGTCAGCACCCTCGTCCGGGCGGTCGATGTAGGGCGGCAGCGGCATGTGGCCGACGCGGTCGAGCAGTGGCAGTACCTCTTCGGTGAAGCGCAGCTCGAACAGCGTGTCATGGCGCGCGACCATTTCGGCCTCGCCGCCGCCATCGATGAGGATGACCGCGCCTACCTTGGGCGCCTTGCTGGCGCGCACATGGGCCAGCACACGATGGCTGTCGAGCACGCGCTCGACCAGCACTTCCAGCTTGCCGCCGGAAGCTTTCTGGCCGAACAACCGCGCCGGGATCACCCGGGTGTTGTTGAACACCATCAGGTCTCCGGGGCGCAGATACTCGAGCAGATCGGGGAATTGCCGGTGCGCCAGCGCGCCGGTTGGCCCATCGAGCACCAGCAGACGGCTGCCATGGCGCTCGGCCAACGGGTGGCGGGCGATCAGGGAATCGGGGAGTTCGAAGGAAAAATCGGCGACGCGCATGATGATGTTCGGTTCGGCAGGGCCGGGAAGTTTAGCCCAATGTGTGAAAATTGACCATGAAAGCCGATTGACCGACCAGCGGTGGCTCTCTATACTGCGCGCCACATGCCCTGATGGCGGAATTGGTAGACGCGGCGGATTCAAAATCCGTTTTCGAAAGGAGTGGGAGTTCGAGTCTCCCTCGGGGCACCAAGATCCGGAAAAAACCGACCTTATGGTCGGTTTTTTTGTGCCTGCGATTTCTTCAAGCGACGCCACTCCCTGTAGGAGCGGCCTTGTGTCGCGAAGGACCGCACAGCGGCCCCAAGGTTCTGACAGTCACCTCAATTCCGCAGCAAATCTTTAAGATTTCCCCTCCTCCCCGTAGTCCATTTCCCAAACATACTCCCTGCCCCTTCCAAGCCATTGCGGTGCTCTGGATCGCATCCTAGTCTCGGCCTGTCGTTGCCATTTCAAGGACCGGCTTTGACAGGCGATCCAGTAACCCCCCATCACTAGAGCGCAGATCAGTAAAGACTCAACAGAAAGTTTCACAATGTGCAACTTTCTGTGCATCGAACAATTTATGGTTCTACACTTTATTTCAATAACCGTGACTTTTTGTAGAACCACCACCATGCGCGATCTCCAACCCTTACGTCGCCTCCATAGGGGCCTGCAGCAGCTAGCTACTGCGCAACGCTACCTGTTCACCCCCGCCGATATGCGGGCCCTGCTACCAGACCTCTCCGACAGTGCCTACCGCACCGTACTGAGCCGTGCCGCCAACGACAGCACCTTGATCCGACTCTGCCGTGGCCTTTACCTCTACACCCCGGCCAAACCCAACCAAGGGCTGGTCCTGTACCACGCTGCCGCACGCCTGCGAGCGAACAACCTGAACTACATCAGCCTGGAGTCCGCCCTCAGCGACGCCGGCGTGATCTCGCAGGTCCCCCTGAATTGGCTAACCCTCATGTCATCCGGACGCACTCAGACCATACGTTGCGGAACATTCGGCACACTTGAGTTCATCCACACCAGGCGCAAGGCCACCGACCTTCAGGGCCAGGTTGACTATGACGAGCGCTGCCGGCTGTGGCGCGCCAAGCCTGCCCTTGCCCTCGCAGACATGAAACGCGCCAAGCGCAGCCTGGACCTGATTGATTGGGAAATAGCCAATGAACTTGTTTGACCAACTCGTCCAGCAGGCCCTCACCAACACGCCCGACCTGGCCCCGTTGCAGGTGGTCGTGGAAAAGGAACTGCTGCATCACGACATCATGCGGATCCTGAGCGAAACAGGTCTGTTGCAGGACCTCTGCTTCATTGGGGGAACATGTTTGCGGACTTGCTACGGCTCCCGACGGCTCAGTGAAGACCTCGACTTTACGGGCGGTGCGGATTTCAAACGGGAGGATTTTGCTGCGCTGAAGGAGAACCTCATTGCAAGCCTGAACGACAAGTACGGACTACAGGTGGATGTAAGCGAACCTACGCGGGAGGAAGGCAATGTGGACACATGGAAGCTACGCGTGCAAACACGTCCCGAGGCACGAAGCCTGCCAGCGCAGAAAATCCATATAGATATCTGTGCAATCCCTTCCTACCAGCCTAAGCCGATGACCTTGTTAAACCCTTATGGGGTCGACATGGGAACCGAAGGATTGATCGTCAACGCGCAAAGTCTTGAGGAAATCTTCGTTGATAAGTTGCTGGCATTTACGCTGCGACGGGGCCGTATCAAGAATCGAGATCTTTGGGATATCGCCTGGCTCAGGCAGCGGACGGTGACGCCCGCTTATGAACTTGCCGAAAGAAAGCTTGGTGATCATGCGACCACTGTTGAAGTATTCCTTCAGCAGGGTGAGGAGCGGGTGGCCAGTTTGGGACAGGAGCAAACACAGCGAGATTTTCAGAAAGAGATGCGCAGGTTTCTGCCGCTGCAGGTTGTAACGCAGACTGTCGATAATCGGGCGTTCTGGGAGTACGTCGTACAGACGGTAAGGGACCATTTCAGCGAGTTGCGGACGCATCTCAGCCACAAAGGTCGCGATGGAGGCGACTTGACATTCCTGATGTGAATTTTCTGGAGATTCATATTCAGGGGCTGTGTTCAATGGCTCTCTCCCCCTTTGCACTTTATTGAGATGAAAAGCGGGCCGCCGAGAGGGGGTAAGCGATCCTAGGCACTCGTTTTGATTTTGGTTTTCCTTGACGAGACGCAACGAGGCGGACCAGGATTCCTCTACCCATGCCAGGTTTGAACAGTGGAGGTTCAGAGTGCAAGGTGTCAGCGTCGAGATACCAAGAGAAACGGTGGTTCGGCGTTATATGTCGCTGAACATATTTCAGAAAAACCGACCTTATGGTCGGTTTTTTTTGCCCGTCCGGTCAGCGCCAGCGATCCAGCTGCCCCTGGGCACGGCTGCTGAAAATCGTCAGCAGCTCGCTCAATGTATGCGGTGACGGTTCGGCAGTGCGGGTCACCGCATACAAGGTAATCGGCAGCGCCGGGGCCAGCGGCCTGATCGCGGTCGCCCCAGGCGCCGCGCCAAGTGCGGTGAAGGGATCGATCACCGCCAGCCCAGCACCGGATTCGACCATCGCCCTGGCCAGTGAATAGGTTTGCACCGCGATGCTCACCCGTGGCGGCGGCTCCACCGCCTTGAGGTAGCTTTCGAGGCGCACCGACAGCGGGTCGGCGCTGGACAGCCCGATCATGGGCGCGCCGGCCAGTGCCGCCAACGGCAGCGGCTTGCCTTCATCTTCCAGCGGCCAATAACCTGCCGGCGCCAATGCCACCAAAACCCCGCTGGCCAGCGCCTGCGCCTTGAGCGCTGGGTGATCTGGCTGTTGCAGGGTCAGGGCGACATCGATCTCCCGCATCAACAGGTTCTGCACCAGTTCGCGACTGTGGGCGCTGGACAGCTCGCAGGCGATATCCGGATAACGCTGGGTCCATTCATGAATGGCCGGCGGCAGCAGCGACAGGGCCAGTGCCGGGGTCGCACCGATCCGCAGGCTGTGGCCCGGCGCGCGACGCAGGCTTTGCGCCAGGCGTCGCACCCCTTGCAGGCTCTCCGTGACCTTGTCGACCTCACGCTCCAGCTCCAGCGCTTCGGGCGTGGGCTGCAGCTTGCCGCGCACCCGCAGGAACAACGGGAAGCCCAGTTGCTGCTCGGCGTGCTGCAGCACCTTGGTCACGGCAGGTTGGGAAACGTGCAGCAACTGTGCGGCACCGCTGACCGAGCCGGTCTGGCGGATGGCCTGGAAAATCTCGATATGGCGAAGGCGCATGGCAAGTCCATAACCTTTGTTTATGGCTCAGCGATCTTTATTCATTTTTCGCCACGTGTCACCTGGCCCTAACCTCAGCCTCGTTCCAACCACGACCAAGGACTGACATGGCTCAGCATGTATGCATCATCGGCGGTGGCGTCATTGGCCTGTCAACCGCTTACGCACTGGTACGCGACGGCTTTGATGTGACGCTGATCGAGGCTCGCGATTCGTTGGGCAGTGAAACCAGCTTCGCCAACGGCGGCCAGCTGTCCTACCGCTACGTGGCGCCCCTGGCCGACGCAGGTGTGCCATTGCAGGCCCTTGGCTGGATGCTGCGCGGTGAATCGCCGCTGCGATTGCGCCCGCGCTTCGATCGTGCGCAGTGGCGCTGGATGGCAGCATTCCTGGGTGCTTGCCGCTCCTCGGTCAACCGCGCCAACGCCGGCCATCTGCTGCGCCTCGCACTGCTGAGCCAGTCGACCTTGCAAGCCTGGCGTGAGGAGGACGGCCTGGGTGGTTTCAACTGGCGACGCAACGGCAAGCTGGTCACCTTCCGCAAGGCCAGCAGCTTCGAGCATGCGCGCAAGAACCTTGCCGCACCCCAGCAACAACAGGTGCTGTCGCACGCCGACTGTGCCCGTCTGGACCCAGCGCTGGCGGAGGCGCCCTTTGTCGGTGCCATCTATACCCCGGATGAAGAAGTCGGCGATTGCCACAGCTTTTGCCAGCAACTGGCGGCGCGCTTGCAGGCGTCGGGACGCTGCAAGTTCCGCCTGGGCCAGGCGGTGTCCGGAATTCGCCATGCGCATGGCGTAGTGAATGCGATTGAACTGGACGACGAAGTGCTGCCGGTGGAGCACCTGGTGGTTGCGGCCGGCCATCGCAGTGCGTTGCTGGCACTGCCGGGCATCGACCTGCCGCTGTATCCGCTGAAGGGTTATAGCCTGACAGTACCGATTGGCGCCCAGCACCGGGCGCCGGACCTAAGCATCACCGACTACGACCGCAAGATCGTCTACGCCCGGATCGGTGAACAGTTGCGTGTGGCGGCGATGGTCGACATTGTCGGTTTCGATCCGTCGCTGGACCCCAAGCGCCTGGCCTTGCTCAAGCGCCAGGCCCGCGAGACTTTCGCCAACGCCGGTAATTATGACTACGCCATCGAATGGGCCGGTATGCGTCCGGCCACGCCTAGCGGCGTGCCGCTGCTGGGCGCAACGGCGTATCGCAACCTGTGGCTGAACCTCGGCCATGGTGCGCTGGGCTTTACCCTGGCCTGCGCCAGCGCACGTCTGCTGAGTGAACTGATCGGCCAGCGCCGCCCCTCCATCGACCTGCAGGGTTTCACCGCCCGTGCGGCTGGTGGAAATAACCGTACTGCAGCATGTCTCTGACCCCCTCACCTACAACGGAGAATAACAATGCGAAAAATCACGTTGATCGGCTGCACCCTTGGCCTGTTGCTAGGCACCCAGGCCCATGCTGACGAAGCAGCGCTGGGGCCTACCCTGAGCAAGATTGCCAGAGCCAACAGCATTACCTTGGGCTATCGCGATGCTTCAGTACCGTTCTCCTATGTGGGCGACCATTCGGGGCAACCCATGGGCTACTCGGTAGACCTGGCGAACGAGATCGTCGAGCGGGTACAGCAGAAGCTGGCATTGCCCCAGCTCAAGGTGAAGTACAACCTGGTGACATCGCAAACCCGCATTCCGCTGGTACAGAACGGTACCGTTGACCTGGAGTGCGGCTCGACCGGCGTCACCGCAGAGCGCCAGAAACAGGTGGCGTTTTCCTATGGGTTCATCTATGTCAAAGGCCAGTTGCTGACGGCCAAAGACAGCGGGATCAAGAGTTTCGCCGACCTGCGCGGCAAGAACGTGGTAACCACCGCCGGCACCACCAACGAACGCTATCTGAAAAGCTACAACGTCGATAACAAGATGGACATGTACGTGATCAGCGCCAAGGACCACGGTGAAGCCTTCCAGATGTTGCAGTCCGGCCGTGCGGCGGCGTTCTACATGGACGATGCGCTGCTCTACGGAGAACGCGCCAAAGCCCGTGATCCGCACAACTGGGTGGTGGTCGGGGAAGAGCAGTCGCGGGAAATCTACAGCTGCATGGTGCGCAAGGATGACCCGCAGTTCCTCGCGCTGGTGAACGCATCGCTGGGCGAACTGTACAAATCAGGGGAAATCAACGGGATCTACAAGCGCTGGTTCGAACAGCCGATTCCGCCCAAAGGCTTAAACCTGGAGTTCCCGATGACCAGCGAACTCAAGGCCATCTTTGCCAAGCCGGTGAGTGACCCGGTGGAGTAGCATCCAGACGACCAGCCCCTCTGGCTCACGGCCTCGCCAAGTACTGGAGGCAATGGCCTCGGCCGGTCCGACCGCGCCCCGTTGCCAGCGCAGGAATGACCTGCCATGAAGCTGACCAACCGCCCCGTTCAGCCCTCCGAAATCCCTGTTCTGCTAGCGGGGAACTACATGGGGCTGAACGAGGAGGTCGACACCCAAGGCACGAATGACTTTCAGCACAGTGTCAAAGCGTGGTTTTGCGCCTGGACTGAGTGCCTTGTACAGACTTTCCCTTCCCAACCCACTCTCGGTGGCGATCTGCGTCATTCCCCGTGCGCGAGCGATATGGCCAAGTGCCCGAATTATTTCCTCGGTATCGCCATCTGCGAGGACCTGACTAAGGTACTCAGTGATGGCCTCATCACTACTCAACAAGGCCGCCATATCAAACGGGATCAACTTTTCGCTCATTTCACACCCATTCAAGTGTTGAAGCGGCCCACTCTGTCGCCTTACCCCTTATATGGGAACTCAGGCATTTCCCATAGCGGGGTCAGACTTTTCTCTTCACGGTCATAAAAAACCTGCAACATTCAACACCCGAACCTTCGCCGCGCCTCGACGTCCGATCCTGCATCACCCGCGTTTCGAGGTACCCCCGCGTGAAAGACATCATCACCCGCAAGTACCGCCTGGTCGTGAAGACCGTCGGCTACATCGGCTGGTCGTTGTTCTGGCTGCTGATCTGGGATGTGCTGGTCACCATCGATTTCATGCTGTTCTTCAACAGCAAGTTCACCCTGCCACTGATCCCGTTGACCTTGCTGGGCTCGGCGCTGGTGGTGCTGGTGAGCTTTCGCAACAGCAGCGCCTACAACCGCTGGTGGGAGGCGCGCACATTGTGGGGGGCGTTGGTGAACAGTTCACGCAGCTTCGCGCGGCAGGCGCTGACCCTGATCGATGACCCGGATGATGGCCTGAACCCGATCAAGGCTACCCTGCTGCGCCGGCATATCGCCTATGTGAACTGCCTGGCGGCACACTTGAAGGGCGAGCGCTGCCCGGATGAACTGATGGCGTTCATCCCGCCTGCGGAATTCGAGCGGCGCAACCGTTCGAACAATTTCGCCAACGACATTCTGAGCGGTTCTGCTGCGTTGCTGGCGCGGGAATACCAGGCCGGGCGACTGGACAGCATTCGCCTGGCAAGGCTGGAGTCGACGCTGGTGGACCTGTCCAATGCCCAAGGTGGCATGGAACGGATAGCCAATACGCCGCTGCCCTACCCTTACGTGTACTTTCCGCGGCTGTTCATCACCCTGTTCTGCCTGATCGTACCGGTGGGGCTGGTGGAATCGCTGGGCTGGTTCACGCCGCTGGCTTCGACGGTGGTGGGCTTCATGCTGCTGGCCATCGAGCGGATCGGGACGGATTTGCAGAGCCCGTTCAGACTCAGTGAACACCAGATCCAGATGGACAGCATTTGCGAGACGATCGAGCGGAACCTGGAGTCGATGCAGCGGGAGGCGCAGTGTGCCGGAGTTGTGGGTGCCTGAGGGATTTTGGGGCTGCTTCGCAGCCCATCGCGACACAAGGCCGCTCCTACAAGGGACCGCGCAAGCATCAAAGGCGGCGCTTTGCCTGTAGGAGCGGCCTTGTGTCGCGATAGGGCCGCAACGCGGCCCCGGCTATCGATCAGGCCCGCACATAGCGCTGGCGCAACACATCACTCAACGCGTCCACCAGTAACACCAGCACCAGCATCCCCATGATCACCGTGCTGGCCTGGGCCTCCTGGAACAAGCTCAAGGTGGTGTACAGCATCTGCCCCAACCCACCCGCACCGACAAACCCCAGCACGCTGGCCATGCGGATATTGTTCTCCCACCGATACAGGCTATAAGCCAGCAACTGCGGCCACAGATTGGGCAAGGTGCCAAAGCAGAATGCCGCCACCTGGCTGCCGCCCTGCAAGCGGATGGCCGCCGCCGGCTCCGGCGGTGCGTTCTCCAGCGCCTCGGCAAACAGCCGCCCCAGCACGCCAGCGGTGTGCAGCGCCAACGCCAGGGTACCGGCATTCGGCCCAAGCCCGGCCGCCAGCACCGTCAGCGCGGCCCACACCAGTTCCGGGATGGCCCGCAGGGCATTCAGCAACAACCGCGCACAGGCCTGCAGCGGCCAACCGAACCGGCCAGCGGCCGGCAGCGCCAACAGCATGCCCAGCAGCATGGCCAACAAGGTGCCCAGGCCGGACATGGCCAAGGTTTCCAGCGCCCCGTGCGCAACCGCGCGCAGGTGCCCGGCAGACAGGTCCGGGTGCAGGAAACGCCCGGCATATTCGCCCATCTGCCCCAGCCCGCCGTTGCCGACCAGCGCCTGCAAGTCCAGCTCCAGGTATGCGAACGAGGCCATCACCGCAGCCACGATGGCGCCTAGCACCAGCCAATTGATGACCCGGTTCATGCCAGCCTCCAACGCAGGAAGCGGCTGAGCAGGTCGGCCAGCATCACCAGGACCAGGAACGTCAGCAGCATGCTTGCCACTTCCGCTCCAGCGAACATGCGCATCGACAGGTCGATCTGCTGCCCCAGCCCACCAGCACCGACAAAGCCCATCACCACCGAGGCACGTACAGCGCACTCCCAGCGGTACACGGTGTAGGACACCACTTCGGACACTGCACTGGGCAGGATGCCGTAGAAAAACGCAGCCAGGCGGCCACTACCCGCCTGCAGCAAGGCATGCGCCGGGCGCTGGTCGACCGACTCGAAGATCTCGGCATAGACCTTGCCGAGCATGCCACTGTAGGTAATGGCAATGGCCAGTACGCCCGCCGTCGGCCCCAGCCCCACGGCCCGCACGAACAGCAACGCCCAGACGATTTCCGGCACACTGCGCAGGAAAATCAGCAACCAGCGCACCGGCAGGCGCAGCAACCGCGACCATAACCCGGCGCGACCGCCACGGGAGGCTGCGCGTAGCGACAGGGCACGGCTGGCCAGCAACCCGGCAGGGACCGCCAGCAGTAACGCCAACGCCATGCCGGCCGTGGCCACGGCCAGGGTCTGCAGGGTGGCTTCATACAGCAGCGAAAGGAAGTCGGCATCGTGTGCCGGTGGCCAGAAGGCACTGGTGAAACTGGCGATCTGCTGGCGGTTCTCTGCCTGCAGCAGCACCCCGGGGTTCAGTTCGCTCAACCGGATGCCAGGCCATAGCACCGCCACCGCCAGCAGGGTCAGCAGCAACCGCGGCAACAGCGCCGGGTCGCGGGCATCAAGCGTCAGCATCGCGGAATCTGCACGGTCAGGGTCGGCCCCTGGCTTGGCGGTGAAGCCAGTTGTTCGTTGGCGTACAGCGCATCCAGCAACTGCTCGGTCACCGCTTGCGCCGGGCAGTCGAACGCCACCTGCCCTTCGCGGATACCAATCACCCGCGGGAAGTGCGCCAGCGCCAGATCCACGGCATGCAGGCTCGCCACCAGGGTCACGCCATTGGCCTGGGCGTGGCGGTTGAGCAAGGCCAGGCTGTGGTCGGCCAGCACCGGGTCCATGGCCGACACCGGCTCGTCAGTCAGCAACACCTGCGGCCGCTGGTACAGCGCCCGGGCAATACCCACCCGCTGCAACTGGCCACCGGACAATTGCCCGCACTGCACGAACAGTTTGTCGGCCAGGCCCAGCTCGGCCAGGGCTTGGCGCGCCCCCGGCACATCACTGGGGTACAGCAGGTTGAGCAGGCCGCGCAGCACACTCCACTGCCCCAGGCGGCCGGCCAGCACCGCCGTCACCACCCGCTGGCGCGGTGGCAAGGGCGGTGCCTGGTGCACCAGGCCTACCCGCGCACGCAGGCGCTGGCGGGCCCTGGCGGACAGCGCCCAGGGCTGTTCGCCGAGCAGCTCCAGGCGCCCGCTGCTGGGCTGGACGGCGGTCGCCATCAGGTGCAGCAAGCTGGACTTGCCCGCGCCCGAAGGCCCGATGATGGCGACGCGCTCGCCCTGGCCGATGCTCAGGCTCACGGCATCAAGCGCACGCACCTGGCCATGGCGCAGCCCGGCCCCGTGCAGATGAATAGCCACGTTGGAAGCCACTGTCGATGTCACTTGAGCAGGCCGGCCTCGCGTGCAGCCTGTTCGGTGCCCACGTAGTTCTCAGGTTTGGTCTCGATGAAGCGGCTGGCGGCCTGCAGGTCGAGGATCGCCTTGTGCTCCGGGTTGGCCGGGTCGAGGCCGAGGAAGGCTTTCTTGATCTTCTCTTTCAGCGCCGGGTCCATGTTGCCGCGCACGGTCCAGTTGTAGTCGAAGTAGGTCGGGGTGGTGGCGAACACCTTCACCTTGGCGGTATCGACCTTGCCGGCATCCACCAGCTTCTGCCACACGCTGGCGTTGAGCACGCCGCCATCGACCTTGCCGGCCTGCACCCAGGCCACGGTGGCATCGTGGGCGCCGGAGTAGGCGACGCGGCCGAAGTAGTCTTCAGGCTTGATGTTGTCCTGCTTGAGCATGAAGTAACGCGGCATCAGGCTGCCCGAGGTAGACGAGATGGAACCGAAGGCAAACGACTTGCCCTTGAGGTCGGCCAGGCTCTTCACATCAGGGTTGGCGGTGATGAACTTGGAAGTGAACTGCGCATCCTGTTCACGCTGCACCAGCGGCGTGGCTGCAGGGTCCTTCAGGTGCACCTGCACGAAAGTGAAGCCCCCCAGCCAGGCCAGGTCCAGACGGTTGGAAGCCAGCGATTCGACTACCGCCGGGTAATCAGCCACCGGCACAAACTTCACCTCCATGCCCAGCTGCTTGGCCAGGTACTCGCCCAAAGGCTTGAACTTGCGCTGCAGTTCGGTCGGTGCTTCGTCAGGGATGGCGCTGACCCGCAGGGTGTCGGCAGCCTGGGCGACAACGGCACAGCAAGACAGCACGAGGCCGGCGGCGAGCGCCAGAGGGCGTTTGAGCATGGGTGTTCTCCGGTTCAATAGCGGGGAAAGGCCGGCTTATGCGCCGACGACGGGAATTATAAGAGGCGCAGGCGCAAAGGCCAGCTTTGCTACAATCGCGCATCAAATTGACCTCCTGAGGTGCACATGAGCGAGCCGATTCGCCTGACCCAGTACAGCCATGGTGCCGGCTGTGGCTGCAAGATATCCCCCAAGGTGCTGGATGTGATCCTCGCTGAAAGCGGCGCCCAGGCCCTGGACCCGAAACTGTGGGTGGGCAACGCCTCGCGCGACGACGCTGCCGTGTACGCGCTGGATGACGAGCGCGGCGTGGTCTCGACCACCGACTTCTTCATGCCGATCGTCGATGACCCGTATGACTTCGGCCGCATCGCCGCCACCAACGCCATCAGCGACATCTACGCCATGGGCGGCGACCCGCTGATGGCCATTGCCATCCTCGGCTGGCCAGTCAACGTGCTGCCGCCGGAAGTGGCCCGCGAAGTGATCCGCGGTGGCCGTGCGGTGTGCGCCGAAGCCGGCATCCCGCTGGCTGGCGGCCACTCCATCGACGCCCCCGAGCCGATCTTCGGCCTGGCCGTCACCGGCGTGGTCAGCAAGCGTCACCTCAAGCGCAACGACACCGCCAGCGCAGGCTGCCGCCTGTACCTGACCAAGCCACTGGGTATCGGCATCCTCACCACCGCCGAGAAAAAAGCCAAGCTGCGCACCCAGGACCAGGGCCTGGCTCGCGACTGGATGTGCACCCTCAATACCCCCGGCAGCCGCTTCGGCAAGCTTGACGGGGTCAAGGCCATGACCGACGTCACCGGTTTCGGCCTGCTCGGCCACCTGGTGGAACTGGCCGAAGGCAGTGGCCTTACCGCACATCTGGACTATGCCGCCGTCCCGCGCCTGCCCAGCGTCGACCACTACCTGGCCGAGGGCTGCATCCCCGGCGGAACCCTGCGCAACTTTGACAGCTACGGCCACAAGATCGGCGCCCTGAGCGACGACCAGAAGCACCTGCTGTGCGACCCGCAGACCAGCGGCGGCCTGCTGGTGGCGGTTACCCCGGAAGGTGAAGCCGAGTTCCTGGCGGTGGCCGCCGAACTGGGCCTGCAGCTGGCGCCGATCGGCAAGCTGGTCGAGCGACAGAGCCACGCGGTCGAGGTGATCTGATGCGCCCCGACTGCACCGACTTCCGCCAGTTGTTCCTCGACGACGTGCCGATGATGGACATGCGTGCACCTGTCGAATTTGCCAAGGGCGCCTTCCCCGGTGCCGTAAACCTGCCGCTGATGAATGACCAGGAGCGGCAAAAGGTCGGCACCTGCTACAAGCAGAAGGGCCAGGCTGAAGCCATCGTTCTGGGTCACAAGCTGGTCAGCGGTGAGATCAAGCAGGCACGTCTGGAGGCCTGGGCAAAGTTCGCCGAGGATCACCCGGAAGGCTACCTGTACTGCTTCCGTGGCGGCCTGCGCTCGCATCTTGTGCAGAAAGTGCTGCGCGATGAGAAGGGCATCGACTACCCCCTCGTCGAGGGCGGCTACAAGGCCATGCGCCACTTCCTGCTGGAGACTACCCAACAGGCGGTCGCGCAATGTGATTTCGTGCTCGTGGGCGGCCTGACCGGCACCGGCAAGACCGACGTGCTGCACCTGCTGGACAACGAGCTGGACCTGGAGGGCTACGCCAACCATCGAGGTTCCAGCTTTGGCAAGCGCGCCACTGCACAGCCAGCGCAGATCGACTTCGAGAACAGGCTGGCCATAGACGTGTTGAAAAAACGCGCCCGGGGTATCGAGCAGTTCGTGCTGGAAGACGAAGGCCGAATCGTGGGCAGCTGCACCGTACCGCTGGAGTTGTATCAGGGCATGCAGCAATACCCGCTGGTGTGGCTGGAAGACAGTTTGGCCAACCGCGTGGAGCGTATCCTGCGCGACTACGTGATCGACCTGAGCGCCGAGTTCGTCAGCCTGCATGGTGCAGAAGATGGCCTTCGACTGTTTGCCGAGACGCTTCTGCAGAGCATGGGCAGGATTCACAAACGCCTCGGCGGCGAGCGCCATCAACGGCTGTCGGAAATCCTGCGCCAGGCGCTGGACGAGCAGCAGCGCAGTGGTTCGGTGGAGTTGCACCGGGTCTTCATCGAAAGCTTGCTGAGCGAGTATTACGACCCGATGTATGCCTACCAGCGTGCAGCGAAGGCAGAGCGTATCGAGTTTGCCGGGGATGCGGTGGAAGTGCGCGAGTACCTCAAGGCCCGGGCGCTGCGCGAACCGCGCAGCTAAAGCTGCTCCCAAGAGCAGTGCAATACCTTGTAGGAGCGGCCTTGTGTCGCGAAAGGGCTGCGCAGCAGCCCCGGCTGTTTTCGCCATGATGCTGAAATCGGGGGCCGCTTTGCGGCCCTTTCGCGACACAAGGCCGCTCCTACAAGGGGGGCCAGTCACTCCTGACATGACCTCACTGCCCAGGGCTGAGCACCCGCTCCAGCTCCGCCGCGCGGTCGCCGGTCATGTCCATCACACAGGTCCCACCTTCCAGCTGCGCCATGGTCCCGCCACTGGCCTGCACATGGAACCCGCAATTGCCATCGCGGTAGGCAAGCCAAATACTTGGTCATAAACCCTGCTTGTGGGTATCACAGCGTCTGTGGCTGTTCCGGCGGCATCAGTACCTTGCCCGGTTCGAAGCGCAGCGACGGCATCTGCGTTGCCGCATACAACGCCACGCCAAGCGCCGCGATCAACACCACATCCAGCCAGCTCCAGCCCGGCATGTCGTCGGCGCTACGTGCCCTCCAGCAATGCCAGGCCTGGCCCACGCAAAACACCACCATCGCCGCCAGCCACAGGTAGAAACCGGCACCAAAACCGGTCAGGTCATGAAATTCATAGCTCTGATTGTCCGGCAGGCGGTCAATTCCAAAGCTGCTGACCGCCAGATACAGAGCCACCAGCCCGACCAGCAATGCCAGCCGGCGAAAGCGTCGATGAGCAAGGACCGCCAGGGCCAGCAACGGGTTGGCAAACCACTGGTGCAGACCGAAGGGCATGCCCCAGGGCCCATACAACAGCATCTGCAGGGCCGGCATATGGCGGTCGCCACTCATCAGCGCGCCATCGAAGAACAGTGCGAGCAGATACAGCAGCAGGCTGAAACTCAGGTAGAAAACGGGCAAAAGATTTACTTCCTAGGCAACCGGGGGCTCTAGCAAAAGGCCATAAATACCCGAATCGGACAACTCGCCGGCAACGCACCAACGCGCACGCAATGTGCCTTCCAGCACGAAGCCCTGGCGCTCCAGAGTGCGTGCCGAACCTTGGTTGCGCGGGTCTATCTCGCCTTCCAGGCGGCGCATGTGCAGGGTGTGGGCGAGGTAGTCGATGAAGCAGGTCAGTGCTTCGTCCATGTAGCCCCTGCCCTGCACCGCGCTGGCGAGGCAGTAGCCGATTTCACCACGGCGGGATACATCGTCGATGTTGAACAGCTGGACCATGCCGATCAGTTCGCCGTTGTCACGGCGGTACATGCCAAGCTTGAGCTGGTCGCCATTGGCATAGGCTTCGCGGTCGGCGGCCAGGGCGCTTTCGGCTTCGGCCAGGTTTTGCCAAGGTGCATGGTGCCAATAGCGCATGACCTCGGGGTCGGCCATGATCGCCAGCCATTGCGCGGCATCGGCATGGCGCATGGGGCGCAATTGCAGACGCGGGCTGTCGAGGCAGAGGTCACTGGGGAAACTGCGGGGTGGGGTCACGCCGGATCTCCTGTCCATTGCTGAGGAGATGACAGTTTAACGTCAAGCGATCGGTTCAAGCATCCCGGGGCTGCTGCGCAGCCCATCGCCGGCAAGCCAGGCTCCCACAGGTATAGTGCAAGGCTCCGGGCCTGTGGTGTACCTGTGGGAGCCTGGCTTGTCGTGGCGACGAACCGCGTCGATGGGCCGCAAAGCGGCCCCAAAAATCGTTCAGGCGCCCCGATTCAAGCCCATTTCCATGTCATTGATCAGCGCCTTGGCCATGGCACTGAGAATACGTGCCGCGCTGCCGGCGATCTTGTCGCCCTCCATCTCGGCCTCTTCGTTCAGGTGCTTGATGCAGCCGATCAGCACCGATAATTCATCGAATGCCAGGTCAAGCGGTACGCCCGGTTCTACCCGGTAAAGCTCGAGGAACTTCTCCACGCCTGCGGTGGTGCGGGATTTGAGGTGATTGCTCATGATGAACTCCAAATGTGTGCTGAAGGCAACCACCTCGATCCTTCTCACAGATTTGGGCGGCAGCCGTGCGCGAGGTGAGAAGCCCGTGTTGGAGTCACCACGGTCAGGCCAAAGCCTGCACGCGCACAGCTGCCATAAGCTGACAAGGGACTACCAACGACGAGTTCTCACACTCGCTCGCCTTCTGGGCGAACGGTGAAGTTAACGCTGTGGTATTTCCCTGCCTATCAGACGGCAACCGACTGAGCTCGTAGGATAATTCCCAATGCCCGGCCACCTGAAGCATTTGGTTTCAGGTTCAGAATCTTCTTACAGCTGATGGCCTCTTCGCGGGCACGCCCGCTCCCACAGGGACCGCACAGTGTTTGAGTCCTGTGCAGTACCTGTGGGAGCGGGCGTGCCCGCGAAGAGGCCGACAAAGGCAACCAGGATGAATCAGGCCACCTCCGCCCCATCATCCGGCCAATGCGGCTCGTTGGCCCCGGGCGGGGTCAGCGGTGGCAGGCCATACGCTGCCCGCGCATCGTCGCAGCTGGGGTTATGCACCCCACCCTCCCACGACGCCTCGAACTCGCGGCAGGGGCTGGAACGGTTGGCGTAGATGGTGCACGCCACCTCCTGGCCGATCTCGCCCTGCAGGCTGATGCAGCGGCAGGGTTTGGCATCGGTGCCGATCATGGCAACACGGGTGGGGTTGATCTGTACCACCAGGTCGTCCGGTACAAGGCCCCCGGCAGACTGGCATTCGCCCCAGAAAAAGGACACACGGAAGTACCCGCAGCAGGCGCCGCAGTCAAGGCAAGGGTTGTATTCGGACATGATGGCACGAAGGGAAGGTTGTTGTTATCGGGGCTGGCCCGCGGCGCCATTTTCAATCCAAGCCGGGGCGGCTGGATAGAGGGGGAATGCAAAAATATATGCCGCTGATCCGGCAATTGAGCATGGACGACCAGCGCCTTCGCCGGCCGCCCGTTCAAGTTAGCGTAATGCCTTGTAGGAAGTGACATCCCAGCGCTGCAAGCCAAGGCCTTCGGTCGGGTCATAGCCATCACCACACACCTTGCTGAAGTGTGTGCGAGCCTCGCCGCAATGCACCAGCCGGTCGTCCTTTTCGCCCTCGGTCAGTACGGTATACGACTCGCTGCGCATGGCCTTGTACTGCCCTTCGGCAGCAGCCATGACCCTGTGGTATTGCATTAACTGGTTGTCGCTCAGGGCCAGGCGCTTGTCCAGTTGCACACCCCAGCGGGTCAGGCAGACCTCGGCAAAATGGCGAACGATCAACCCCGGCTCCGCCAGTACCTTACCGTCACCCGCACCGTCGACGGAGGCGTTGCCCACCAGCGTGGCATGCCGGCCTGGCATGGGGTAGATGCACATCCGCGTATCCGGTTCGACCGAGGGGATCACACAGGCGAAACCTTTGGATCGTTCGTCCCGCGAATAGAAACCCACGTACTCGCGGACATTGCCCGCCAGGGTTACCCGCCGGCTTTGCAGGTTGCCGATGCCCGGCACCGGGTCGATGGCGAAGATATTGACGGGTATGTCCCGCAATACAGGGTCCTGCGCCATGGCGTTAGCCAGCATGTGGCAGCTGATGCCTCCCCTGCTCCAGCCCACCAGGTTCACCTGGGTCGGCAAGCGCGGCTTGCGGAACAAGCTGATGATGCGCTCCTGCAACTCCTGCGGTGTTGGATGGCGCTCACCATAGTCGTAGGTACGCCAGAACCAGGAGGCAGTGGAAGACACATCCGGAATGGGTACGCCGGCGTCCTTCAGGCGCTGATACTCCACTTCGCTCAGCTTGGTGCGCTGCCAGCTGCTTTCACCCTTGATCACCTGCAGCACATGGTTGACGTTCTCTTCCCAGCCGCGGCCGAACAACTGGCCGGTCCAGTTGAAGTAGCCGCCGGGCTCGACGAACAGGTTGTCGTCCTGGAGGTTGCCGCTGCCGGGGCCGTCAACGGCGATCCAGTGGGCAAACTCGCGGCCCTGGTCATTGCTTGCCAGGGTCGAGACCAGCTCGCCATTCCAGAAGTTGGGGTTGACGTCGTCGAAGCGGTGGGAACCGGTGCCGCAGAAATAGGCGGTGAAGACACTCATTTGTGGGTCTCTGTGGTGAGAAATGAGTGCAGAAAAATAGGTAGATCAATCGGTGGGATGCAGGTGGAAAACTCGCCTTTGAGTCACTCGGGGCTGCTTTGCAGCCCATCGCGACACAAGGCCGCTCCTACAGGGACCGCGCAGGATTCGAAAACTGCGCGGTCCCTGTAGGAGCGGCCTTGTGTCGCGAAAGGGCCGCAAAGCGGCCCCAACAGCTTATTTGCGGGCCACCCCATCAGCCCGGAACATCTGCCGGATCCCGCGAATCGCCTGGCGAATACGGTCCTGGTTCTCGATCAGGGCAAAGCGCACATGGTCATCACCATAATCACCAAAGCCGATCCCCGGCGACACGCATACCTTGGCCTCGGCCAGCAGCTTCTTGGAAAACTCCAGCGAGCCCAGGTGCGCGTACTCCGGCGGGATCTTCGCCCACACGTACATCGAGGCCTTGGGGTTCTCGACCATCCAGCCCAGCTCGTGCAACCCTTTCACCAGCAGGTTGCGGCGCTGGCGGTATTGCTCGGCGATGTCGCGCACGCACTGCTGGTCGCCTTCCAGTGCTGCAATGGCAGCCACCTGCAGCGGAGTGAAGGTACCGTAGTCGTGGTAGCTCTTGATCCGCGCCAGGGCACTGACCAACTCGGGGTTGCCGACCATGAAACCGATCCGCCAGCCGGCCATGTTGTAGCTCTTGGACAGGGTGAAGAACTCCACCGCGATGTCCTTGGCCCCCGGCACCTGCATGATCGACGGGGCTTTCCAGCCGTCGTAGACGATGTCGGCGTAGGCCAGGTCATGCACCACCAGCACGTTGTACTGCTTGGCCAATGCCACCACGCGCTCGAAGAAGTCCAGTTCCACGCACTGGGCGGTGGGGTTGGACGGGAAGCCGAGGATCATCATCTTCGGCTTGGGGATCGACTCGCGGATGGCCCGCTCGAGTTCGTTGAAGAAGTCCACGCCCGGTACCAGCGGCACCGAACGCACCTGGGCACCGGCAATCACCGCCCCGTAGATATGGATCGGGTAGCTGGGGTTGGGCACCAGCACCGTGTCGCCCTGGTCGAGGGTGGCCAGCATCAGGTGTGCCAGGCCTTCCTTCGAGCCGATGGTGACGATGGCTTCGCTTTCCGGGTCGATGTCGACTTCGTAGCGTTCCTTGTACCAGTTGGAGATGGCCCGACGCAGGCGCGGGATGCCACGGGAGGTGGAGTAGCCGTGGGTGTCTTCACGCTGGGCGACCTGCACCAGCTTCTCGACGATGTGCGGCGGGGTGGCGCCATCGGGGTTGCCCATGCTCAGGTCGATGATGTCCTCGCCACGGCGGCGGGCAGCCATCTTGAGCTCGGCAGTGATGTTGAAGACGTAAGGGGGGAGACGATCGATGCGCGCAAAGCGGCGCGGCGAACCTGGGTTGGCCATGGCTTCCTCTGAGTACGTAAGCGCCCGGAACCGTCCGAGCGACGCTGGCCGATGTGGCGGCCTGAATCAGAAGATAGTGCCGATACAGGATGCTTGTAAAGGACAATTTCCTGTTTTGTTATATTTTTTCAGATGTATTTTTTGAAAATATGAATTTTATGTTTTCAGGCTCGACCTCTTCGCGGGTAAACCCGCTCCCACAGTGAGCGCGCTACTCTCGAAATCCAGGAAAACACCCATAAAAAAACCCCGGCACAGTGGCCGGGGTTTTCGTGAAACAGGCAGCAGTATCAGCGTGCGTATGTCATCAGCACGTCCGCAGCGGTCTGGCTGTCCACACCCATCATCACGCTCAGGGCAGTAACGGTGAGGATGGAGAAGCCGAACACCTTGCGGGCCCACTTGCTGTCGTCCTCGGCCTTGTAGCCACCCCAGGCCATGTACAGCCAGTACAGGCCCATGGCTGCTGCCACGGCCAGGTAGCCGAGGCCGGCGTAACCGCCGAGGGTAAGCATCAGGGTCGCGAGCACGAAGGCCAGCACGTACAGCACGATCTGCTTCTTCGCCGCGAGGATGCCACGTGCCACCGGCAGGACCGGAATGTTGGCAGCGCTGTAATCCTTGAAGCGGAAGATGGCGATGGCGAAGCTGTGCGGCATCTGCCACAGGCTGAACATCACCAGCAGGGTAACCGCAGCCAGGTCGAAGCTGTTGCTCACGGCGCAATAGCCGATCACCGGAGGCATGGCACCAGACAGGCTGCCGACCAAGGTGCCGTGCACCGATTTACGCTTCAGCCACAGGCTGTAGAAACCGACGTAGACGATGAAGCCGATCAGCGCACAGAACGCCGACAGCGGGTTGGCCTGGACATACAGCAGGCTGAAACCCGCCACCCCGAGCAGGGTGGCGTAGATCAGCGCGAGGGGCAGCGACATGCCGCCCTGGACCATGACGCGGTTCTTGGTGCGCTCCATCTTGTGGTCGATGTCACGGTCGATGCAGTTGTTGAACACGCATCCGGACGCAACCACCAGCGAAGTACCGATCACCACCGCCAGGAACAGGGCGAAATCCACATGGCCCTTCGAGGCAAGGAAGAAACCGCCTGCCACGGAAAGCACGTTACCGAAAATGATCCCCGGTTTGGTGATTTGGATAAAGTGCTTAACGGACATGCAGTCTTACCTCACTTGGCCAACATTTCGAAGTGGATGCTGAACATGATCCACAGCGACAGGCCGACAAGCAGAGCGATCACCAGGGTGGTGAACAGGAACGTCGAAACGTTGTTGCGTTGCTCTTTCGAGCGGTCCATGTGCAGGAAGTACACGAGGTGCACTACTACCTGGATCACGGCCATGGCAACAATGATCAGAACGGTCAGGTTCTTCGGCAGGCTTGGCGACATGGCCAGGCCGAACGGGATCGCAGTCAGGATGATCGACAGGATGAAGCCGATCATGTACGACTTGACGCTGCCGTGGTTACCTTCGTGATGAGTGTCGTGTGCGTTAGCCATTACAGAACTCCCAGCAGGTAGACGACGGTGAATACGCAGATCCAGACCACGTCCAGGAAGTGCCAGAACAGGCTCAGGCAGCTCATGCGGGTCTTGGCGGTCGGCGTGATGCCGTGCTTGTTGATCTGGTACATCATGATTGCCATCCAGATCAGGCCAGCGGTCACGTGCAGACCGTGGGTACCTACCAGGGCGAAGAAGCCCGACAGGAAGCCACTGCGCTGCGGGCCGAAGCCCTCGGCGATCAGGTGATGGAATTCGTAGATTTCCATCGCGATGAAGCCTGCACCGAACAGGAAGGTCACAGCCAACCAGCCCAGTACGCCAGCTTTCTTGCCATCGAACATCTTCAGCATGGCGAAGCCGAAGGTGATCGAGGACAGCAGCAGGAACAGCGTTTCAACAGCTACGAAATCGAGCTGGAAGATGTCATGACCCGACGGGCCGCCGGCAAAACTGCCGGACAGCACCGCGTAGGTGGCGAAGAGCGACGCAAACAGGATGCAGTCGGTCATCAGGTACAGCCAGAAACCGAGTACGGTCATCTGGCCCGAGTCGTGGTGGTGGTCGTCATGCCCATGGTCGTGACCATGAGCAGCACCGTGCATTACTTGACTGGACATTGATTACACCCGCTCAAACGATTCGACACGTGCGCCGGCAGGCAGAGCACCTGCTTTGGCCAGCGCTTTCATGCGCTCGCCTTCGATGCGCGCCACTTCTTCGGCCGGAACCATGTAGCCCTGGTCGTCACGCGCAGCGTGGCGAACGAAGACAGCGATGGTTGCAACCAGGCTCGCGCCAACCAGCCACCAGATGTGCCAGATGAAGGCGAAGCCGAAGACGGTCAGGAACAGGCCCATGAACAAACCGGTGGCGGTGTTGCTCGGCATGTGGATCGCTTCGTACTTGGCCGCAGGCTTGTAGGCGACACCGGCTTCCTTGGCTTCGTGCCAGGCGTCCAGGCCAACCTTCTCAGGCATGTGGGCGAAGTTGTAGAACGGAGGTGGCGACGAAGTCGACCATTCCAGGGTACGGCCGCCCCATGGGTCGCCGGTCACGTCCAGGTTCTGGTTGCGGTCGCGAACCGATACGTACAGCTGGATCAGCTGGCAAGCGATACCGAACAGGATCAGCACGGCGCCGACAACGGCTACGTACAGGTAGGGTTCCCACAGTGGGTTGTCGGAGTGGTTCAGACGACGGGTCATGCCCATGAAGCCCAGGGCGTACAGCGGCATGAACGCTACGTAGAAGCCCGAGATCCAGAACCAGAAGGCAGCCTTGCCCCACTTCTCGTTCAGGGTGAAACCGAAGGCTTTCGGGAACCAGTAGGCGAAGCCGGCGATGTAGCCGAATACCGCACCACCGATGATCACGTTGTGGAAGTGAGCAATTACGAACAGGCTGTTGTGCAGCACGAAGTCAGCACCTGGAACAGCCAGCAGAACGCCAGTCATGCCACCGATGGAGAAGGTGATCATGAAGCCCAGGGTCCACATGATCGGCGCGGTGAAGCGCAGACGGCCCTGGTAGATGGTGAACAGCCAGTTGAACAGCTTCACACCGGTCGGAATGGAGATCAGCATCGTCGCCAGGCCGAAGAAGGTGTTGACGCTGGCGCCGGCACCCATGGTGAAGAAGTGGTGCAGCCATACGGCGAAGCCCAGCACGGCGATGGCGCCCGATGCGTAGATCATCGAGTGGTGGCCGAACAGACGCTTGCCGGAGAAGGTGGAGGTAACTTCCGAGAACACACCGAAGGCCGGCAGGATCAGGATGTAGACCTCAGGGTGACCCCACGCCCAGAACAGGTTGACGTACATCATCGGGTTCCCACCAAGCTCGTTGGTGAAGATGTGGAAGTCCAGATAACGGTCAACAGTCAGCAGAGCGAGTGCAGCGGTCAGGATCGGGAAGGAAGCCACGATCAGCACGTTGGCCCAGGTGCAGGTCCAGGTGAAGATCGGCATGTCCATCAGCTTCATGCCAGGTGCGCGCATCTTCATCACGGTGACGAGGAAGTTCACGCCGGTAAGCGTCGTACCCAAGCCTGAGAGCTGTAGCGCCCAGATGTAGTAGTCGACACCCACCCCAGGGCTGTACTGAATGCCCGCGAGCGGCGGATAGGCAACCCAACCGGTTTTGGCGAATTCACCAACGCCCAGCGAGATGTTGACCAGCAGCACGCCTGCCAGCAGCAGGTAGAAGCTCAGGGAGTTCAGGAACGGGAAGGCAACGTCACGTGCACCGATCTGCAGAGGAACCGCCAGGTTCATCAGGCCGGTGAAGAACGGCATCGCCATGAAGATGATCATGATCACACCGTGAGCGGTGAAGATCTGGTCATAGTGTTCAGGCGGCAGGTAGCCTTCGGAGCCACCGGTAGCGGCAGCCAGCTGGGTACGCATCATGATGGCGTCGGCAAAGCCGCGCAGCAGCATGACCATCGCGACGATGATGTACATCACCCCGATTTTCTTGTGGTCGACAGTCGTCAACCACTCGCTCCACAAGTAGGTCCACTTGCGGAAGTAGGTGATAGCACCGACGACAGCGATACCGCCGAGCGCGATCATGGCAAGCGTCACCATGACTATCGGCTCGTGATAGGGTATCGCCTCCAGGCTTAGTTTACCGAACATCTCTTACTCCTCTGCACCGGCAGCTGGTTGCATACTCGATTCCACACCCTTGGTAGTGGCCAGATCTTTGCTGCCTGCTTCTTCGTGGCTCGGACGACCGCGGTTCATGCCTTCGTACTTGTCGACGATCAGCTGGAACTGGTCAGGCGAAGCCTCGCTATACAGCGCGACTGGGTTGTTTTCGCTTGGTTTGGCCAAGGCGTCGTATTCGGCCTTGTCCAGCTTCTTCGGCGACTGCTTGACCTCGGCGACCCACTTGTCGAAGTCTTCCTGAGAGGTGGCAGTAGCCTTGAATTTCATGCCGGTGAAGCCAGCACCGCTGTAGTTGGCGCTGATACCGTCGAACTCGCCGTTTTCGTTGGCGATCAGGTGCAGCTTGGTGGTCATGCCGGCCATGGCGTAGATCTGGCCGCCCAGGCCCGGGATGAAGAACGAGTTCATCACGGCGTCGGAAGTGACGCGGAAGTTGACCGGAGTGTTAGCCGGGAAGACGATCTTGTTGACCGTGGCAATGCCCTGCTCCGGGTAGATGAACAGCCACTTCCAGTCCAGCGCGACCACGTCGATCTGCACCGGCTTCACATCGGAATCCAGCGGACGGTACGGGTCCAGCTTGTGGGTGGAGTGGTAGGTGAAGTAGCCCAGGGCGATGATGATCAGGATCGGGATGATCCACACCGCGGCTTCGATCTTGGTCGAGTGCGACCAGTCAGGGGTGTAGGTGGCAGCCTTGTTGGAAGCACGGTACTTCCAGGCGAAAACCACGGTCATGATAATGACAGGAATCACCACCAGCAGCATCAGGCCGGTAGCGATCAGGATCAGGTTCTTTTGCTCAATGCCGACCTGACCTTTCGGGTCGAGCAGGGTCCAGTTGCACCCACTGAGTAAAAGCATGCCTAAAAAGGGCAATATGCCAAACAGTCTGGGGTAACGCTTTTTACTCATCTCACGACCTCTAGATCAGCTTGCTTCAATGCAATTTGTGTTTTGGTAGCCAACACTTCGTCCTGCCAAGTGCGGCATTTCGCGCCCGTACTCGCTCCTGCCCGGGGTCCGACTGCAGGACCTTGGCGTCAAGCGGGTTAGCGGTGCTTATGGTTTCGTAGGCAACAGGCCTGTACTTCAGACCAAGTCCATTTGGTGCGGGAAAACGCGGAGGGGGGTCCGCCCGGTATCGCCGTTGGGCGAAACTTGACGAAGTCAGCAAAAAGGAGCGCTGGGGCTTCCTTCAATCCTGCGACTTGCAAGCAGTGCCGAACGGAAATTGGGGGCGATTGTAGATAGGTCGCCAACCCTTGACTATGACTTATTGAGCAACAGTCCTTTACAGAATCTGTAACAATGCTGCTCAAAAATTCAACTTCGCGACAGTTTGTCGCACCCCGCTTGATAGGCCCCAAAGCCGCATTCTGCAAGGCCTCTGGGTTGATCTGGATCAAGCGGTGAGCGAATTTTCCCTCTTCTCATGCGGCGTAAAAGACCCCATGCCGTTCGGGACTTTTGTCTAAGCCTGGCGTCGGTTGCGGTAGATCCCGAGCGGAACCAGGACGGCCGTCAGGACGAACGCCACCAGCGCCCATTGCGCCAGCGACAGACCGAGGATCGGCGGGTACGGCGTGCTGCAGAAGCCGTCGACCTGGAACACCAGCGGCCAGAGCTTGGCCAGCGGCAGGTCGTCCACGATCGGCTGCAGGGTGTCGATACCGCAACTGACCATGGGGTTGGCGAGTATATACACATGGTTGCCGGCCGCAACGATTCCGCCAATGGCGCTGAGTACCACCAGTGCCTCGAAGAAGGTCAGGCTGCGGCGCCCGGGCATCGCCGCGGCGATGAAGGCGAACACGGCGATGAACAACAGCGCATAACGTTGCAGGATGCACAGCGGGCATGGTGCCTCGCCCAGGACTATCTGCATGTAGAGGGCGCCACCGATCAGCGAAAGGCAGATCAGGCCCAAAAGTACCAGAAAGCGCCGTTCCCGATTCAGGCGCGATGTTTGTTCGTTCATTGCCGGTTCCTTCGATGGATAGTGGCAGCGTGATCCGCCTGCCTGGCGCAAGTCTACACGCTGGGCAGGGCCTTTGAGCGTGCCGAGGAAGCGGCGTGATAGCGCTGCGCAGGGCTATCCGGTGTGGCTGAGACCGGCCGCAACGACGTCGGTTCAACGCCGGGCGGCAAAAAAGCGGCTGCCCGGGTGCCGCGCAGGGGCAAGCCCCTCGACACCCGGGAGTGAAGGATACCGTGATTAAAGGAGGATTAAAGATGAAAGCTGCACAGCCGCTTTCATCTCTCCTTTATATAGGCAGGAAGGTGAAGTGCGGCCCAGCCGCTGGCAAGCCAGCCCCCAGGCGACGAATGCGATCGACCGTTTCGTTCTCGATTACCCACGGGCGGGAGCAGTGCTGCAAGGGAGCTGGCTTGCCAGCGGCTGGGATGAATACGCTGCAAGCCTGTACCGGCCTCTTCGCGGGCTCGCCCGCTCCCACAGGTACCCCACAGGATTTGAAGTCTGTGGCGTACCTGTGGGAGCGGGCAAGCCCGCGAAAAGGCCGGTACAGGCGCTACATCACTCCAGCGCAGCCGCCGGCCCGAAGAACTCGTAGCGGCTCTGCTGCTCTGGCACACCCAGGCCCTTCAGCTGGCGCTTGACCGCCGCCATGAAGCCCTTGGGCCCGAGGAAGTAGGCATCCACATCTCGCTCTTGCGGCAGCCACTCGGCCAGCAGGTCCTCGCTCAGCAGGCCCACGGCATCAGCCGCGGCACCACCCTGCGGTTCTGCATAGCAGTAGAAGCGCTTGAGCTGCGGGTGACGCTCGGCCAGCTCGTCGATCCAGTCGCGGAAGGCATGCACGGCGCCGTTACGGGCGCAGTGAATGAAATGCACCTCACGCTGGGTTTGCAGTGCCGCCTGCAGCATTGGCAGGGTCGGGGTAATACCCACGCCACCGCTGATCAGCACCAGCGGCTTGTCGCTCGCTGCCAGGGTGAAATCGCCAGCCGGCGGGAACAGCTGCAGGGTATCGCCTACCGCCAGCACATCGTGCAGGTAGTTGGAAACCTTGCCACCCGCCTCGCGCTTGACGCTGATGCGGTATTCCTTACCGTCGCACAGTGCCGACAGGGAGTAGTTGCGGCGCTGCTCGGCGCCCTCGATGTCCAGCTTCAGGCCGATGTACTGGCCAGGCTCGGCCTTGAGCACCGGCTTGCCATCCACAGGGGCAAAGTAGAACGAAACGATTTCGCTGCTTTCCTGCTCACGGCGCACCAGGCGGAATTCGCGGGTACCGCGCCAGCCGCCTTCGGCTTCTTCCTTCTGTTTATAGAGGTTCTCTTCCGCACCGATCAGGATGTCGGCCAGCTGGCCATAGGCCGCGCCCCAGGCGTCGATCACGGCGGGGGTGGCGATTTCCTTGCCCAGCACTTCTTCGATGGCGCGCAGCAGACAGCTGCCGACAATCGGGTAGTGCTCCGGCAGAATCTGCAAGGCAACGTGCTTGTTGATGATCTGGCCGACCAGGCCGCCAAGCTGCTCCAGCTGGTCGATGTGGCGGGCATACATCAGCACGCCGTTGGCCAGGGCGCGCGGTTGGTCACCGCTGGCCTGGTGGGCCTGGTTGAACAGCGGGCGCACTTGCGGGTACTCGCTGAGCATCATCTTGTAGAAGTGGGTGGTCAGCGCTTCGCCGCCGCTTTCCAGCAGGGGGACAGTGGCCTTGATGATTGCACGTTGTTCGGCATTGAGCATTGCAACAACTCCTGAGCCTGTGGCTTCAAATGACTGCCCGAGCTATTACATCAATCATGCCAACTTTTATCTCCAGCAAAATCAGGGGGTTGACGCAGGTCATGTCAAAACGACCCACCTCGACGTATAGTCATATCGACCCACAGGAGTCCATATGACCACGAAGCCCCTGCTCACCACCCTGCTGCCCCTGGTCAGCGACCTTTCCCGCGACCTGCCCGACCAGGAACGCTATCGCCGCCTGCTGCAGGCCATGCGTGGGTTGCTGCCCTGCGATGCCGCCGCGCTGCTGCGCCTGGACGGCGAGTGGCTGGTGCCGCTGGCAGTGGACGGCCTGAGCCCCGATACCCTGGGCCGGCGCTTCCGGGTCAGCGAGCACCCTCGCTTCCAGATCCTGCTCAGCAGCGCGGAACCCACCCGCTTCGCCAGCGACTCCGAGCTGCCCGACCCTTACGACGGCCTGGTCAACGCCCCCGATGCCAACCTGGAGGTACATGACTGCATGGGCTGCCCGTTGATGGTCGACGAGCGCCCTTGGGGCCTGGTTACCCTCGACGCCCTCACCCCCGGGCAGTTCCAGAGCCTGGAGCTGGGCGCCCTGCAGGCCTTCGCCAGCCTGGCCGCCGCCACGGTCACCGTGGCCGAGCGCATCGAGCACCTGGCCCTGCGCGCGGAAGACGAACACCACCGCGCGGAGATCTACCGCCAGGCCAGCGGCCAGGACAAAGAGCTGATTGGCCAGAGCCCCGCGCACAAGCGCCTGGTGGAGGAAATCCGCCTGGTCGGTGGCAGCGACCTTACCGTGCTGATCACCGGTGAGACCGGCGTCGGCAAGGAGCTGGTGGCCCAGGCCCTGCACCAGGCCAGCAACCGCGCCGACAAACCGCTGGTCAGCCTCAACTGTGCCGCCCTGCCCGACACCCTGGTGGAAAGCGAACTGTTCGGCCATGTGCGCGGTGCCTTCACCGGCGCCCATGGCGAGCGCCGCGGCAAGTTCGAGTTGGCCAACGGCGGCACACTGTTCCTCGACGAAGTCGGTGAGCTGCCACTGACGGTGCAAGCCAAGCTGTTGCGCGTGCTGCAGAGCGGCCAGTTGCAGCGCCTGGGTTCGGACCGCGAACACCGGGTGGATGTGCGCCTGATCGCAGCCACCAACCGCGACCTGGCAGCAGAAGTGCGCACTGGCAACTTCCGCGCCGACTTCTACCACCGCCTCAGCGTATACCCGCTGCATGTGCCGCCGTTGCGCGAACGTGGGCGTGATGTGCTGCTACTGGCCGGCTACTTCCTCGAACAGAACCGTTCGCGCCTGGGCCTGAACAGCCTGCGCCTGAGCAGCGAGGCCCAGGCCGCGCTGCTGGCCTACGACTGGCCAGGCAACGTGCGTGAACTGGAACACCTGATCGGCCGCTCGGCGCTCAAGGCGCTGGGCCAACATTCCGACAGGCCACGCATCCTCACCCTGGAAGCCATCGATCTGGACCTGCGCGCAACGGCAACGCCCGGCACCCCGCCCTCCCCTGCTGTGCCCTTGCCGGCGGCGCCGCTACCCGAGGGGGGCCTGCGCGAAGCCGTCGACGACTACCAGCGCCAGGTGATCGAGGCCTGCCTGCAGCGGCACGAAGAAAACTGGGCAGCGGCTGCCCGGGAACTCGGCCTGGACCGCGCCAACCTTAGCCGCCTGGCCCGTAGGCTCGGGCTGCGCTGAGTTGGAATCCTGGGGGCGCTTTGCGCCCCATCGCGACACAAGGCCGCTCCTACAAGGGACCGCGATCCCCTGTAGGAGCGGCCTTGTGTCGCGATGGGCTGCAAAGCAGCCCCAGAATCCCCACGCCCGCTAAAGCCCGACCAAAACAGGCCGATAACCGGTTATCCCCTGTTCCCCACGAAGGTCACCATGGCCACGCCAAATGCCCGCGCGGATTCGCTGTCCCTGCTGCTGTTCACCCTGCGCAGCGGCAAGTTGATGGCAATCAACCTGCTCAAGGTCAGCGAGATAATTCCCTGCCCGCCGCTGACCAAACTGCCCGAATCGCACCCCCACGTGAAAGGCGTGGCGACCCTGCGCGGTAATCCGCTGTCGGTCATCGACCTGTCCCGCGCCATCGGCGAACGGCCGCTGGCCGACCCGGACGGCGGCTGCCTGATCGTCACCGAGATCAGCCGCTCGCGCCAGGGCCTGCATGTGCAGGCGGTCAGCCGCATCGTGCATTGCCTGAGCACCGACATCAAACCACCACCCTACGGCTCGGGCAGCCGCTCGTTCATCACCGGCGTGACCCGGGTCGACAACACCCTGGTGCAGGTGCTGGACATCGAAAAAGTCATCCACGCCATCGCCCCGCCGGTGCCCGAGCAGCCTCACGGCACCTTGAGCGAGGAAGATGCCAGCCTGCTGGCCGCCGCCAACATCCTGGTGGTGGACGACAGCCAGGTGGCCCTGCAGCAGTCGGTGCACACCCTGCGCAACCTCGGCATCGAATGCCATACCGCGCGCAGCGCCAAGGACGCCATCAACGTGCTGCTTGAACTGCAAGGCACCGCGCAGGAAATCAACGTGATCGTCTCCGACATCGAAATGAGCGAAATGGACGGCTACGCCTTCACTCGCACCCTGCGCGAAACCCCCGATTTCCAGCATCTGTACATATTGCTGCACACCTCGCTGGACAGCGCCATGAGCAGCGAAAAGGCGACCCAGGCCGGGGCCAATGCCATCCTCACCAAGTTCTCCTCGCCGGAGCTGACCGATTGTCTGGTGGTGGCGGCGCGCGCCGTGGTGTTCGCCGAGCGCTGATATATTCGGAGACAAACTCCCCGGCTTGCCGCCGGGGTCGAGTCGGGCATAATTCGCGCCCCTCGCAAGTAACTTGCCGGAATCGCGTATGAAGTTTCTCAGCTCTATCCTGATCAGTTGCGCCCTCTTCAGCGGTATCGCCCAGGCCTCCAGCAGCCAGGCCTGGAACGAGCAGCGCCAGCAGATGCTCAAGGCCTGCCTGGCTGCCAGCCAGTTCAAGGATGCCCACGCCCGCAGCAAGCCCGCCGAGTTCGATGACCAGGTCGGCATGAGCGCCCTGCTGATCGAAGGCGTCTACCCCCAGAAGCACATGCAGCAGCGCACCGGCACCGAGCTTTGCCTGTACGACCGCCAGCACCAGCGCGCCTTCGTCAGCGAGTGGAGCCCGGAAGCCAAGTGACCGACAACCTGCGTTTCGCCTGTACCGGCTGCGGCAAGTGCTGTACCGGCCACCACGTGCCCTTGACCCTGGCCGAAGCGCGCCGCTGGGCGGACAACGGCGGCCAGGTGGTGGTGCTGATCGAAGCCTTCGTGGCGGACGGCCCTGGCATGCCGGTAGAACAGCGTGATCATGTGCTGCGTCGTTCCCATCCCGTGCCCTGCGGCGACGGCGAAGCGCGCGTATCGGTGACCTTTGCCGCCTTCAACCCCGGGCGCTGCCGCAACCTCGACGACAACGACCTGTGCACCATCTATGACGAGCGGCCGCTGGTCTGTCGCATCTACCCGGTGGAAATAAACCCGCATATCCCGCTGCGGCCAGGCAGCAAGGACTGCCCGCCGGAAGCCTGGCAACAGGGGCCGGAGCTGATTCACGGCAAGCAACTGGTCGATGCCGGGCTGGAGGCGCTGGTGCAGGCCTCACGCCAGGCCGACCGCGATGACATCGCCGCCAAGGTGGCGGTGTGCCAGGCGCTGGGCATGACCACCAGTGCGCTCAAGGGCAACGGGTTTACTGCCTACTTGCCTGACATGGGCGCGTTCAGCGCGGCCCTGGCCCAGGTACCGGAGGTTGGCCGGGCAGAGTGGGCCCTGCATGTGGAGGACGCGGCGCTGGTGGCGAGCCTGCAGGAGCATGGTTTGCGCACCACCAACGAGCCCCCGGTGTATTACGCCTTCATCAGCTTCTAGCTATGCCTTGGCGGGGGCAACTGTCCTGTTCCAGATCTATGAACCGGCGCCATCCCTGTGGGAGCGGCTTTAGCCGCGAACACCGGCGGAGCCGGTGCCATGTACCGCGCTGGATTCTTCGCGGGTAAACCCGCTCCCACAGGGTACGCGGATCACCCGGCTGATCAGTTCTCTGCACGACAGCGCAGCGCAAAAAGGCGAGCGATCTCCTGCGGTGCAGGCAAAACTGACAGCGCTGTCAGCCAGCGGTCACGCTGCCGAACCGGTTCGGGGGCTATAAGCTTGAATACAGACAACCATTCCCCTCCCCTCTGGCCAAGGTGCCCGCACCGATGCGACGTCCGTCCCGCCCTGTCATCCTCGCCGCCCTGGCACTCCTGGTCCTGGCGGTAGCGGGTATCTGGTTCGGCCAGCGCCAGCCAGCACCTGCCACCCGCGCGCAAACTGCCATCCCGGTGCGCGTGGTCAGTGTCGTGCAGCAGAACGTGCCGCGCTACGCCAGCGCCATCGGCTCGGTGCTGTCGCTGCACAGCGTCGAGGTGCGCCCGCAAGTGGAGGGGGTACTGACCCAGGTGCTGGTCAAGGAAGGCCAGTGGGTGAAGGAAGGCGACCTGCTGGCCACCCTCGACGACCGCGCCATCCGCGCCAACCTCGACCAGGCCCGTGCCGAACTTGGCCAGAGCCAGGCACAGATCCAGGTAGCCAACGTCGACCTGCAGCGCTACCGCCTGCTGAGTACCGACAACGGCGTTTCGAAGCAGACCCTCGACCAGCAGCAGGCCCTGGTCAACCGCCTGCAAGCCACGGTCAAGGGCAACCAGGCGGCCATCGCCAATGCCGAGGTGCAGCTGTCGTACACGCAGATCCGCTCGCCGGTGACCGGCCGGGTGGGTATTCGCAACGTCGACCCCGGTAACCTGGTACGCACCAGCGATACCCGCAGCCTGTTCAGCGTCACCCAGATCGACCCGATCGCCGTCGAATTCGCCCTGCCGCAGCAAATGCTGCCGACCCTGCAAAGCCTGCTGAAGGCGCCCACCCCGGCACTGGTGCAGGCCTACATGGATGCCGACGGCGAACGCAGCCTGCTCGGCGAAGGCCACCTGGCACTGATCGACAACCAGATCTCCGCCACCACCGGCACCGTGCGGATAAAAGCCGAGTTCGACAACAAGGACGGCCGCCTGTGGCCGGGCCAGCTGGTCACCATCCGCCTGCGCACCGCCGTGGAAGAAAACGCCCTGGTGGTACCGCCGCCTGTGGTACAGCGCGGCGTCGACGGGCACTTTGTCTACCGCCTGGACGGTGACAAGGTCACCAGTGTGCCGGTCAAGGTGCTGTACCAGGACAGCGGGCTGAACATCATTGCCGGGGTCAAGCCGGGCGAGCGCCTGGTGCTCGATGGCCAGTCGCGGCTCAAGCCCGGTTCGCGGGTCGAGGTGGCCCCCGACGCCCCCGCCCCCTCGGAAATGGCCGACCGCCGGAGCCAGCCATGAACACGCGCAACGGTGTTTCGGCCTGGTGCATCGACCACCCCATCGCCACCCTGCTGCTGACCTTCGCCCTGGTGCTGCTGGGGGCCATCGCCTTCCCGCGCCTGCCGGTGGCACCACTGCCGGAAGCCGACTTCCCGACCATCCAGGTCACCGCCCAGCTGCCCGGCGCCAGCCCGGAAACCATGGCCTCGTCGGTGGCCACGCCGCTGGAAGTGCAGTTCAGCGCCATCCCCGGCATGACCCAGATGACCAGCAGCAGCGCACTGGGCTCGACCAACCTGATCCTGCAGTTCACGCTCGACAAGAACATCGACACCGCCGCCCAGGAAGTGCAGGCGGCCATCAACACCGCCACCGCGCGCTTGCCGCAAGACCTGCCCAACCCGCCGACCTGGCGCAAGGTCAACCCGGCCGACAGCCCGGTGCTGGTGCTGACGGTCAGCTCCAGCCAGATGCCTGGCAACGACCTCAGCGACTACGCCGAAACCCTGCTCGCGCGCCAGCTGAGCCAGATCGACGGGGTCGGCCTGATCAACATCACCGGGCAACTGCGCCCGGCAATCCGCGTGCAGGCGCAACCCGAGAAACTGGCCGCCATCGGCCTGACCCTGGCCGACTTGCGCCAGGCCATCCAGCAGACCAGCCTGAACCTGGCCAAGGGCGCGCTGTACGGCGAACACAGCGTGTCGACCATCGCCGCCAATGACCAGTTGTTCCACCCTGACGACTACGCCCAGCTGATCGTCTCCTACCGTGACGGTGCACCGGTGCACCTGAAGGACGTGGCCAAGGTGATCAATGGCGCCGAGAACGCCTATGTCAAAGCCTGGTCCGGCGACCAGCCCGGGCTGAACCTGGTGATTTTCCGCCAGCCTGGCGCCAACATCGTCGATACCGTGGACCGGGTACTGGCTGCCCTGCCCAAGCTGCAGGAGATGCTGCCAGCCTCGGTCGAAGTGTCGGTGCTGCAGGACCGCACCCAGACCATCCGTGCCTCGCTGCATGAAGTGGAGCTGACCCTGATGATCGCCGTGGCCCTGGTGATCGGGGTGATGGCGCTGTTCCTGCGCCAGTGGTCGGCGACCCTGGTGGTGTCCAGCGTGCTCGGCGTATCGCTGATCGCCAGTTGCGCGCTGATGTACATCTTCGGCTTCAGCCTGAACAACCTGACCCTGGTGGCCATCGTCATCTCGGTGGGCTTCGTGGTCGACGATGCCATCGTCGTGGTGGAAAACATCCACCGCCACCTGGAGGCCGGCGACGACAGCCGCACGGCGGCGCTCAAGGGCGCCGGGGAAATCGGCTTCACCGTGGTGTCGATCAGTTTCTCGCTGATCGCCGCGTTCATCCCGCTGCTGTTCATGGGCGGCGTGGTCGGCCGGCTGTTCAAGGAGTTCGCCCTTACCGCCACCGCCACCATCCTGATTTCGGTGGTGGTTTCGCTGACCCTGGCGCCAACCCTGTGCGCACTGTTCATGCGCCGCCCGCCCGGAGAGCACAAGGGCGGCTTCGGCGAGCGGCTGGTCAGGTGGTACGAAAAGGGCCTGGACCGCGCCCTCGCCCACCAGCGCCTGACCCTCGGCATGTTCGGCCTGACCCTGGCCCTGGCAGTGGCCGGTTACGTGGGTATCCCAAAGGGCTTTTTCCCGCTGCAGGACACCGGCTTCATCCTCGGCACCAGCGAGGCGGCGGCGGATGTGTCGTACCCGTCGATGATCGAGAAGCACCAGGCGCTGGCCAAAATCATCGAGGCCGACCCGGCGGTGCGCGCGCTCTCCCACTCGGTGGGCGTTACCGGCAGCAACCAGACCATCGCCAACGGCCGTTTCTGGATCGCCCTCAAGCCGCGTGGCGAACGCGATGTATCGGCCAGCGGACTGATCGACCGGCTGCGACCCAAGCTGGCCCAGGTACCAGGCATCGTCCTGTACATGCGTGCCGGCCAGGACATCAACCTGAGCTCCGGCCCGTCGCGCACCCAGTACCAGTACGTGCTCAAGAGCAACGACGGCATGGCACTGAACCTGTGGACCCAGCGCCTGACCGAGCGCCTGCGGGAAAACCCGGCGTTCCGCGACCTGTCCAACGACCTGCAACTGGGCGCCAGCGTCACCCGCATCGATATCGACCGCCAGGCCGCGGCACGTTTCGGCCTGACCACCACCGACGTCGACCAGGCGTTGTACGACGCCTTCGGCCAGCGGCAGATCAGTGAATTCCAGACCGAGACCAACCAGTACAAGGTGATCCTCGAACTGGATGCCCGCCAGCGCGGCAAGGCCGAAAGCCTCAACTACTTCTACCTGCGCTCGCCGCTGACCAACGAGATGGTGCCGCTGTCGGCGGTGGCCCATGTGGCGCCGCCCAGCACCGGGCCGCTGTCGATCAGCCACGATGGCCTGTTCCCGGCAGCCAACCTGTCGTTCAACCTGGCCCCGGGCGTGGCCCTGGGCGATGCGGTGACCATCCTCGAGCGCACCCAGCGCGAACTGGGCATGCCCGACTCCATCAGCGGCAACTTCCAGGGCGCGGCCCAGGCCTTCCAGAGTTCGCTGTCGAGCCAGCCGTGGCTGATCCTGGCAGCGCTGGTGGCGGTGTACATCATCCTCGGCGTGCTGTACGAAAGCTTCGTCCACCCGCTGACGATCATCTCCACCCTGCCCTCGGCCGGCCTCGGCGCACTGATCCTGCTGTGGGGCATGGGCCAGGACTTCAGCATCATGGGGCTGATCGGTGTGGTGCTGCTGATCGGTATCGTCAAGAAAAACGGCATCCTGCTGATCGACTTCGCCCTCGAAGCCCAACGCCGCCAGGGCCTGACCCCGGAGCAGGCGATCCACCAGGCCTGCCTGACGCGCTTCCGGCCGATCATCATGACCACCCTGGCCGCCTTGCTCGGCGCGGTGCCGCTGATGTTCGGCTTCGGCACCGGTTCCGAACTGCGCCAGCCACTGGGCATCGCCGTGGTTGGTGGCCTGCTGGTGAGCCAGGCGCTGACGCTGTTCACCACCCCGGTCATATACTTGGCCCTGGAGCGCCTGTTCCACCGCCGCCAGGCCGCCCGTGCGGCGGCGCCCAGTGCCAGTTAGGACAAGACCATGCGTGTGCTGATCATCGAAGACGAAGAAAAAACCGCCGACTACCTGCATCGCGGCCTCAGCGAGCAGGGGTTTACCGTCGACCTGGCGCGGGACGGCATCGATGGCCTGCACCTGGCCCTGGAAGGTGACTACGCGGTGATCGTGCTGGATGTGATGCTGCCTGGCCTGGACGGGTATGGCGTGCTGCGCGCCCTGCGCGCGCGCAAGCAGACACCGGTCATCATGCTGACCGCCCGTGAACGGGTCGAAGACCGTATCCATGGCCTGCGCGAGGGTGCCGACGACTATCTGGGCAAGCCGTTTTCCTTCCTCGAACTGGTCGCCCGCCTGCAAGCCCTGACCCGCCGTAGCAGCAACCATGAACCGCTGCAGGTGCAGGTGGGTGACCTGTGGATCGACCTGATGGCGCGCAAGGCCACGCGCGCCGGCCAACGCCTGGAGCTGACGGCAAAGGAGTTCTCGCTGCTCAGCGTGCTGGCCCGCCGACAAGGTGAAATCCTGTCGAAGACGGCGATTGCCGAGCTGGTCTGGGACATCAATTTCGACAGCGACGCCAACGTCGTCGAAGTGGCGATCAAGCGCCTGCGCGCCAAGCTCGACGGGCCTTTCGACAACAAGTTGCTGCACACCATCCGAGGCATGGGCTATGTCCTGGAAAACCGTGCGGGGTAATTCCATCGCACTGCGCCTGTCGGCGCTGTTCATCCTGGTGGCGCTGGGCGTGTTCCTGCTGATCGGCTCGGCGCTGTACCGCCAGGTCGACCGCAGCCTCGACCTGCTGCCGCAGGCCGAGCTGGATGCGCGCTTCAGCGTGCTCGAGTCCACCCTCAACCGCTTCGGCACACCGGAGCACTGGGTCAAGATCAACAACAAGCTCAACCTGCTCAGTGAAGAGGACAAGCGCATTCGCTTCTGGGTGGTCAGCAGCAACCCGACCTACGAATACGGCCACCCCAGCGAGCTGGTCCGCGCATTCGCCGAAGGCGCGCAGGGCATGCGCGACCTGCGCCTGCCCGACCGGCCCTACCCTTACAAGGTGCTGGTCAGCGAACTGCCGGCCCTGGGCGAGCGGCCGCCGCTGCGCTTTCTGATCGGCATCGACACCGAAACATTCTGGCAGGCGCAGCACAGCCTGCTGGTGGCGATTGTCGGGCTGGCGGTGCTCGGCGTGCTGCTGGCCTCGCTGCTGGGCTACTGGGTGGCGCGTATCGGCCTGCGCCCGCTGCTGGCATTGTCCGTTGAGGCCCAGGCCCTGGCCCCTCCGCGCCTGGACGGGCGCCTGCAGACCCACGCCCTGGCCCCGGAGCTGGCGCAGTTCGCCGGCGCCTTCAACGCCGCGCTCGACCGGGTAAGCCAGGCCTACTCGCGGCTGGAGGCGTTCAATGCCGACGTCGCCCACGAACTGCGCTCGCCGCTGACCAACCTGATCGGCCAGACCCAGGTGGCGCTGACCCGCGGGCGCAGCGCCGAGCATTACTTCGAAGTGCTGCAATCGAACCTTGAGGAGCTGGAGCGCTTGCGCAGCATCATCAACGACATGCTGTTCCTGGCCAGTGCCGACCAGGGCAGCAAGGCCACGGCCCTGACCCAGGCCTCGCTGGCCGAGGAAGTGGCGACCACCCTCGATTACCTGGACTACATTCTCGAAGACGCTCAGGTCAGCGTGAGCGTGAGCGGCGATGCCCGGGCGCCCATCGAAAAGGCCCAGCTGCGCCGGGCGCTGATCAACCTGCTGAACAACGCCGTGCAGCACACCGCACCGCACCAGGTGATCAAGGTGCAGATCGATGCCGGGCCGCAGCAGGTCAGCATCGCCGTGAGCAACCCGGGGCCAGCGATCGACGATGAGCACCTGCCGTTGCTGTTCGAACGCTTCTACCGGGTGGATGCGGCACGTAGCAACAGTGGTGGGGGTAACCATGGGTTGGGGTTGGCGATCGTCAAGGCGATTGCGCTGATGCATGGTGGGGAGGTGTTCGTGCGTAGTGCCGCTGGGTTCAATACATTCGGCATCCAATTGCCAGTTCTGAGGCCTGCGCGGTCTCTGTAGGAGCGGCCTTGTGTCGCGATGGGGCGCGAAGCAGCCCCCGGCAATTGTTGCTGTGGCACAAAACCTGGGGCCGCTTCGCGCCCCATCGCGACACAAGGCCGCTCCTACAAAGGGCCGCGGAAGTGCTCTAGGCTGGGGGTTTGCGGCGAAAGTCCAATTGCTTTTTTCAAAGATAATTACCTTTTGCGCAACAGTGCTTATCGCACCTCGCTCTGTTTCAAGTGCATTGAAAGGACTAACTTTACCCCTGTCCTCATTAGCACTTGCACAGCAAGAAGGTAGTTTCAAATGTCCAACAGTATGGGTATTGCCAGCGTCTTCGTCCTGTCTTCCCTGTTGTTGTCGCCCCTGGCCATGGCCGAAGAATCCAATGCTTTCGTCACCCGTAATGCTGAGTTCGCCGCGGTCCACCAAGAGGCCCGCGAAGCCGTAGCCGCACAGCAGGCCGACGCCGTCAAAGACGCAAACCAGACAGCTTCCAAGGTTTCTGTCGATGCCAATGCCGACAGCTGATCAAGCGCTGTCGCTGCTCCCGTTTTCCCTTGGCTACGCCATGGGCACCACCGGTGCCGATATGTTAGCCTTTTAAAGCCGCTGCCGATCAGCGGCTTTTTTTATGTGCTTCAACTATCAGCCAAGCTGTAACGTCCACCTATAAAAAAGACGCACATTCAAAAATAAAAACTGCCCCACCGCCAGACCCAAGGAGCTAGTACCGGTGCCTTCCGCGTTTCGTTTTACCTCGCTGTTCATTGCGTTGACTGCAACGATCCCTTTCGCCGCCCAGGCAGATGAAGACAAGGCTGATGGCTTCATCGAAGGCTCGTCCTTCAACCTGCATTTCCGTAATGCCTACTTCAACCGCGACAACCACAACGCCGGCGTGCGCGACACCCGCGAGTGGGGCCAGGGCGCGGTTGCACGCTTCGAGTCGGGCTACACCCCAGGTGTGGTCGGCTTTGGCCTGGACGCCCACGCCATGCTGGGCCTGAAACTCGACGGTGGCGGCGGCCATGCTGGCACCAGCATCCTGCCGACTCACCAAAAGAACGAAGACGAACTGGGTGCTGCCCCGCACTCGTTCTCCACCGCCGGTGCCGCAGTCAAGCTCAAGGCGTTCGACACCGAGCTGAAAGCAGGTGACCTGTTCCTCACCAACCCGGTGATCGCCGGCGGCGAAACCCGCATGCTGCCGCAGACCTTCCGTGGTGTGAGCCTGACCAACACCAGCATCGACGGCCTGCTGCTCGAAGGCGGCCAGGTGAGCTTCACCAAGCCGTACAACCAGAGTGGCCACCGCCGCATCGACACCTACTACGGTTCGCTGGGCGAGCATGACAAGAGCAAGCACCTGAACTGGGCCGGCGCGTCGTGGAGCGGTACCCCGAACATCACCGCCAACCTGTATGCGGCCGAACTGAAGGACATCTGGAACCAGTACTACGCCGATTTCGACTACACCTATGTTGTCAACGACCTGGTCAGCCTGAACCCGGGCGTGCACTTCTATCACACCCAGGACACCGGCCAGGCCCTGCTGGGCAAGATCGACAACAACACCTATAGCGTGCATTTCACCGTCAACGCCGGGTTCCACAGCGTCACCGCCGCCTACCAGCGGGTCAATGGCAACACGCCGTTCGACTACATCAACCTGGGCGACAGCATCTACCTGGACAACTCGCGTATGTACTCGGACTTCAACGCACCGAACGAGCGCTCATGGAAGCTGCAATACAACTATGACTTCGCCGGTGTGGGCATCCCTGGCCTGACCACGGTGCTGTCGTACTCGCGCGGTGAAGCCGACCTGACCAAGGCCACCCAGGACCCCACCCACTACGACTACTACCGTGCCGATGGCGAGAACGCCATGCACTGGGAGCGCGACCTGGACGTGAAGTATGTGTTCCAGGAGGGTGACCTGAAGGACCTGTCGGTGCTGGTGCGCTACGCCACCCACCGTGGCAGCCAGGGTTATGCGTCGATCGACAGCAACAGCGACAACGATGAACTGCGGGTGATCGTTGATTACCCGTTGAACGTGTTCTGATCCTGGTTTAAAAGGAAGCACACATAACCCCTGTGGGAGCGGGTTCACCCGCGAACACCGGCGAAGCCGGTGCCAGACACCGAGTTGGTTTCTTCGCGGGTGAACCCGCTCCCACAGGGGCTTGTGGTAAGTCCAGAATAAGGTATACCGTGATTCCGTCGGACAAATCTTGTCCGACAATCCCCGCTTCCCTAGAATGTCGCCGCCGCGAATGGCCCTGCCCACGCAGTAGCGAGCATGACCACCCGATTACCGCGTTTCGCACACTACAGGTCGCACCCCGAGCTGATCCTCAATCTGGGCAGTTGCCTTGCCGTGCTCGCCATCGTGGCCATCGTCAGCTACCTGCTGGCGCGCGAGCGCGACAATGTCGAGCTGTCGGCAATTCGCTCGTCCAACAATATCGTCCAGCTGATCGAAAGCGACATCCTGCGCAACGTCGAACTCTACGACCAGTCTCTGCAGGGCCTGATCTGGGCGGTCGGGCGCAAGGAGCTGCCGGAAATCCCCGGCCCGGTGCGCCAACGCCTGCTATTCAATGAAGCCTTCGTCGACCGCAAGCGCGGTGACGTGCTGTGGCTGGACAAGCAAGGCAATGTGGTGGGCGACTCCACCAGCAGCGTGCCACGCAAGGCCAACTTCGGCGACACCGGGGTATTCCAGGCGCACCTGCACAACCCCAACCTCGGCCTGCTGGTGGGCCCGCCATTCAAGGCCAAGCTGGGCGACCTGGACTGGTGCATCAGTTTCAGCCGGCGTATCTCCGATGCCAATGGCGAGTTCACCGGCCTGGCAGCGGGTGCACTGCGCCTGTCGTACTTCAGTGAGCTGTTCCAGCGCCTGGACATTGGTGATGACAGCAGCATCAACCTGCTCAACACCGACGGCCAACTGCTGGCTCGCCAGCCCAGCCGCACGCAAGACCCAGGGATCGGCAGCAACTATGCCGAGCGGCCCAATTTCAAACGCATTCTCAGCGAGCAGAGCGGCAGCTTCACCGCCCGCTCCAGCCGCAACGGCAAACCGCGCATGTACACCTTCGCCCGGGTCGCGCAGCTGCCGCTGATCGTACTGGTGGTGCATTCGGCCGAAGACGTGTTCGAGTCCTGGCGCCGTACTGCGATCGTGGTCAGCGTGGCCACCGGGGTGCTCTGTGTGGGCATCCTCTCGCTGACCCTGCTGCTGGGCCGCGAATTGCGCCGCCGCCAAGAGGCCGAACAGGGCCTGGCGACCCTGGCCGCCACCGACAGCCTGACCGGCCTGGCCAACCGCCGCCGCCTGGACCAGGTACTGCGCCAGGAGTGGGCCCGCGCCCAGCGCAACCGCAAGCCGTTGGCGGTGCTGATGGTGGACGTCGACCATTTCAAGGCGTTCAACCAGCGCCACGGCCATGCCGGTGGCGACCATGCCTTGCGCGAAGTGGCCAGGACCATCGAGGAATGCATCCGTCGCCCGGCCGATCTGGCAGCGCGTTACGGTGGGGAGGAATTTCAGGTGGTGCTGCCGGAAACCGACCTGGCCGGTGCGCAGCTGCTGGCCGAGCGCATCCGCGCCAGTGTCGAGGCGCTGGCGCCGTTTGCCGATGATGCCCACTCGGTCACGGTGAGCATCGGCATCGGCCTGTCAGGCACCCAGCACGATCTGGCGAGGGTGCTGGGTGCTGCGGACGAAGCGCTCTACCGGGCCAAGGCCAAAGGCCGCAACCGGGTAGAGGGGCCTGCTGCCGACTAGGCGCGGGCGCGGGCGGCGTTGCGCAGGGCCCTGACCTGGTCATGGTTGCGCTGTACACCTTGCAGTTGTTTTTCCACCAAGGTGTAGGTCTGGTCGCTGGCGGTGCGGCCCAGCTTCACCAGTTTCTCGCGGGCTTCCTTGTAGGCCTTGAGGGCATGGTCCTCGCCCCGCTCCACCTCGTTCAGCACCGCTTCCTCATCCTTGCCAGTGACCATCGCCTTGAGGTTGACCCAACCCCGATGCAGGTCACCGCTGATGCTGGTGGAGGTTTCCGGGTCGCCACCCAGGCGACGCACCTCGCTCTGCAGTTCGCCGGCCGCATTGGCACACTCACCGGCACGTTGAACGAAGAACGCTTTCAGTTCGGGGTTCTTCACATCATCGGCCGAGGCCTTGAAGCCTTTCTCGCCATCCTTGCTGTACTCGATCAGGTCGTTCAGCACGTCGATCACATCTTTGTTGGGATTGCTCATGGCACAAACTCCTTGGCAGGTGATAGTCATCTGTAACGGAGCAGTGTTCGTGCCAAGCCTTTAATCTCAATAAAATCCTTCCAAATCAATTAGATAGAAATATCAGAGCAGAACCTGAAAATGGCGTTCTGCATGATTGCCGCTTGGGCCTTCGTGCAGATTGCAGTATGGTCGGCGCTTTTCAACAGCCAGGTGCGCCGATCATGAAGCCGGAAACCCTCGAACTGCTGGTGACCCGCACCATGCCGTTTGGCAAGTACCAGGGGCGAATCATTGCCGACCTGCCGGGGGATTACCTGGCCTGGTTTGCGCGCAAGGGTTTCCCGGCGGGGGAATTGGGTGGGTTGCTGGCGCTGATGCACGAGATCGATCACAACGGGCTGGGCGATCTGCTTGTGCCGTTGCGGCAGAAGCACGGGCGTTGACCTGTTCAGGCCTCTTCGCGGGTGAACCCGCTCCCACAGAGACCGCGCGGACCTGATGCCTGTGCAGTACCTGTGGGAGCGGGTTCACCCGCGAAGAGGCCAGTAAGGCCCGCTGAAATCTCTAACCCTTCACCGGCGCTACCGCCAACTCCACCCGCTCGCTCTTCTTGATCACCGCATACACCACCGCCGTCAGCAGGCTGCCCGCCACGATCGCCAACAAGTACAGCAGCGCATGGTTGATCGCATTGGGGATCAGCAGCACGAACAGGCCGCCATGCGGCGCCATCAGCTTGCAGCCGAAGTACATCGACAATGCCCCGGTCAATGCCCCGCCGGCCACGCTGGCCGGGATCACCCGCAGCGGGTCCTTGGCGGCAAACGGGATCGCCCCTTCGGAGATGAAGCACAGCCCCAGCGCCAGGGCCGCCTTGCCCGCTTCACGCTCGCTCTGGGCAAACTTGCGTCGGGCCAGGAAGGTGGCGATACCCAGGCCAATCGGCGGCACCATGCCGGCGGCCATGGTCGCCGCCATCGGCGCATAGCTCGACGAGGCCAACAGCCCCACCGAGAAGGCATAGGCGGCCTTGTTGATCGGCCCGCCCAGGTCGACACACATCATGCCGCCCAACAACAGGCCCAATAGGATGGCATTGGTGGTGCCCATGCTGTCGAGAAAATGCGTGAGCCCTTCCAGCATCGCCGCCACCGGCTGGCCGACCACGTAGATCATCACCAGGCCGGTGAACAGGCTGGCCAGCAGCGGAATGATCAGGATCGGCTTGAGTGCCTCCAGGCTGCTGGGCAGGCGCGCCCATCGTGCAATGGCCTTGGCGCTGTAGCCGGCGAGGAAGCCGGCGACGATACCACCGATGAAACCGGCGCCCAGGGTGCTGGCCAGCAGGCCGCCGATCATGCCGGGCGCCAGCCCCGGGCGGTCAGCGATGGACCAGGCGATATAGCCCGCCAGCAGCGGCACCATCAGCTTGAACGCAGCCTCGCCGCCGATCTGCATCAACGCCGCCGGCAAGGTGCCCGGTTCTTTATAGGCCTCGATACCGAACACGAACGACAGGGCAATCAGCAGGCCGCCAGCCACCACCATCGGTAGCATGAACGACACGCCGGTGAGCAGGTGCTTGTATACCCCGGTCTTCTCGCCCTTCGCAGGCGTGCTCGCCGCTGCAGCATCGCTGCTGTTTTCCACCTTGGCTTCGGCCAAGGCCTTGTCCAGGGTGGCACGGGCCTGCTTGAGGGCGATACCGGTGCCACAACGGTAGATGCGCTTGCCGGCGAAACGCGCAGTGGGCACTTCGATGTCGGCGGCCAGCAGCACAACATCGGCTGCGGCGATGGCTTCGGCGGACAAGGGGTTGCGCGCACCGACCGAACCCTGGGTCTCGACGGTGAGCTGGTAGCCCAGTTGCTGCGCGGCCTGCTGCAAGGCTTCTGCGGCCATGAATGTATGCGCGACGCCAGTCGGGCAAGCCGTGACGGCGACGATGCGTGCGCCTGCGTTGCCAGCTTCGGCCGCAAGGCCGGGCACCGCGGCCAGCAGCCGGGCATTGGCCGCCGCCTCATCAAGGAAGCCTTCGCGGTCGGCCAAAGCCTGGGACGGCGTGCTCTGGTACACGCGCTTGCCGACGAAACGTGCCAGGTCCACCGGGCCGGTGCTGACCACCAGCACCCAGTCGGCCTCGGCTATCTGCGCGGCGCTCAGTTGCCGCTCGGGGTGGCCGGCATCCTGTACTTCGACGCTGGTGCTCCAGCCGCGCCGCTGGGCAGCGGCGGACAGCAAGCGCGCGCTCAGCACGCTCGACACCTGGCCGTTGGGGCAGGCAGTGACAATGGCAATGTTCATCGGCAACCCTCTTGTTGTTCTGTCAGTTGCACGGCGGCTTCCAGACGCGCCAGTTGCTCGCGGTCACGGATGCCGAAACCAACCTGGGTAACAGCCTGTGCAGCGATCGCGGTGGCACGGGTCAAGGTCTGCGCCGGGGCTTCGCCCTGCAGCAGGCCGTGGACCATGCCGGCCACCAGCGAATCACCTGCGCCCACCGTGCTGGCGACCTGCACCTTGGGCGGGCAAGCATGTACGGCATGGTCATGGGTAAACCAGCTGACGCCCTGCTCGCCCGCCGACACCACCACGTGTTCGACGCCACTGGCCAGCAGGCGCTCGGCAGCAGCGCGCTGCTGCGCCGGGTTATCCACAGCCAGGCCGAGCACCTCGCCCAGCTCTTCGGTATTGGGCTTGACCAGCCAGGGCGAGCTCTGCAGGCCGGCACGCAGGGCTTCGCCGCTGCTGTCCAGGGCCACCTTGAGGCCTTGCGCCTTGAGCTGTTCGAGCAACTGACGGAACCAGTCGGCACTGATCCCGCGCGGCAGGCTACCAGCCACCACCACCGCGTCGTGGCCCGGGGCAATCTGCGCCAGGCGGCGCAGCAATGCACTGCGTGCCGCTTCGTCGACTTCCGGGCCTTGGCCGTTGATGTCGGTGACACGGCCATCAGCCTCGACCAGCTTGATGTTGCTGCGGGTTTCGCCCGGTACGCGGACAAAGCAGTCGACGAAGCCGCGCCAGTCGATCAGCGCCTCGAAGGGCTGCAGGTTGTCACGGCCGAGGAAGCCGCCAACAGTGACGCTGTGCCCCAGGTCGGCCAGTACCTGGGCAACGTTCAGCCCCTTGCCCGCGGCGTGGCTGTGCTGCTCCTGGCTGCGGTTGACCTGCCCCGGGCGCAGGGTATCCAGGCCGATGGTGATATCCAGCGCCGGGTTCAGGGTGAGGGTGAGGATCTTGGCCATTCAGTAACGCTCCACCAGCGCGCGAACCGCTGCGGCGCTGTCCTGTTGCAGGGCCTCGCGCGCCAGGGCGCGGGCCGTCTGGTGATCGGCCTGGCGGACCAGGGCCTTGACTTCGGCAATGCTGCGCGCGGCGACGCTGAGTTCGTCCACGTCCAGGCCCAGCAGCACGGCCACCGCCTGCGGGTCGGCCGCCAGCTCGCCGCACACGCCCACCCACTTGCCATGGGCATGGGCGGCGCGCACGGTCATGTCGATCAGGCTGAGCACCGCCGGGTGCAGGCCGTCGGCCTGGGCCGAGAGGCTGGGGTGACCACGGTCGATGGCCAGGGTGTACTGGGTCAGGTCGTTGGTGCCAATGCTGAAGAAGTCCACTTCGCGCGCCAGCTGTGGTGCCAGCAGCGCTGCCGAGGGCACTTCGACCATGATGCCCAGCTGCAGGTCGGCTACCGGGATCTCGGCGCGCAGGCGCTCGACCATGGCACGCGCCTCGCGCCATTCATGCACCTGCCCGACCATCGGGAACATGATGCGCAACGGGCGCTGGTCGGCCGCGCGCAGCAAGGCGCGCAGCTGGTCCTCCATCACCTGCGGGCGCTGCAGGGTCAGGCGTACGCCGCGCACACCGAGGAACGGGTTCTCCTCGGCAGCGATCGGCCAGTACGGCAGCGGTTTGTCACCGCCGACATCAAGGGTGCGCACCACCAGCGGGCGCCCGTCGAGGCCATCGAGCACGCGGCGGTACTCGGCTTCCTGGGTCGCTACGTCCGGGGCCTGGGTGTGGGCCATGAAAATCAGCTCGGTGCGCAGCAGACCCACGCCTTCGGCGCCCTGCTCCACCACCTTGGCGATGCCGTTGCTCTCGCCGATGTTGGCAAACACCTCGACAGCGTGACCATCACGGGTGACCGCCGGCTCGAAGCGGTTGGCCCAGGCGGCCTGCAAGCGCTGCTCGCGCAGGTCGCGTTCGGCCAGGGCCCGTTGCAGTTCATCCGCCGGCGGCGCCACGCTGACCACGCCACGCTGGCCATCGAGCAGCAACGGCGTGCCACTGTCCAACAGCAGTATCGACGCCCCCGCACCCACTACCGCCGGAATGCCCAGGGCACGGGCGACGATGGCGCTGTGGGCGGTGGCGCCACCCTGGGCGGTGACGATACCGGCGACGCGGCTCGGGTCCAGCCGGGCGACATCGGACGGGCCGACTTCGGTCATCACCAGCACGTAGGGTTGCTCGGGTTCAGCCTGGGCCTGAACGCCACACAACTGCGCCAGCACGCGGCGGCCGATGTCACGCAGGTCGGCAGCGCGTTCGGCGAGCAAGGCATCGTGCAGCGACTCTTGCTGGCGTGCCGCCGCCTCGATCACTGCCATCCAGGCTGCCGCGGCGCTTTCGCCCTGGCCCAGGCGCTGCTCCACATCATCGGTCAAGGCCGGGTCAGCGAGCATTTCCTGATGGGTGACGAAGATTTCGCCAATGGCCTTGTCGCTGCGCTGGACCAAGGCCTGCAGCTCGCCATTGACAGTCGCCACGGCTTCACGCAGCTTCTGCCGCTCCAGGGCGCAGGACTCACCGCGCAGGGGATAGTCGAACTCACGCTCGACACACACATGCGCCGGGCCACTGGCAATGCCGGGCGCCGCACCCACGCCGTGGATGCGGCTACCGGCCGCGGGCGCTTGCAGCACTTCGGCCGCTGCGCCGGCTACGGTCGCCGCGCTCTGTGGCAGTGGCTCCACCTCTTCGCCCAGGCCTTGTTCGATGGCGGCCAGCAGCACCGGCAAGGCATCCGCGGCGATGGCTGGCTCAGCCACCAGTTCCAGCGCCTGACCACGTCGAGCGCCGAGACTGAGCAGCTTGCTCAGGCTCTTGACCGACACCGCTGGCTGCGCGCTGTCGACCAGGCGTATACGGATTTCCCCCTCGAAACCTTTGGCCAGCTGCGCCAATACCTTTGCCGGGCGGGCGTGCAAACCGTGCGGGTTGGCCAGCACGACCCGCGCGCTGGGCCAGTCCGCCGGCGCCTCACCGCCCAGCACCTCGAGCACCGCGCGGCTGCTGGTGGCCTGGTAGAGCATCTGCCCGCGGCCTTCGATCAGCACTTCGCACAGGCGCTCGAGCAAGGCCTGGTGGGCCGCACCGAGGCTGGCCAGGCAGAACAGCCCGTTGAGCGGCTGGTCCCGGTAACGCAGCGGCTGCTGCGGGGTGATGAAGGCCAGGCCCGGCTGGCGCACCTGGCGCTCGCTGTGCAGCCACCACAGGCCCTCGCCCAGCGGCAGCGGCTCGGCCTGCTGCAACACGGCGGCAAAACCGCTGTCGACGCAGTCGGCGCGCTGCAACAGGCGGGCGCCGCGCCAGGCCAGTTCATCGAAGTCCTCGGCCGCCAGGTTCAGGCCGACCAGTTGTGCATCCAGCGCCAGTTCCTGCGGCGCGCCCTGCAACAGTTTCAGCAAAGCCTCGGCGGAGCCGGCGCGGCGCAATGCTTCGGCCAGGTCGGTCTCACCCAGGGCGCGGGTCAGCAGTTGCAGCAGGCGCAGGTGCTCGTCGGAACGGGCGGCGATGCCGATGGCAAGGTAGACCATCTGGCCATCGCCCCAATCCACGCCCTCGGGAAACTGCAACAGGCGCACGCCGGTGGCGTACACCTGGTCACGGGTCTGCGGCGTGCCATGGGGGATGGCAATGCCCTGCCCAAGGAAGGTGGAGCCTTGTGCCTCTCGGGCCTGCAGCCCTTGCAGGTATCCCTCGGCGACCAGGCCATCGGCGACCAGCCGGTCGGCCAGCAGGCGCAATGCCTCGGCCTTGTCGGCGGCCTTCTGGCCCATGGCTATCTGCTCCTTGGCGAGCTCGAGCATGACCTTCTCCTTTTGCAGTTCCCGGTCGGGTACTGGAGTATTGTTGTGAAATTCACTTGAACGGCCAGTTCAACAGCCTTGCACGGATGGCAGCCGAGGCAGAAAATTCGGCAGCTGAAACGATTAATCTGACCAGACGGCCACGTTACTCGATAATCTGCCGAGGAAAAAGCCCCATCCTGTCGGACAATTGCGACAATGGTCGTCTGCGCGTGGCGCCCTCGCCGGGTCAAACTACCCGGTCAGGGCTCACAGCCAGCCCCGGTAATAACAAGGAAAATTCGGTGAAACTCAGCGATATCGCCCGTCTGGCCGGTGTGTCCGTGACCACTGCCAGCTACGTCATCAATGGCAAGGCCGAACAGCAGCGCATCAGCAACAGCACTGTCGAGCGGGTACGCGCGGTGGTCGAGGCCCACGGCTTCACCCCCAACCCGCAGGCCGCTGGCCTGCGCAGCCGGCATACCCGCACCCTGGGCTTCATTCTCCCGGATCTGGAGAACCCCAGCTACGCCCGCATCGCCAAGCAGCTCGAACAAGGTGCCCGCGCCCGTGGCTACCAGTTGCTGATCGCCAGCAGCGACGACCAGCCCGACAGCGAGCGCCAGTTGCAGCAGCTGTTCCGCGCCCGCCGTTGCGATGCACTGTTCGTCGCCAGCTGCCTGCCGCCAGAGGACGACAGCTACCGCGAACTGCAAGACAAAGGCCTGCCGGTGATCGCCATCGACCGCCGCCTGGACCCTGCGCACTTCTGCTCGGTGATCAGCGACGACCGTGATGCCAGCCGGCAACTGGCCGCCAGCCTGCTGAGCGCCGCCCCGCGCAGCATCGCACTGATCGGCGCACGCCCCGAGCTGTCGGTCAGCCAGGCACGTGCCGGCGGCTTCGACGAAGCCCTGCAAGGCTATGCCGGCGAAGTTCGCCGCTATCAGGGCGACGCGTTCAGCCGTGAGTGCGGCCAGCGCCTGATGCAGCAGTTGATCGACGACCTTGGCGGCCTGCCGGATGCCCTGGTGACTACCTCCTACGTGCTGCTGCAAGGGGTGTTCGACACCCTGCAGGCGCGCCCTGCCGACTCGCGCCAGCTGCAGCTGGGTACCTTTGGCGACAACCAGTTGCTCGACTTCCTGCCGCTGCCAGTCAATGCCATGGCCCAGCAGCATGGCCTGATTGCCGCCACCGCCCTGGAACTGGCACTGGCCGCGATCGAGGACAAACGCTACGAACCTGGCGTGCACGCTGTCGGTCGAACGTTCAAGCAACGCATTACAGCGGTCTGAACATGCGCCTGATCGACACCCACACCCACCTGGACTTCCCCGACTTCGACGCCGACCGCCCGCGCCTGCTGGCCAACGCGGCGTCGCGCGGGGTTGAGCGGATGGTGGTGCTGGGGGTGTACCAGGCGAATTTCCAGCGGGTGTGGGACCTGGCCTGTGCCGACCAGCGCCTGTTCGCCGCGCTCGGCCTGCACCCGATCTACCTTGACCAGCATCGCCCGGAGCACCTGACGCAGCTGCGCGAGTGGCTGGAGCGCCTGCACGGCGACCCACGGCTATGTGCCGTGGGCGAGTTTGGCCTGGACTATTACCTCGAAGACCTGGACAAGGCCCGCCAGCAGGCGCTGTTCGAAGCGCAACTGCAGATGGCCTGCGACTTCGAACTGCCCGCCCTGCTGCACGTGCGCCGCAGCCATGCCCAGGTGATCGCCACGCTCAAGCGCTACAAGCCAGCGCGGGCGGGGGTGATACACGCGTTTGCCGGCAGTTACGAAGAGGCCCGCGAGTACATCAAGCTGGGCTTCCGGCTTGGGCTTGGCGGTGCGGGTACCTGGCCGCAGGCCCTACGGCTGCGCAAGACCCTGGCGCGGTTGCCGCTGGACAGCGTGGTGCTGGAGACCGATGCGCCGGACATGGCGCCGGTCATGTTCCCCGGGGTGAGGAACAGCCCGGAGCACCTGCCGGAAATTGCCGGGGCGCTGGCGCAGGTGATGGGTGTGGATGTCGCGGAGCTGGCTGATGCCAGCACCCGCAATGCTTATGAGTTGTTCAGATGGTAGACCTGGCGCGGTCGCTGTAGGAGCGGCCTTGTGTCGCGAAAGGGCCGCAACGCGGCCCCGGCAATTTATGCGGCGAAGCTGAAAATCCGGGGGCTGCTGCGCAGCCCATCGCGACACAAGGCCGCTCCTACAGGGTATGCGCCCGACTTCAGATCAGACAAGCACCGTCCACAGCGCAAACCCGGCATACCACAGCACCGCACAACGCAGCAGCAGCTCCCACAGGCTGTCCAGCCGCCCCAGCCCGCGCTGGCTGTCTTCTTCCTCGGGAATGTCATCGGCAATGCGCCCGACCCGGGCCACCAGGTGTGCGGCGCTGATGTGCCAGTTGAGCACCTCGTGCAGCATCACCCGGGTGACCGCGAGGAAGTTGCCGACCAGGGCAAAACTCAAGGCCAGCACCCGTACCGGCAGCCAGTCCATGATATGCCTGAGCTGCTCGGCACGAGCCTTCAACGTCGGTTGCTTGCTGTGTTCGCCACACAGCGCCAGCAGGCGGTAGGCCAGCGCGGCACCCGGGCCCAGCACGAAGTACCAGAAGATCACCGCGAAAAAGCCCTGGTACACCTGCCACAGCAGGTTGCCCTGCACCCGCACCAACAGGCTGTGCGGTTCGTCGGCCGCCAGCCCCAGGTCGCGCTCGGCCACATGCAAAGCGGCCTGGTCATCACCACGCCGCCAGGCATCGCGGAACGGCCCCAACGATGCCTTGGCATCGCCGCGGCCCAGGCTGTAGATCAGCACCAGCAGGTGCACCGGCAATGCCAGCAAGCCATACGCCACCGGGTCCAGCACATGCAGCAGCAACACCAGCAGCGCTACCGGTGCCAGTACCAGGATGGCCAGCGTCCACCACGGGTGCACCTTGCCGCTGCGCTCCAGGCGCACCAGTTCGCCAAGGAAGAACCCATCGCGCTGCACCTGATGGCGCAGGGCCGAGAACTTCTCGACCCACAGCGCCAGCAACAACACCAGAAAACTCATGCCTTGTCCTCGTTTTGCTGCAGCGCATCGCGGTAGCGGGGCCAGTCGAAGGCCGGGCCGGGGTCGGTCTTGCGCTGCGGGGCAATGTCGCTATGGCCCTGGATGCGGCCCAGGTCGATGGCCGGCCAGGCACCGCGGATGTGCCGGGTAAGTTCCTCCAGCACCCTGTACTGGGCATCGGTATAAGGCAGGTCGTCGGTGCCTTCCAGTTCGATGCCGATGGAGAAATCGTTACAGCCTTCACGCCCGTCGAAGCACGACACACCGGCGTGCCAGGCGCGGTCGAGCAACGACACGAACTGGGTCACCGCACCGTCACGCTCGACGAACAGGTGCGCCGACACGGTCAGGTGGTTGATGCTGGCGAAGTACGGGTGTTCGTCGGGGTCCAGGCGGTTCTGGAAGAATTGCTGGACCTTGCCGGTGCCGAAGCAGGCAGGCGGCAGGCTGATGTTGTGGATCACCAGCAGGGAAATCGATTCGCCTTCGGGGCGGGTATTGAAGTTCGGCGAGGGGCAGTGGGTGATTCCGATTCCGTGGAACCAGCCAGTGGCACGGTCCAATTGCATGGGGCAGATCCTGAAAACGCCGTGAACAGGTCAACAGTATGCCCTGCGGCCAACGGCGTTTGCATGTGAATGAATGTAATCCCGACGGCACTCTCATAGAGCTGCACATAAATTATTGATTCAACAGGGTCTCTGTGGGAGCGGGTTCACCCGCGAACACCGGCGCAGCCGGTGCCAAGCACCGCGTTGGATTCTTCGCGGGTGAACCCGCTCCCACAGAGTAAGCGAACTGCCTGCCAACTCGGCTCTCTATGCAACAGCGCAGCACGAAGGATTGAGTGACCTCCCACAGAAATTGGGCGTGCTTGCAGGTTTTGCGCAGGGCAGTTGCTCCTACCGCCGCAACCTGTCGAGCACCGCCTCCAGCGCCCGCTCGAACAACAGCCCGTCATCCAGCACTCGCACGTCGCCTCGGTGCAGTGCCTGGGCCAGGCTGGCTCCATTCCATTCACGCACTTTCATGCCGGTGCGGTTGGCGAACACCAGCCGGTCGCTGCTGTCGATGCGCGCCACCAGCTTGCAGCGCAACGGTTCGTCCTCGTCCAGCACCTCGACCCAGGTACCGATACGCAGGCGCTGCACCTGGCGCAGCGCCACAGCTTGCCCGTCGGCAAACTGCAACGGAGCACAAGCGGGTTCTTCAGCAATCGCCAGGACGATGTCCTCGTCCACCAGCACCTCGCTCAGGGGTTGGCCCTCACCACCGGGCGCCACCGCGGTACCCGCGCAGGCACGCAGGTGCAGCTGCTCCAGTTGCAGGAAGAATTCGCGGGTCGCTGCCGAGTCCAGGGCTACGCTGGACAGGCCATCGCGCAGTGCCTTGAGCAGGCCCGGTACCTGCTGCAGCAAGGTATGTGGCTCGTGCGGCGGGGTGATGCTGGCCAGCAGCGTGTCCATCGTCTGCAAGGCGTCTCGCCAGGCCTGGGATGCCTCGCCCTGCTTGAGCCAGGCCAGCAGCAGTACCTGGCTCCAGGCCTGCACCAGCATCTGTACCACCACCTGCGGCAATAACCGGCCGCGCAGCCGCTGGTTGAGTGCATGCTGCACCTGCTGCCTGGCCTGCAGGGCTCGGGCACGCCCTTCTTCGGCGTCGCGGGTACGTTGTTCAAGCAGCTCGTTGCGCCGCCGCTCGTCCTGGTTGAAAGCGAGGAAGTCTTCGAGCAGTTCGGCGAACAGGCTGGCATCTTCGGCAAAATCATTGAGCAGGCGCTGGACGATACGCTCCACCCGCAGGTGCAGGCTGTCGCGCATGCCGTCGCTGCCGCATTCCCAACCGATTGCCGCGCCAGCGATCTCGTTGAGCAGGCGGCGGGCCGGGTGGCTGGCCCGACTGAACAGCCCCTTGTCCAGCAGGGCTACCTTCAGCAGCGGAATATGCAGGCGCCCGATCAGCGCACGCAGGCTGGCCGGCAGGTTGTCGTCGTCCTGGATGAAGGCGAACAGCAGCCCAACCAGGTTGATCATGTCCTCGTCGGCCACATCGATGCGCCGGCGTGTGCCGCTGCGCACGCTGACCCGCAGCAGCAGTTGTTCAAGCTGTTGCCCAAGCTCGAAATCATCGGCCTCGTGGGTAGCGGGCACGTAGTGCTGCAAATGCGAAAGAAGGCGCAGCAGGTCGGCGGTGCTGATTGGCTGGGCGGCGGCCACCGCCTGCAAACGAGGCGCGAACTGCCCGCGCGCCGGGGCCAGCAGTGTTTGCAACGAGGCAAAGAACGCCTGCCCTGCCGCGTCCGCGCCCACCTCGTGCCCCAGGTTCGCCGGCCCGCGTCGTGCGTTCATGCGCCGGTCTTCGGCGCGCCGGCGCGGTGCCGTTGGCAACTCGGGCAACACACCGGCAGCGGCCAGCAACTGGTTGGCTTCGCCATAGATCACATCGGCATCGCGCAACACATAGCGCTCGAACAGTTTCAGCAGGACCAGCTTGACCCGCAGGCCAACCCCTAGGTTGCGGCCAGCGTCGAGGAAGTAGCCGCACAGCGCTGCGGGCCCCAGCGGGTTGTGCTGCTCGTGCAGGGGGCGGTCGAGCAGTACCTGCAAGCGCAGACCCAGTTGCTGCAGGGCAATGCCGTCGCGTGACAGCACCCGCGCGACCATGCCCTCGATCGCGGCGGCCCGCTCCACCTGGGCCTTGCTGCGCAGGTTGCCCGGCTCGACCAGGTGCGCCAGCAGGTCGACCTGGCCGATACGGGCAAAGGCATCATAGAACGTGTCGAGAAAACCGCGCTCGATGCTCTTGCGCTTCAGGCGCAGGTCGCGCATGGCCTCGAAGTACAGGTTCTGGTCACTGCGGTCGAAGGCCTTGTCGGCCATCTCGAAGAGGGTGTCGTCGGCGTTGTCGAACAAGTCCTGCAGGCCCTGACGCAACTGCAAGGCGGCCTTGTCCCGCACCTGCAGGAGCAACACCGGAAGGCAAGGCAGAGGCGCACGCCCGCCTCGATCGATGGCTGCCGCCAAGGGCACCACCTTGCCTTCTTTTTGCATCCTGTACTCCTTGCAGGGTGTCTCGCCCGAAGGGGCTGAAGATCGTCAAAGTCATGACGCCAAATACTGGTCACCATTATCGGTAAAAACCCGCACAGCTGCCAGCGCCGTTTCACTGGCTGGCTAATGACCCTGATTTACCCCGCTTGCTCACACCGGCCGACCAAAGGTCATCGCCAAGGCGACTGTACACACCGGCCCCCTGCCCTATAATCGCCGGCATCTAGCTTGTGGAGCCGACCATGCCGAACCTACGCCTTGCCGACCTGACCGCTGAAATCGAAGCCAACGTGCGCCGCGCGCTGTTGGAGGACATCGGCAGTGGCGATATCACAGCGCAGCTGATCCCGGCCGAGCGCCTGGCCAAGGCGACCATCATCACCCGCGAAGACTGCGTTATCGCAGGCACCGCCTGGGTCGATGCCGTGTTCCGCCAACTCGACCCGCGCGTGGCCGTGCACTGGCAGGTGGCCGATGGCGAGCGCGCCACGGCCAACCAGCCGCTGTTCCATCTGGAGGGCCCCGCGCGTTCGCTGCTCAGTGGTGAGCGTAGTGCACTGAACTTCCTACAGATGCTGTCGGGGGTCGCCACCCGTGCGCGCTTCCTGGCCGACCTGGTGGAAGGCACCCAGGTGCGCCTGCTGGACACCCGCAAGACCCTGCCGGGCCTGCGCCTGGCGCAAAAGTATGCAGTGACTTGCGGCGGTTGCGACAACCACCGCATCGGCCTGTACGACGCCTTCCTGATCAAGGAAAACCACATCGCCGCCAGCGGCGGCGTGGCCGCGGCCGTGGCGGCGGCGCACCGCATTGCGCCGGGCAAGCCGGTGGAAATCGAAGTGGAAAGCCTGGACGAACTGCGCCAGGCACTGGCCGCAGGTGCCGACATCATCATGCTCGACGAATTGAACCTGGAAGAGATGCGCGAAGCAGTGCGCATTACCGCGGGCAAGGCCAAGCTGGAAGCCAGTGGCGGGGTCAACGAGACTACCTTGCGGGTGATTGCCGAGACTGGGGTGGACTACATCTCGATTGGTGCAATGACCAAGGATGTGAAGGCGGTGGACCTGTCGATGCGGTTGAGTCTGTGAGCTGATCGCAGGCATGAAAAAACCGGCCATTGAGCCGGTTTTTTTGGGGGGCGCTTTGCGCCCCCATTCGCAGCACAAGGCTGCTCCTACAGGGGGTACGTAACTCCTTGTAGGAGCAGCCTTGTGCTGCGAATGGGCCGCAAAGCGGCCCCCTGGCGCTCTCGGATCAGAACGAAGCGTTGGCCAGCCCGTCCAGGTAACGCTCGACATCCAGCGCCGCCATGCAGCCCGCACCGGCCGAGGTAATGGCCTGGCGGTAAACGTGGTCAGCCACGTCACCGGCGGCGAACACGCCCTCGACGTTGGTGGCGGTGGCATTGCCTTCACGGCCACCGTTGACCACCAGGTAGCCGTCCTTGAGGGTCAGCTGGCCTTCGAACAGCGAGGTGTTCGGGGTGTGGCCAATGGCGATGAACACGCCGTCGACCTTGATTTCGTCGCTGCTGCCGTCGTTGTTCTTCAGGCGCGCACCGGTCACGCCCATGTTGTCACCCAGCACTTCGTCCAGGGTGGCGTTGAGCTTGAGCTCGATCTTGCCTTCGGCCACACGGGCGTGCAGCTTGTCGACCAGGATCTTCTCGGCGCGGAAGGTATCGCGACGGTGCACCAGGGTCACCTTGCTGGCGATGTTGGCCAGGTACAGTGCCTCTTCCACGGCAGTGTTGCCGCCGCCCACCACGGCAACCGGCTTGTTGCGGTAGAAGAAGCCGTCGCAGGTGGCGCAGGCCGAAACACCCTTGCCCATGAAGGTTTCTTCCGACGGCAGGCCCAGGTAGCGGGCGCTGGCGCCAGTGGCGATGATCAGCGCGTCGCAGGTGTACTTGCCGCTGTCACCCTGCAGGGTGAAGGGCTTGTTGGCCAGGTCGACGGCGTTGATGTGGTCGAAGACGATTTCGGTTTCGAAACGCTCGGCGTGCTCCTGCATGCGCTGCATCAGCGCCGGGCCGGTCAAGCCATGGGGGTCGCCCGGCCAGTTGTCGACTTCGGTGGTGGTGGTCAGCTGGCCGCCGGCCTGCATGCCGGTGATCAGCAGCGGCTTGAGGTTGGCACGGGCGGCATACACCGCGGCGCTGTAACCGGCAGGGCCGGAACCGAGAATGATGACGCGCGAATGACGTACTTCAGACATGTCGAACTCCTGTCGAGCGGGCCGCTGGGCCGGCATCGGTGTACCGGCTGCGCCAGCAGGAAATTAAAAAGGACCCACGCAGCACTTGGGGAAGGCTACAACGCGCAGGCCCAGAAAGCGGAAAGTTGAGCGCACTGTAGCGAGGTCGCAAAGATTAAGGAAATATCCTTCGACAATCCACCTCATAGGCATCGTCTATTCAGCGATTTCATCGATAGCCAAACCCTGCTGCTTTTGTTACAGCCCGTTTCCCGCCCGCTGCCCGCCTTTCGTCGGCGCGGCAAACTCGGTAAGGTCAGCGCGTTTTCCTTCTCTGCGGAGTCTCTCGATGCAAGCCCCTGTCCTCTCTGGCCCCCAGTACCTGCGCGAAGGCCTGAAACTGGTGCTGAGCCCCAACCTGCGGTTGTTCGTGCTGCTGCCACTGGCGGTCAACCTGCTGCTGTTCGGCGGCCTGATCTACTTCGCCGGGCATCAATTCGACCTTTGGCTTGATGCCCTGATGCCGACGCTGCCGGATTGGTTGAGCTTCCTCAGCTACATTCTCTGGCCGCTGTTCGTTGCCTTGTTGGTGCTGATGGTGTTCTTCACCTTCACCTTGGTAGCCAACATCATTGCCGCGCCTTTCAATGGTTTCCTGGCGGAAAAGGTCGAGGTGGTGGTGCGTGGGCAGGACAACTTCCCGGCGTTCAGCTGGGGCGAACTGGTGGCCATGGTGCCACGTACCTTCGGCCGTGAAATGCGCAAGCTGGGCTACTTCCTGCCGCGGGCAATCGGCCTGTTCATCCTGTCGCTGATCCCGGTGGTCAACGTGGTGGCGGCGCCGCTTTGGCTGATCTTCGGGGTGTGGATGATGGCTATCCAGTACATCGACTACCCGGCGGACAACAACAAGATGAGCTGGCAGGACATGCTCGCCTGGCTGCGCCAGAAACGCTGGCAGAGCCTGGGCTTTGGCGGCATTACCTACCTGGCGTTGATGATCCCGCTGGTGAACGTGCTGATGATGCCAGCGGCGGTGGCCGGGGCCACGTTGTTCTGGGTGCGGGAGCGCAACTGATCCCTCTCGGACCTTGCGCGGCCTCCTGTGGGAGCGGCCTTGTGTCGCGAAAGGGCCGCAGAGCGGCCCCAGGATATCAGCACTAATGCACAAATTGCTGGGGCCGCTTTGCGGCCCTTTCGCGACACAAGGCCGCTCCCACAAAGAAGCAGACCGCGTCTGATCCTGGTCCTACTGCCCCAACCGGCTGGAAAACTGCCCCACCACATCCACCACCCGCTTGGCCCCGTCCTGGATCTCGACAATCACGCTCCCTGTCTCGTCCGCCAGCGCCAGCCCCTGCTCGGCCTGGCGCTTGCTGGTGTCGATGATCGCCACTGCCGCCTGGGCCAGTTGCTCGTTCTGCTGCACCACCCGGGCGATTTCCTCGGTGGCGGTGCTGGTGCGCGAGGCCAGCTGGCGCACTTCATCGGCAACCACGGCAAACCCCCGCCCCTGCTCGCCGGCGCGGGCCGCTTCGATGGCCGCGTTCAACGCCAGCAGGTTGGTCTGCCCGGCAATGTCGCTGATGGTCTTGATGATCGAGCCAATCACCCGCGATTGGGTATCCAGCGCCTGGATGCCCTCTGCCGCCTCTTGCATCGAAGCTTCCAGCCCGCGCATCACGCTGACGCTCTGGGTGACCACATCGGTGGCCTTGCGGGCGCTGGCATCGGTACCCAGCGAGGTGTTGTAGGCGACATCCGCCGCCTCGGCCACCGCCTGCTCCTGGTTGACCTGCTCGGTGATGACGGTGGCGAACTTGACCACCTTGTACAGCACGTCATGGGCATCGAAGATGGGGTTGTACGAAGCTTCCAGCCAGACCACCCGGCCATGGGCATCGATACGCTTGAAGCGTTCGGCAACGTACTCGCCACGGCGCAGCTTGTCCCAGAACGCCTGATAGCCGGCCGAGTTGGCCTCCTCCGGCTCGCAGAACATGCGGTGATGCTTGCCACGGATCTGCTCCAGGCGGTAACCGACGGTGGCCAGGAAGCGTTCGTTGGCGGTAAGCACGGTGCCATCGAGATCGAACTCGATCACGGCGGTGGAGCGCATCAGCGCCTTGATCAGGCTTTCGTGCTCGCGGGAGGTCTCGATGGTGCGGGTAAGGTCGCTGGAGTGCAGCGTGAAATACTTGATGCGCCCCTCGCTGTTCTTGACCGGCTGCAGGATCGACCGTAACCAGGCCTCCTGGCCATTGCCGCGCAGCAGTCGGAATGCACCGTTCAGGTGTTCACCGCGGCTGATCGCGCCTTTCATGCGCTGGTAGAAATCCAGCGTCTTCACATGGGCGGGGACGATGTCCTCGATGTTGCGCCCAAGCAATTGTTCGGCACGGTAGAGCATCTCGCTCTCGAAGTTGCCGTTGACCATCTCGATCCGCCCCTGGGGGTCGAGTTGCAGTACCAGCATCTCGCTGTCGAGGCTACTCTTGACCTGTTCGATGGACATCAGGTCTTCGCGTAACTGCCGGATTTCTTGCTTGAGCTTGTTGTTGAACATCACCGCTCTCCTGGAGCGCATCGTCGAATGCATCTTCATCGGCTGCCGGTGCCCCCTCTTGAGCACCCTTGCAAGGAAAAATTCACAAGGCGAAAAGCGTCGGCGATCAGGCGTCATCTGTACGTCACATGACAGTCACATTGGCGCAATCCAGCAGGCGGACACTTTTTGTCATGAATACACCCGCCCTACGCATTACCCTGGTCAGCGAAACCTTCCCACCCGAGATCAACGGCGTGGCCAATACCCTTGGCCGGCTCAGCGAAGGGTTGCGCCAACGCGGCCATGAGATCGAAGTGGTGCGCCCGCGCCAGGCCGGTGAAGCACCACTGCACAACGACCCGAACCTGATGCTGTGCCGTGGCTGGCCCCTGCCTGGTTACCCGGGCTTGCAATGGGGCGAGGTGTCGATGCACAAGCTGTTGCGCCGCTGGCGACGGCAGCGCCCGGATGTGCTGTACATCGCCACCGAGGGGCCGCTTGGGCTCAGCGCACTGCGCGCGGCCCGGCGCCTGGGGGTAGCGGTGGTCAGCGGCTTCCACACCAACTTCCCGCAGTATTCCGGCCAGTACGGGTTGGGCCTGCTGACGCGCCTGCTCACCAACTACCTGCGCTGGTTCCATCGGCGCACGGCGACCACCCTGGTACCCAGCCTCAGTCAGCGCCTGGAGCTAGAACGCCGCGGTTTCGAACGCCTGGAGCTACTGGCCCGGGGGGTCGATGCCTGCCTGTTCAACCCGGCCCGACGCAGCCCCGCGTTACGGGAAAGCTGGGGGCTCGGCCCGGACGACATCGCCGTGCTGCATGTCGGGCGGCTGGCGGCAGAAAAGAACCTGGGTTTGCTGCGCCCAAGCCTGGAGGCTCTGCAGAAAACTTATCCACACAAACGCCTGCGCCTGATCATGGTGGGTGACGGCCCGCAGCGTGCCGCCCTCGAACAGCAGGTACCGGATGCCGTGTTCTGCGGCGCCCAGCGTGGCGAGGTGCTGGCCGAACACTATGCCAGCGGTGACCTGTTCCTGTTTCCGAGCCTGACCGAAACCTTTGGCAATGTGGTGCTCGAAGCCATGGCCGCGGGGTTGGCGGTGGTCGCCTATGACGAGGCGGCCGCCGCGCAGCATATTCGCCATGGCCATAGCGGTGCGCTGGCCATGCCGGGGGACCAGGCGGCGTTCATCGACTCTGCCTGCTGGCTGCTGGAAGAAGAGGAGACGTTGCGCCGGGTGCGCCTGAATGCGCGAAAGCATGCCAGTCGCCAGGGCTGGCCGGCGATTGTCGAGCAGTTCGAGGGGTATCTGCATGCAGCCCGGAACCAGGCTGCGACTTCACCAGCTTCGAGGCTGGGTGCTACGCGATCTGTGTAGGAGCGGCCTTGTGTCGCGATCGGGCTGCAGAGCAGCCCCTCGATAGTTGCGACAATGCTGACATCCGGGAGCCGCTATGCGGCCCGAGCGCGACACAAGGCCGCTCCTGCAGAGAAACCGCGTCTGGCGCTTCAGGCCAAGGCTTTCTCGATAGCCTGTACCACCGCTGGATCATCCGGTGCCGTGCGCGGCGAAAAACGCGCCAGTACCCGCCCGTCCTTGCCTACCAGGAACTTCTCGAAGTTCCAGGTAATGTCCCCCGGGAACTCCGCCCCCTCACCCGCCAGCAGGCGGTACAGCGAGTGGCGCTGCGGCCCGTTGACCTCCAGCTTGCCACCCAGCGGGAAGCTCACCCCGTAGTTGAGGCTGCAAAACTCCTGGATTTCCTTTTCGCTGCCAGGCTCCTGGCCGGCAAACTGGTTGCACGGCAGGCCAAGCACGTTGAAGCCCTTGTCCTTGTAAACCTGGTAGAGGTTCTCCAGGGCCTTGTATTGCGGCGTGAGACCACACTTGGAGGCAACGTTGACCACCAGCACCACTTGGCCCTTGAACGGTGCGAGGGGCAGCTCCCCGCCGTTCAACGCGTCCAGTTTCAGGTCGTGAAATGCACTCATGATGAATCCCCTCTCAGGTTCCCGGTTGCCGCGCAGGTGAATTCCGCCCACTAAAAAGGCGCTCGTCCAAACCGTCCACCTCCCGTAGGAAGGCAAATCGGCTTGCCCGAGCGCCTGGCGACTTTCTGAGCTTAGCGCAGAAAATCAGTGGTGATGGCCACCTTCACCGTGGATGTGGCGGTGAGCAATTTCTTCGTCGCTGGCATCACGCACGTTGACTACCTTGACCTGGAAGGTCAGGCGCTGGCCGGCCAGCGGGTGGTTGCCGTCGACGGTCACGTCGTCGCCGTCGATGTCGCGGATGGTGACGATCTGCATCTGACCATCCGGCGCCGAAGCGTGGAACTGCATGCCCACTTCCAGCTCGTCGACACCTTCGAACAGGCTGCGGTTCAGGGTGCTGACCAGCTCGGCCAGGTATTCGCCGTAGGCATCTTCCGGCTCGATGGAAACGTTCAGCTCGTCACCGGCCTGCTTGCCTTCCAGGGCTTTTTCCAGGCCCGGGATGATGTTGCCGGCACCGTGCAGGTAAACCAGCGGTGCACCGCCGGCGGAGCTGTCGATGGTCTCCCCGGCGTCGTTGGTCAGGGTATAGTCGATGGAGACAGCCTTGTTGGCGGCGATCAGCATGGGGCAAGACCTTTTGCAAAAGTATGTAGAGCGGACAAGTGTAACCAAGCCATCGCCCGATTGCGAACGCACCGCGGACGAGCAACGGCCCATCAGTCGGATCACCGGCTTCCATCAGGACGAAGAGGGCCACTGGGTGGCCGAGTTGTCCTGTGGCCACACCCAGCACCTGCGCCACCAGCCGCCGTGGCAGGCACGCCCCTGGGTGCTCGACCCCGCCCAGCGCGCGCAGCGTATCGGCCAGCCTTTCGCTTGCGGCTGGTGCGCACAAGGGGCCGATAGCGCTACCCTTGACCGTTAATTTCTTGCACCGCTTATTTCGAGAAGCACGCATGCAGACATTTTTCATTGCGCCGACCGATTTCGGTGTCGGCCTGACCTCCATCAGCCTGGGCCTGGTGCGCACCCTGGAGCGCGCCGGGCTGAAGGTCGGCTTCTTCAAGCCGATCGCCCAGCCCCACCCGGGTGACACCGGCCCCGAACGCTCCACCGAGCTGGTCGCCCGCACCCACGGCATCAAGCCCCCGGTGCCGCTGAGCCTGGCCCATGTCGAGCGCATGCTCGGCGATGGCCAGCTGGACGAGTTGCTCGAAGAAATCATCCGCCTGTACCAGCAAGCCTGCATCGGCAACGACGTGGTGGTGGTCGAGGGCATGGTGCCCACGCGCCACGCCAGCTATGCGGCGCGGGTCAACCTGCACCTGGCCAAGAGCCTGGATGCCGAGGTGATACTGGTATCTGCACCGGAAAACGAAGTGCTCAGCGAGTTGTCCGGCCGGGTCGAACTGCAGGCCCAGCTGTTCGGCGGCCCGCGCGACCCAAAGGTGCTCGGGGTAATCCTCAACAAGGTGCGCACCGACGAAAGCATGGCGGACTTTTCCACCCGCCTGCGCGAACACTCGCCGCTGCTGCGCGGCAACGACTTCCGCCTGCTGGGCTGCATCCCCTACCAGCCCGAACTGAACGCCCCGCGCACCCGCGACGTGGCCGACCTGCTAGGTGCCCAGGTGCTCAATTCCGGTGACTTCGAGCAGCGGCGCATGAGCAAGATCATCATCTGTGCGCGTACCGTGGCCAACACGGTGCCGCTGCTTACCTCGGGTACCCTGGTGGTGACCCCGGGCGACCGCGACGACATCATCCTCGCCGTCAGCCTGGCAGCGATCAACGGCGTACCGCTGGCCGGCCTGCTGCTGACCAGTGACGGCAAGCCAGACCCACGCATCCTGGGCTTGTGCCGCGGCGCCCTGCAGGCCGGCCTGCCGATCCTGTCGGTCAGTACCGGCTCGTACGACACCGCCAACCAGCTCAACTCGCTGAACCGCGAAATCCCGGTGGACGACCGCGAGCGCGCCGAATTCATCACCGACTTCGTCGCCAGCCACCTCGACGCCGCCTGGCTGCACCAGCGTTGCGGTACCCCGCGCGAACTGCGCCTGTCGCCGGCAGTGTTCCGCTACCAGCTGATCCAGCGAGCGCAGCAGGCCAACAAGCGCATCGTCCTGCCGGAAGGCGCCGAGCCGCTGCTGGTGCAGGCTGCGGCCATCTGCCAGGCCCGCGGCATTGCCCGCTGCGTGCTGCTGGCCAAGCCCGAGGATGTAGATGCCGTGGCGCGCGCCCAGGGCATCACCTTGCCGCCGGGCCTGGAAATCCTGGACCCCGAGGTGATTCGCGGGCGCTATGTGGAGCCGATGGTCGAGCTGCGCAAGAGCAAGAACCTAAATGCCCCAATGGCCGAGCAGCAACTGGAAGACCCGGTGGTGATCGGTACCATGATGCTGGCCTTGGACGAAGTGGACGGCCTGGTCTCGGGCCTGGTGCACTCCACCGCCAACACCATCCGCCCGGCCCTGCAGCTGATCAAGACCGCGCCGGGTTCGAGCCTGGTGTCGTCGGTGTTCTTCATGCTGTTCCCTGAGCAGGTGCTGGTGTACGGCGACTGCGTGATGAACCCGCACCCGAGTGCTGTCGAACTGGCCGAAATAGCCCGGCAGAGTGCCGAATCGGCGCAGGCCTTCGGCATCGCGCCACGGGTGGCGATGATCAGTTACTCAAGCGATTCGGCCAGCGACGAGGAAGTCGAGAAAGTGCGCGAAGCGACCCGCCTGGCACAGGGCGCGGCGCAGGAGCTGCTGATCGACGGGCCGTTGCAGTATGACGCGGCGGCCAACCCGGCGATTGCACGGGAGCTGGCGCCGGGAAGCCCGGTAGCCGGGCGGGCGACGGTATTCGTGTTCCCTGACCTGAATACCGGCAACACGACCCACAAGGCGGTGCAACGCAGCACCGACGGGGTCAGCCTGGGGCCGATGCTGCAAGGGTTGCGCAAGCCGGTGAACGACTTGCCGCGCGGGGCTCAGGTTGACGATATCGTGCATACCATTGCCCTGACAGCGATTCAGGCGAGCGTGGCGGGCTAAAAGCTGGGGCTGCTTTGCAGCCCCTGTGGGAGCGGGCATGCCCGCGAAGCAGACACTGTGGTGCATGGCACCGGCTTCGCCGGTGTTCGCGGGCATGCCCGCTCCCACAGGGCCGCAAAGCGGCCCCGGCGGTCAATCAGGGATACTGCTGAACCTGACCTTGCTGGTCATACTGCTGACCCGGAATCGGCTTCAGGTTCACTTCCACCCGGCGGTTCTGCGCGCGACCATTGGCGTCGGCGTTGCTGGCGATCGGCTGGTCCGGGCCCATGCCACGTACGGTGATACGCGAGGCATCCACACCCTGCGAGGTCAGGTAGGTGCTGACCGCCTGCGCGCGGCGCTGGGACAGGTCCATGTTGTGCTGGCGGCTGCCAGTGCTGTCGGTGAAGCCGACCACTTCGATGGTGTTCTGGTTGAACTGCTTGAACGAGCCGGCCAGGTTGTTCAGCGGCGAGTAGAAGCTTGGTGCGATGTTGGCCGAGTCGGTAGCGAAGGTGATGTTGCCCGGCATGATCAGCTTGATCTGGTCACCCTGGCGCTGCACTTCCACGCCGGTGTTGGCCATCTGCGCGCGCAGCTCGGCTTCCTGCTTGTCGGCGTAGTAGCCATAACCGGCCGCGGCGGCACCCACGGCGGCGGCACCGATCAGTGCACCCTTGCCACGGTTGTTGTGGTCGATGGCGGCACCGGCGATAGCACCGGCCAGCGCGCCCAGGCCGCCGTACTTGGCGGTCTTGCTCATCCCTGTGGAGCCCTGCGCCTGCCCTTGGCTGTCATAAGGGTTCTGCCCGGCACAGCCGGTCATCAGGGCAGCGGCGGTTGCGACGATAATCAGACGACGCATGGTGAACATGGACAAGCTCCTACTGAATTCATGAATGCGGCAGATCATAAAGGGATCTATGCCAGCCTTGGATTGCATCGGCAACAAAAAATTCCATGAAAGTGCCTTCATGTGCCATCAGGCACGCACGAAGGGGTTTTCGCGCATTTCGTCGCCCAGGCGGGTATCAGGCCCGTGGCCGGTCACCACGATGGCCTCCTCGTCCAGCCGATACAGCCGCTCCTTGATCGAACGGACGATGGCCCGCTGGTCGCCACCCCACAAATCGGTACGGCCAATGCCACGGCGGAACAGGGTATCGCCGGCGATCAGCAGCTTGGCGTCGGCAAACCAGAAGCTCATCGAGCCCGGCGTGTGGCCTGGCGTATGCAGGGCCACGCCACAACCGCAGGCCAGCTCCTCGTCATCCCCCAGCCAGCGGTCTGGCGCAGGTACCGGAGTGTAGGGCACGCCGAACATCTGGCACTGCATTTCCAGGTTGTCCCACAGCGCCTGGTCGTCCTTGTGCAGGTGCAGCGTTGCGCCGGTCAGTTCCTTGAGCTTGCCCGAGGCAAGGAAGTGATCGAAGTGAGCGTGAGTGTGGATGATGCTCACAAGCGTCAGCCCGTGGGCCAGCAGGCGAGCAAGGATCTTGTCCGGGTCACCGCCCGGGTCGACGACGATGGCCTTTTTGGTAAGCGGGTCGCCGATCAGGGTGCAGTTGCACTGCAGGGGGCCTACGGGGAAGGTTTCGCGGATGAGCGCAGGCGGGGCTTGGGTCATGGTGTTCTCGATGGCAAAGCTGGAGTTCTGCTGAGAGCCTGACAGGAAATTGGGGTGGGTGCACGAGGTTCATGTCTTGAGATGTGTGGCGCCTGTGAGATCGAGCGCCGCCCACGCGGCGCTTCGCAGCACAAGGCTGCTCCTACATCTGTTTCGGGCCAGTAACGCCTGGGCCATTGCACGCGACCGCGTTGTTTGTCCGACGCGATATGGAGATGGACGCCAAGGGCCCGCGCGCCTCTGCCTCAGGAATAACTGGTCCGAAACAGATGTAGGAGCAGCCTTGTGCTGCGAAGCGCCGCGCGGGCGGCGCTCGATCTCACAGGCACCACACATCCTAAGGCAAGAACAACCTGAACAACCCACCCCCAAGCGCCCCGCCATTGGAGATCTCGATCCGCCCGCGCACCCCGCCGCTTTCATGCAGTGCCGCGATCCGCGCGGCAAAATACAGGCCCAGGCCGGTACTGCCGCTGGTCGAGTCGATACCCTGAATGAATTCTTCCTGGCGTTCGAGCATGCGTTGTGGATAACCCGGGCCGTCATCGTTGACGCAGATGGCCAGCTGGTTGTCTGCCTCTTCGATGGTGATCAGCAAGGCATGCGCGGCAAAGCGGGTGGCGTTGGTGATCACGTTGGCGATCACCGAGGCCACCAGCTCGCGGTCGAAGAAGCCCAGCGGGTTGTCGGTGTCGATGCGCCAGGTGGCAAGGATGTCCTTGTGCTTGAGCACTTCCTCGTGCGCAGCCAGTTGGGCTTCGATGAAATCGTCCAGTTCGTGGTAGTCCGGGCACACCGGCAACTGGTTCACGCCCAGTTTGTACAACCCCAGCAACTGCACCAGCATGCCGTTGAGGTGGCGAAACTCATGCTCCATCACCCCCTGCTCGGCACCACCGCGCAGTTCCTCGGGCAAGCGCTGCATCCACTGGTTGTGGGACTGGATCAACGCCGACAGAGAATTCTTCAGGTCGTGCACGGTGGAGGCGATCACCGTGGAAAAATCCAGCCCCTGGTTGTCTTGATTCATGCGCCGAACACTCGGATGTGCAGTTTGCGGTAGCGGTCGTAGCGGTTGTCGCTGGCGGGGATGCCGGCCACGCTGGTCAGGGCGTCGCGGCACTCCTGCATGATCGCGGGCTGAGGGCTGTCTCCGCCGATGCGCAGCAGCGCCTGGGCAGTGTTGAGGGCGATGCTGATGTTCTTCGGCTGCAAACCCAGCGCCTTGCGGAACAGCTGCAACGCCTCGCCGAGCTGCCCCCCCTGGTAACTGCGCACACCCTGGCGATTGAGGGTGACCGCTTCGGTAATGGCGTTGAGCACGCTGGGGTCGTCCGTCAGCTTGCCGACCCTCTCCATGACCTTGGGGTCGTCGCCATAACTTTCCACACAGCTCCTCAGCACGCCGATGGCGGCGGCTTCCTGCCCCATGGCCTGCAACTGCGCGGCAACGGTCAGGGCCGAATCGACCGAGAAGAACTGGTTCATCTTGTCCAGGCGCTGGATCGCCTGTTCGGTCAGCTTGGCAGCCGTTTCAGGATCGCCGGCCTGCTGCAGGCTGGCGGCCTTCATCATGCGGGCACGCACCTGCAGGCCCTGGTCCTCGGGGTTTTCCTTGGCTACTTCGCTGAGCGTGCTGTTGATCTCGACCCGGGTGCGCGCATCCAGGCCAAAGCCGGCATTCCTGCTCATCAGCGCCTGCACCAGGCCCAGGTTGTTCTCGGGGTCCTTGTAGCGTGAGCTCTGGCCCTGGTTCACCGCATGGCGGAACGCTTTCGAGGCACTCTCGAAGTCTTCGTTTTCCAACGCCAGCTTGCCCAGCGTCGACTGCCGGCGCACCGACAGCGGCGACAGGCGCACGGCTTCTTCAAGCATGTTCTGCGCACGCCTGGTTTCGCCTTGGGCCACCAGCACCTCGGCCATGCCATCGTACAGGCCTGGCATGATCGGGAAGGCCTTGAGCGCCTGCTCGTACACGCCCTGGGCCTGGGCATTCTGGCCGCGCTTGTGCATCAGGCTGCCCAACGCCGAGTACACCCACGGCTGCGGGCGGCTGGCCAGGATGGCCTTGAGGAACTTCTCCAGCTCCTCGAAACGGTTGAGGTTGCGCAAGGCATCGGCCCGATAGCGCAGGCACAGCGGGGCCAGGCGTGGGTCGCGCTTGCACAGCTCGGCGCAGGCCGCCAGCACTTCGGCCGGGCGATTGCGGTCCAGGGCCTGCAGGATTGGCTTGAGCAGGGTCTTGCGCTGGTACAGCTTCTCCACGCGCTGGGCCAGGCCAACCCGGTTGAACGGCTTGGTCAGGTAGGCGTCAGGCTCGTGCTCGATGGCGCTGAGGACAATGGCCTGGCTGCTCTCGGCCGTGACCATGATGAATATGCACTCATGGCTGATGTGCTTGTCGAGGATCAGGTCTTCGAGCACCTGCTGGCCGTTCTTCTTGCCGTCGCCCAGGTGGAAGTCCTGCAGGATGACGTCATAGCGCTTTTGCGCGCACATGCGCAGCGCCTGCTCGCCGCTGTCGGCGGTGTCCACGTCACGTACGCCCAGCTCGCGCAGCATGGAACGGGTCGACGTGCGAAAGTCGGTAAAGTCGTCGACGATCAGAAAGCTCTTTTGCCCGTACTGCAGCATCAACACGACCTGCCTTGGAATGATTGAAAAATCGCGCGAGGCGATGCCACCGATAGCTGTATCGGCAGCTGGTCGGGAAAGATGAGGGTAGAGCGTTGCCGGCCACGGACCATGGCCTGGCGCCATCACTTTAGCGAACAAGGCTCTGCAGGGCTATTTCACGCCAGCATTCCCAGGGACTTGGCCTTGGCCACCGCCTGAGTACGCCGCTCCACCCCCAGTTTGCTGTTGATATGGCTGGCGTGGGTTTTCACCGTGTGCAGGGAAATGAACAGCCGCTCGCTGATCTGCTGGTTGGAAAAACCCTGGGCAATCAGCTCGAGCACGGCCAGCTCGCGGCTACTCAGGGCTTCACCGCTGCCGGTGCTGGCGCTCGGCAGCGGTGGCAGGCGCTTGAGCAGCTCGGCCTGCACCGAGCAGGCGGCAACTGCCTGCAGCTGTTCGAGAAGCCACTGCGGGTGCTGCTCCAGCAAAGGCTGGAACGGTTGCAGCACGCCGCCTTGGGCTGCCTCCAGCAACCGTGGCAACAGCTGGGCGGCCTGCTCGTCCCGGCCTTCGCCCAGCAACAAGCCAAGCCACTGGCACAGGGCACTGACGCTGAGCATCATGCCGCCACTGGCCTGGCCGCGCTCGACCAGGCTGGCCAGGCGTTTTGCCGCGTCGTCGCTATGCGACTGGATACGCTCGAGCGATGCCTGCTGCAAGGCGATGTGCAACGGCAGCAACGGGTGGAACTCCGGCGCCGCCGCCGGTTGCTCGCCACCATAGGTCTGGCCCAGGCGTAACAGCCAGGACTCGGCCAGGTCGATGCGCCCCTGTGCCAGCCACAACTCGCATTTGACCAGGGTGATCATGGCCAGGTAGTAGACCGGCGGCACATCCCAGATGTGCATCAGCCGCTCGGCCTCGGCCAGTTCGGCAAAAGCCTCGGCAAAGTGCCCTTCCCGGCCATCGAGCGTAGCGATCACGCAGTGGCCGATGAGCACGCTGATATCGCGGCAGGCCCGCGCCTCGCCCAGCCCCGCACGTAAGCGGGCACGGCCCTGGGACGGCTGCAGGCGCGATACCAGCAGGTAGCCTTCGTAAAGCGTCAGGCGGGCGCGCACGGCATACAGCCGCTGTGCCGACAGCCCTTGCAGGCGTTGCAGCCCCTCGCGCACTTCGTCCAGTGCGCGCAACACCTCGCCACGGGCATGCAGCACCCGCGCCCGGTCGTAATGGGCCAGGGCCTCGAACAATGGGTTGCCAACGCGCTGGGCGAGCTCCAGGGCCTCACGGTTCCAGCCGCGGGCCCGCCAGAAATCGCCATCGGCAATCGCCAGGTTGGACAGCGTCGACAGGCACACCAGACGTTGGCCATAACGCTTGCTCGGCAGGCTCTGCAGCGCTTCGCCGCAATAGGCCAGGGTGCGCTCGCGGTCGCCACGGCCACGGGCGATCACACCACTCAGCGCCAGCCACTGGGCCAGCATGGACTTTTGCGCGGTCGCCGAGGGCGCGGGCAGGAAGCGGCTGAGATAACCCGCCAGCTCCTCGGCCGCGTCCAGCTGGCACGCCAGGCCCAACGCCCAGCTGTACAGCACGATCAGCCGCGGCGTGCTGATCAGCAGGCTGTCGGGCAGGTCCATCTTCCAGCGCAGCAACATGCCGACGTTTTGTTCGGCCAGCAGTTGCTCCTCGGACAGGCTCTGCACCAGGTCGGCGGCGACATCGAGGTGACCGGCCCGCAGCGCCTGCTCCACCGCTTCGTCCAGCAGGCCCTGGCTTTCGAACCAGCGGCAGGCACGCAACTGCAGGCCGGCCAGCGGCTCGCTGGCCTGGCGGCTGCGCAGCAGGTCGGAGAACAGGTGGTGATAGCGGAACCAGTGGCCATGCTCGTCCAGCGGCACCAGGAACACCTGGTGCGCCTGCAAGAAGCGCAGGATCGCGGCGCTGTCGTGGCGGCCGCGCACGGCATCGCACAACGGAGCGCAGAAACGCTCCTGGCAGGCCGTTTCGTACAGGAAGGCCTGCACGTCGGCGGGCAGCATGTCGATGACTTCTTCCAGCAGATAGTCGCGGATCAGGCCCTCGCCGCCGTGCAAGGCCTGGGGCAAGGCCTGCTCGTCAGCGGACTCGCTGGCCGCCAGTTGCCAGAAACGCAACCCGGCCACCCAACCGTCGCTGCGCTGGATCAGGTTGTCCAGGGCCTGGCCACGGAGCCCGGTGGGTTGGCGACCGATCACCGCCAGCGACTCTTCGGCGGTAAGGCGCAAGTCCTGTTCGTTGAGCTCGACCAATTGCCGCGACAGGCGCAGGCGCGCCAGGTGCCAGTCCGGGCGCTGGCGGCTGGTGACCAGCAGCACCAGGCCGGGGGGCAGGTGATTGAGGAAGAACTGCAGGCAGCGGTCGAGCACCGGCCCCTGGGCCAGGTGATAGTCGTCCAGCACCAGCAACAAGGGCGTATCGGCTTGCAGGTACAGCGCCAGCTCGTCGAGCAGGCCGTCGAGCCATTCCTCGAAGGCGAACGGCTGGTGGCGCTGGCGCATTTTCAGCAGGCCCATGGCCTGGCCGCCCAGCGCCGGGCAGTACTGCTGCAGGCCTTCGAGCAGGCGTTCGAGGAAGCGGCCAGGGTCGGCATCCCGTTGGCTCAGGCCCAGCCACAGGCTACGCCAGTGCTCGGGCAGCGCTTCGCAAAATTCGATGGCCAGGGAGCTTTTGCCGAACCCCGCCGGAGCATTGACCAGCAACAGCCGCCCGCCGAGGCCGGCTTGCAGCCGCTGGCACAGGCGCAAGCGCGGCACATGGCCGTCCGGCAAGGGCGGCCGGAAGAAACGCCCGTCCAGCAGGCCCAGGGCCTGGCTGGCGAATCCATGCGTACGGGACAGATCTGTCATGGCCGGCTCGTTCTGGTTGGAAGACTACGGCGGTATGGATGCTTGCGAGACTAGCCGGTAACGCTGCCCATTTGAAGATGATGGGCGCAATTCCCCTGGAAAAGACTGCGACAAAAAGCAAAATGACTGATGGATAGGGGCTGGGGCGAGGGTTTGAGGAGGTATTCAGCAGCTTTATTGCTGTACCGGCCTCTTCGCGGGTGAACCCGCTCCCACAGGGATTGCACAGGTTTCAAGTCCAGTGCAGTACCTGTGGGAGCGGGTTCACCCGCGAAGAGGCCGGTACAGGAAAATGAAACGCCCCGGTCAAGCCGGGGCGCTCCGAGGTTGCGTGATACTTAGCGAATACCCGACTGGCGCAGTGCCGCTGGCTGGAAGTCCGCCTTGCTGGCGCTGAAGCCGAAGTCGTAGGCGCGCTTCTCTTCGTTCTTCATGCCCAGGGCCAGGTAACGGCCCGACTGCAGGTCGTAGATAGTCTCCAGGGTGTACCACGGCACTTCCACGTTGTAGTACGGCTGGGCATGTGCCTCGGACACGCGCCACAGCTGGCCACGGCCGTCGTACTGGTCGATCATCGCAGCCTGCCAGGTGTCCTCGTCGATGTAGAAGTCACGCTTGGCATAGATGTGCCGCTGGCCCGGCTTGAGGGTCGCGACCACGTGCCACACACGGCGCAGCTCGTAACGGGAAAGGTCCTGGTTGATGTGCCCGGCCTTGATGATGTCGGTGTACTTGAGCTTGGGGTCGTCGAGCTTGAAGGCGTTGGACGCGATGTACATCTCCTTCTTGCCTTCCAGCTTCCAGTCATAGCGGTCCGGCGCACCGTTGAACATGTCCAGGTTGTCCGAGGTGCGCAAACCGTCGGCGGCGGTACCCGGGCCGTCGTACGACACTTGCGGTGCCTGGCGCACGCGGCGTTGGCCTGCGTTGTAGATCCACGCCTTGCGCGGTTCCTTCACCTGGTCGAGGGTCTCGTGCACCAGCAGCACGGTACCGGCCAGGCGCGCGGGCGCGGTCACCTCCTGCTTGAAGTAGAACAGGATGTTGCCCGGGTTGTTCGGGTCGTAATCCTTCATCTTGTCGCGGAAGACGAACTGGTCGGAGAAGTACACAGGGTTGAAGGAGCCGTTCTGCTGCGGCGTGGCCTGGGTCACCAGGCGGCTGACGCTGCCACCCCGGTAGCGGGTGATGTGGTTCCAGATCACCTCCAGGCCGCTTTTGGGGATCGGGAACGGTACAGCCGTGCGGAAGTTGCTCAGGCCGTTGCCGCCTTCGACCAGGGTGGTCTTGGTGGCGTTCTCCTTGATGGCGGCGAACACATCGGCCGGCACCGTGGAACCGCGATGGGTCTTGAATACCGGTATCTTGAAGGTGTCCGGGTAGCGCTTGAGCATGGCCAACTGGCCCGGCGAGAGCTTGTCCTTGTACTGGTCGGCGTTCTGCGCGGTGATGGTGAACAGCGGCTTGTCGCTGCCGTACGGGTCGGACAGGAAGCCCTTGCCGTCGGCGCTGCCCGCGCTCTTCGACAGCGGCTCCCACGGGCCGATCGAGCCATCGGCGTTGCCGGCCTTTTCGGCGCCCATCGGGGTCAGGGTACTGCCCAGCTTGGCCGCCTCGTCGGCGGATACTGCAGCCATGACGCTGGTCGCCAGCAGGGACAGGCCCAGCACACCGGCTTGCAGCAGACTTCTGGTCTTGTTCATGTCGTGTCGTCCTGGATCTGTATGCTTAGAAGTTCACGCCGAAGCTGAGGGCGACGAAGTCGCGGTCATCCACGGTGGTGTACTTGCCGTCGAAGAAATTGGTGTACGACAGGCTCGCCGTGTAGGTGTTCTGGTACTCGGCGTCCAGGCCCAGGCTGACGGCCTTGCGGCCCTCCTCGAAGTTGGCGCCAGGGCCAGGCGAATAGCCGGAAACGTCATGCGACCAAGCCACGCTGGGTTTCAGGTTGACCCCGGCGAAGACGTCGTTGTAGTCCCAGATTGCGCGAGCGCGGTAACCCCACGAGGTAGTGGTGGTGAAACCATCGTTTTCGCAGTTGCGCGACAAGTTGGCGGTGGAGCTACCGAGGCCAGAGCCGTCAATGGTGGTCTGGTTGAGCGCGGTACACATGCCATTAGGCAGCTCGCCAGGGCCGAAGACTGGGTCGCGGCCGTACCGGGCCTTACTGGTACTCTCCAACCCACCGACGTGGGTAACACCGACTTCACCAACCACTGTGAGGCGACTGGCACCCATGATCTGGTCGAAGAAGTGAGTGAAGGTCGTCTGGAACTGTGTGATTTCCTTGCGGCGGTAGCCGTGCAGGTCCTGCCCCGCCGTGCCCTTGAGCACGGACGCATCATTGAACCCGGGCAGTGGTGTGACACCAGCGAACAGAATATCGGTAGAGTTCAGCTGCACCGGCGCATTGGGGCGATAGCTGAGTTCACCGCTCCAGGCGGTACCGGTAGGCAGCGTGGTGGAGAAGCTCAAGCCGTACAGGCGGATGTCTTCTGGATACTCGACGAAGTACTGCGAGTTACCCGCGACAATCAGAGGACGCAAACGCGCTGGCAGCGCGGCGACCCCGTCGAACACCGCCTGCGAAGCGCCTGTGGCACTGAAGATCGGTGCTCGGCTGTGGTAGTTCATGAAATACGCGCCGAATTCGGTGTCCAGCGGCTCGAACATATAGCGGAACGCAACGCCGAACTGTCCGCTATCCCGCGCATCACGGTCGGCGCCACGGCGCACCAGCACACCCTCATCGTTGTAGTTGACGCCAGTGGCGGCGAGCAGCCCCTGCACGGGAGGTGGTAGTTGCCCCAGGGTTCGGCCGCTAGACAACACGCGCAGGTTGTCGGTACAGCCGTCGGCAATGATGTCCGGCTGGGAGAAGAAGGTGCCGCAGTTGTCGACGACCGTCTGGTCCCATTCGATCTGGTAGAAGGCCTCGGCCGACAGGTTGTCGGTCAGGCTCTGCGAAACGTAGAACATGTTGACCGGGATCAGGCCTTCCTTGATCTCGGCCCCCGGGCGGCGGAATGCCGACACGTCGATCGGGTTGATCGAGTTGATGCCGCCACCGATGAAGGTACTTTCACCCCAGCTCACCACCTGCTTGCCCAGGCGCACCGAGCCCGGCTGATCGCCGATGGAGTAGTTGTGGTAGACGAACGCATCGAGCAGCTCGGCACCGGACGATTTGGCGCCTTCCTTGCGGTTGGAGTCGCTGATGTCCTTGAACTCGCGGCCTTCGTCCTTCAGTTCGAAGTCGTACCAGTACTTGCCGCGGACGAACACGCCGGTGTCGCCGTACTTGAGCTCCAGGTCATGGATGCCCTTGAAGATCTTGGAGAAGGTTTCGCCCTTCTTGAAGTTCAGGTGGCCATCGTCGGATGTCTGCGACAGGCCCTTGCCGCCGTTGTTCACCCCGATCAGGTTCTTGTTGGGGTTGGCCGTCGACCAGCTGGCGCCGATGGAGAGCGACGAGTCGAACTGGCCTTCGATTTCACCAATGTTGAAACTGACAGCGAAAGCAGGACTTGCGAGCGTGGAAGCAAGGCTGACAGCCAGGGGCAACTTGGCCCGGCGCCAGAACAGGTTTGCAGATTTCATCGACGCTACTCCATGTACTTTTTTTGTTATGGCAGTGAGTCCTTTCAAGAACGGCCGAGCGACCGGTTTGCAGGCTTGCGCCCGCGGCGACACGGCTTGCGCATGTCGCCTTCCCCCATTCCTGAAAATCCCCTGGCCCCGACTATAGCCAGCAAGGCACAGGCGCTTGATCCCTCTAAAGTGTGATTTGCGCTCCGTGCGGCCAACTCGCTGCCATGTTGCCCCGGCTGCGCGCTGGCAGTGCTAAAGGATGGCGTATTTCTGCCGTTTGGCAAGGCTGCGCCCCTCTAGCATGCGGGTCGCGTGCTGCGGTACGCGACCCGCATGGCGGTTACAGCGTGGAGAGGAACGCGCTGTTGCTGGCCTGCCACTGGACGATGTCCTGGCGGATGCGTTTCTTGTCGAGCTTGCCGACACTGGTCTTGGGAATTTCGGTAACAACGGCGATCTGGCTTGGAATCGCCCACTTGTTGATGTGCCCTTGCTCGACGAACGGCTTGAGATGTTCCTTCAGTGCCTTGGCGTCGATGACCTGGTCTTCGCGCACCACCAGCAGGGCAAACGGGCGTTCGCCCCACTGCGGGTCGGCCACCCCTACCACCGCCACTTCGCGCACGGCCGGGTGACGGCTGATCAGGTCTTCGAGGTCGAGCGAGGAAATCCATTCGCCACCGGTCTTGATCACATCCTTGATGCGGTCGCGGATGTCGATGTAGCCCATGCCGTCGAGCGTGGCGACATCGCCGGTGTGCAACCAGCCACCCTGCCACAGCTCCTCGCTCTTCTCCGGTTCCTTGAAGTAGCCCATGGTCAGCCACGGCGCACGCAGCACCAGCTCGCCCTGGGTTTCACCATCGGCGGGCAGGAAGTTGCCGTCGCCGTCGACGATGGCCGCCTCGACCAGCGGCACCGGCACGCCGGCCTTGATGCGGTAGGTGACGCGCTCATCCTCGCTGCCGGCCTGCAGTTCGTCGTTCAGGTGGGCGGCGGAAATCAGCGGGCAGGTCTCGGACATGCCATACGCGGCGGTCAGCTGGATGCCGCGTGCCAGGGCTGCCTGGTACAACGAGCGGTTGAGTGCGCTGCCGCCGATGATGATCTTCCAGCCGCCGAAGTCCTGACCTTGGGAGGTCGGGCAGTTGAGCAGCATCTGCAGGATGGTCGGCACGCAATGGGAGAAGGTGACCTTCTCTTCGCGCCACAGCTTGACCAGCATGTCCGGCTCGTACCGCCCCGGATACACCTGCTTCATCCCGAGCATGGTGGCGGCGTAGGGAATGCCCCAGGCGTGCACATGGAACATCGGCGTGATGGGCATGTACACGTCGTTGCTGCCCAGCAGGCGCACGCTGTCAATGCTGCCGGTCACCGAAGCTTCGGCCAGGGTATGCAGCACCAGTTGCCGGTGGGTGAAATACACCCCCTTGGGGTTGCCGGTGGTGCCGGTGGTGTAGAAGGTGGTGGCCACCGAGTTCTCGTCGAAGTCCGGGAAGTCGTAGCGCGGGCTGGCGGCGGCCAGCAGTTGCTCGTACTCACCCACCAGGTTGGGCAGCTCGGCTGTCTTGTCCGGGCCGTCGGTCAGCAGCACGGTCTTGTCGACAGTGGTCAGTTGCCCCGCGATGCCCTGGTACAGGCCGACGAAGTCGCTGTTGACCAGCACCACGCGGTCTTCGGCGTGGTTCATGGTGTAGAGAATCTGCTCGGGCGACAGGCGCACATTGATGGTGTGCACCACCGCGCCGATCATCGGGATGGCGAACATGCATTCCAGGTAGCGGTGGCTGTCCCAGTCCATCACCGCCACGGTGTCACCGGCCTTTACCCCGGCTTCGGTCAGCACGTTGGCCAGGCGCGCGATGCGCTCGTTGAGTTGTGGGTAGGTCAGCCGCAACTGGTCGCGGTAGACGATTTCGCGGGTCTTTTCATAGCGGCTGCCAGACATCAGCAGGCGCTTGATCAGCAGGGGGTAGGCGTAGGCGCCCTCGGCGGGCTTGATGATGCGGGTCTGCAACATGGGTATCCCTTTTCTGAAAAGCGGGCCGGACAAGTCTGGGAACCACTGTAGTTCGCCAATGTGACGGCTAAATCAGCCGAAGGAATGATTTGCATGATGAAGGTATGAGTGGCGGGCGTTGACGGGCGGCAAGGTTGAACTAGACACTGCGGCGGCAGCTTCAGGTTATGTGGTGAAGCTGATGGCCTATTCGCGGGTAAACCCGCTCCCACAGGTATTGCACCAGCCTTTGCAATGGTGCAGTACCCGCGAATGGCCGCGACACCGAAATCCCGCCCAGCCTCGGAGAACTTCATGCCCAGCCCGCGTCGCGCCGTGTTTCTCGATCACCAGTCCCTGGACCTGGGCGATCTCGACCTCTCGCCCCTGAAGCAGCAGTTCGACGAGTTCGAACTGTTCGCCGCCACCCGCCCGGAGCAGGTCGCCGAACGCCTGCAGGGCGCGGTGGCGGTAGTCAGCAACAAGGTCATGCTCGACGCCGCGACCCTGGCCGCCAACCCGCAACTGAAGCTTATCCTGGTGGCCGCCACCGGCACCAACAATGTCGACCTGGCAGCCGCGCGCGCTCAGGGCATCACCGTGTGCAACTGCCAGGGCTACGGCACACCGTCCGTCGCCCAGCACACCCTCGCCCTGCTGCTGGCCCTGGCCACCCGCCTGTGCGACTACAACCAGGCGGTAGCCGACGGCCAATGGGCCAAGGCCAGCCAGTTCTGCCTGCTGGACTTCCCCATCGTCGAGCTGGAGGGCAAGACCCTTGGCCTGCTCGGCCACGGTGAACTGGGCGGCGCGGTGGCGAGGCTGGCCGAAGCCTTCGGCATGCGCGTACTCAGCGGGCAGATCCCCGGTCGCCCGGAACGCGCCGACCGTTTGCCACTGGACGAGTTGCTGCCGCAAGTCGACGCCCTGACCCTGCACTGCCCGCTGAACGAGCACACCCGACACATGCTCGGGGCCCGCGAACTGGCCCTGCTCAAGCCCAACGCGCTGGTGGTCAACACCGCCCGCGGCGGCCTGATTGACGAGCAAGCGCTGGCCGACGCCCTGCGCAGTGGCCACCTGGGCGGTGCCGCCACCGACGTGCTGAGCGTGGAGCCGCCGGTCAATGGCAACCCGCTGCTCGTACCCGGCATCCCGCGCCTGATCATCACCCCGCACAGCGCCTGGGGCGCGGTGGAATCCCGCCAGCGCATCGTCGGCCAGCTCAGCGAGAACGCCCAGGCCTTCTTCGCCGGGCAGCCACGCCGCGTGGTCAGCTGAGCCCGACGCCCGCCTCTGCTACACTGCGCCACTTTTTTCCAGGAGGCGTCGTCCATGGACCCGCGCAGTGAAGTGTTGCTCCGCCAGGCAGAGCTGTTCCAGGGCCCGCTGCTGCTCGCCGGCGCCCCCGCCGACGGCCTGCTCGGCCAGTTGCCCCAGGCCCGGGCCTGGACCTGGCATGCGGGCGACCAGGCCATGCTCGAAAGCCGCTTCGCCGGGCGCAGCCACTATGGGGTCGAGCCCCCTGAAGTGGCTTTCGACAGCGCCGTGCTGTTCCTGCCCAAGTCCCGTGAACTGGCCGCCTACCTGCTCAACGCCCTGGCCTCGCGCCTGGCTGGCCGCGAGCTGTACCTGGTTGGCGAGAAACGTGGTGGCATCGAGGGCGCGGCCAAGCAGCTGCAGGCCTTTGGCAAGCCGCGCAAGCTCGACAGCGCCCGCCATTGCCAGCTGTGGCAGGTGACCATCGAGCACGCGCCAGAAGCCAAGCCCCTGGAAAGCCTGGCCGAACGCTTCGAGCTCAGCCTGGAAGACGGCCCACTGCAAGTGGTCAGCCTGCCCGGTGTGTTCAGCCATGGCCGTCTCGATCGCGGTACCGCCCTGCTGCTCAAGCACCTCGACGGCCTGCCGAGCGGGCATGTGCTGGACTTCGGCTGCGGTGCCGGGGTGCTGGGCGCCACGGTCAAACGCCGTTATCCACAAAACCGGGTGACCCTGCTGGACGTGGATGCCTTCGCCGTGGCCGCCAGCCGCCTGACCTTTGCCGCCAATGGTCTGGAAGGCGAAGTGATCAGCGGCGACGGCATCGACGCGGCGCCGACCGAGCTGAGCCTGATCCTGAGCAACCCGCCGTTCCACACCGGGGTGCACACCAACTATCAGGCATCAGAAAACTTGCTGAAAAAATCGGCCGTTCATCTGCGAAAAGGTGGCGAAATGCGCCTGGTTGCCAACAGCTTCCTGCGCTACCAGCCACTGATCGAAGGGGCGCTGGGCAACTGTCAGGTACGCGACGAGGCGGACGGTTTCCGCATCTACCAGGCCACACACGGATAAAAACAGCGCTTGCCGAAAGCGTTTTGCCTAGGCAGAATCCGCACCGTCCTAGGGGAGTAGTCTCCCGCGAGCGCCCAGCTCGCCCGGTACGCGTCAACATACTTGGTCCACAGACCATGGCGCGTGCGACCCACCATGCCAGCCTGCATGGCGAGATCCGCATAGACGGATCCAGGGTTTGACAAGACCTATGACACGCACACCTTACCCGGGGCGGGGAGGCTGTACGTGTCATAGCCGTGTCGACCCGCCCCCGTAGGAATCCTGATGCTGGAATCTCTGTTGGTCCCCACCGCCATCGTTGCCCTCGCCGAAATTGGCGACAAGACGCAACTGCTCGCGCTCATACTCGCTGCCCGCTTCCGCAAGCCCTGGCCGATCATCGCCGGCATCATCGCCGCCACCCTGGCCAACCATGCCGCGGCCGGTGCCGTGGGCGCGTGGGTCGGCAGCTTCTTCAGCGACTCGGCACTGCACTGGATCCTGGCTGCGAGCTTCACCGCCACTGCGCTGTGGACCCTGGTTCCGGACAAGATGGATGACGACGAGAACCCGGCGCGCCGCTTCGGGCCGTTCCTGACCACGCTGATCGCGTTCTTCCTGGCTGAAATCGGTGACAAGACCCAGGTCGCCACGGTGATGCTGGCAGCACAGTATCCGTACCTGATCATGGTCATTATCGGTACCACCCTGGGCATGCTGATTGCCAACGTGCCGGTGGTTTTGGCGGGTAACTTCGCGGCGGACAAACTGCCGCTGACGCTGATCCGTCGCCTGGCGGCCACGGCGTTCTTCGTGCTGGCGATCGTGGCGGTGTATTCGGCGATGAAAGCCAGTGGCTGGGTGGGTTGACTCGAAAGGCGACAGGCTGACGCCGAACCTGTAGGAGCAGCCTTGCGCTGCGAAGAGGCCGATACAGGCACCAGGAAATGTGGTGCTCTTACCGGCCTCTTCGCAGCACAAGGCTGCTCCTACAAGGGATAAGCATCTGGAAGTCGGGGCTTACTTCTTGGCCGCCTGGTACAGCGGCATCACCTTCGGAATGGCCGCCTGCAACGAAGCAATGCGGCTCTGGGACGCCGGGTGAGTGCTCATGAACTCAGGCGGTGCGCCTTCGGAAGCCTGGCTCATCTTGTTCCACAGGGTGATCGCGGCATTCGGGTCATAACCGGCACGCGCCGAGAGTTCCAGGCCGATCAGGTCGGCTTCGTTCTCGTTGGCCCGGCTGTTGGGCAGGGTCATGGCATAGTTCACCACGGTATCGGCCATGGCCATGCTACCCTGGCCGAGGCCAAAGAGGGCACCGGCGCCCTGGCGCGCCATTTCCACGCCATACGCCTTGGACATCGCCTCGCGGCTGTGCTCGCGCAGGGCGTGGGCGATCTCGTGGCCCACCACCGCAGCAATTTCCGCATCGGTGAGCTTGAGCTGATCGATCAGGCCGGTGTAGACGATGATCTTGCCGCCAGGGCCGCAGTTGGCGTTGAGCTCGTCGCTCTTGATCACATTCACTTCCCAGTTCCATTGCGCAGCATCCGGGCGGAACTTGGGGGTCTGGGCGATCAGGCGGTTGGCAATTACCTGCACACGCTTGGCAACAGCGCTGGACTTGTCGAGCACGCCTTTGTTCGATGCTTCACCCAGGGTCTGCTGGTACGACTGGGCGTACATCTGGTTGACCTCATCGGTCGAGAGCATGCTGAACATGTACTGCTGGCGCTCGACGCCGACAGCACCGCCGCTGGTGGTATTCACCGCCTGGCAGCCGGCTAGCAGGATGCCAGCACTCAACAGGCTGACGACAAAAGACTTACGCATGAAAACACTCCCTTTTTACATGCGCCGTATCGTAGGCTGACTCGCCGGTGGGCCGCCATAGCCGCACGGAAGAATTTATTTGCCTGCACCGGCCTCTTCGCGGGCACGCCCGCTCCCACAGTGAATACAGTAAACCTGAAGGCCGTGTAATACCTGTGGGAGCGGGCATGCCCGCGAAGGGGCCGGTGCGGGTAACCCCTCAAGCCGGGGTCAGGCACTCCGGTGCATCCAGCTTCGGGTCATTGACGAAATGCGCCAGGGCCCGCTCGCGCAACGTCGCCGGCGGGCTGGCCAGCAATTCATGCAGGCGGGCCAGCGGCGTGTCCGGGTCAAGCCAGGCCGCCTGCCCCGCCTCGTCCAGTATCAGCGGCCGACGCTGGTTCATCGCCGCCTGGGTCACCACCGCACAACTCAGCCAAACCTGGTCCTGCACCGGGTAGGCCTCCCACACGGCGGCGAAGTACAGCGATGCGCCCTCCCCCGGGGTCAGCCAGTACGGGCGCTTGCGCACGCTACCGCGCCATTCGTAAAAGCCGTTGGCCGGCATCAGGCAGCGGCGCTGGCGAAACGCGTCGCGAAACATCGGCTGCTCGGCCAGGGTTTCGGCGCGGGCATGGGCGGGGGTACGGGACAGGTCGGTGAGCCACGCCGGGGTCAGCCCCCAGCGCGCCTTGGCCAGTTTCAGCTGGCCCTCGAGCTGGCGCTGGATCAGCACCGAAGCCCCGGGCGAGATGTTCCATTGGGCGGGCTGGCCAACGGGAAAGCCCGGCAGACTGGCAAGAGCCTGGGGCCAGCGAAACAGGGCGTAACGTCCACACATGGGCGAATTCAGAACCTAGCAGATCAAGGTACCGGGGAAACTCTCCGGTTCGTCACCAACCAGTGGCTGGGCGTCATTGTACGCATCGATCAGCTGCCGTGCGTACTCGGCCTGCTCATCAGCCACGGCAAGCCCCAGCAAACCCTGCATCGGCAGCTCACCGGCGGCACCGACCAGGTCACGGCCAACCAGGTGCGCCTCGATCCCCTCGCTGGCGAGCATGCCCGCCAGCATTTCCGCCTCGAGCAGGCTTTCCGGTTCGTAGATGCGCTGCATCAGTCATTCTCACCGAATACATCCAGCATCCACTCCTCGCCATGAACTTGCAGCACGAAGCGGATAGGCTTGCAGCATACCTGGCAGTCCTCGATGTACTCCTGATCGCCACCGGACAGGTCCACCGTGGTTTCGACTTCTTCGCCACAATAAGGGCAATCGTAGATAGCAGTTTCCAGCATCGCGGCCTCCGGGGTGACTTATGCGTATAATTACCGGTCTGTTTACAGGGCCTGTGTGTGTCCGAGCCGTTTTTCGGAGCCCGTCCCTACCTTATTACCCTAGCCGTTTCCAACAAGAGAGCATGATGGGCGAATTCGATGCCATCCGACCGTACGACGACGCTGAGGTCCCTGCCGTTCTGGCACGCCTGCTCAGCGACCCGGCATTCCTCGATATCCTCACCCACTTCCGCTTCCCGCGTGCGGCCGGTGCTCTCGGCTGGTTGCTCAAACCGCTGATCGCCCGCCGCCTGCGCAAGGAATTCGCCGGTGTCACCTGTGTCTCGACCTTGCAGGACAAAGTCGAGTACTACGTCGACCAGACCATCGACCGCGCCACCGACGGCGTCACCTATTCGGGCGTGGAGCAGCTCAAGGCCGGCACCGCCTACCTGTTCCTGGCCAACCACCGTGACATCGTCATGGACCCGGCCTTCGTCAACTACGCGGTGTACCACGCCGGCCTGCCCACGCCGCGCATCGCCATTGGCGACAACCTGCTGCAAAAGCCGTTTGTCAGCGACATGATGCGCCTGAACAAGAGCTTCATCGTGCACCGCTCGATCAGTGGGCGCCGCGAAAAGCTGGCGGCCTACCAGCTGCTCTCGGCCTACATCAACCATTCGATCCGCAACGACGCCACGTCGATCTGGATCGCCCAGGCCGAAGGCCGGGCCAAGGACGGTGACGACCGCACCGATTCAGCGATCCTCAAGATGTTCCACATGAGCCGCAAGGACGAGCCGTTCGGCGCGGTGATCCAGAGCCTTAACCTGACACCGGTTTCGATCAGCTACGAATATGACCCGTGCGACCAGGCCAAGGCCCGCGAGCTGTACATCCGCGCCACCACCGGCACCTACAAGAAGGCGCCGGGCGAGGACGACAACAGCATCGCCAAGGGCATTACCGGCTACAAGGGCCGGGTGCACATCAACTTCGCCCCGCCGGTGACCGAGTACCACGAGGACACCAAGCAACTGGCGGTGGAAATCGACCGGCAGATCCTCGGTGGCTACCGGCTGTTCCCGGTGCACTACCTGGCCTATGCGATGTGGGATGGCAAGGATGAGGCGCTGCAGGTGCCGAGCGCCGAGAAGGTATTCCCGGCTGATGAACTGGCCCGGGCCAAGGAAGAATGGCAACGCCGCCTGGATGCCTGCCCCGAGGAGCAGCGGCCGTACCTGGTGTTGCAGTATGCGACGCCGGTGCGCAACCAGTACCAGGTCAGGCAGCAGGCACCGGTTGCCTGATCGATCCTAGGGCTGCTTTGCAGCCCATCGCGACACAAGGCCGCTCCTACAAGAGATCGCGCATACCTGTAGGAGCGGCCTTGTGTCGCGATGGGCCGCAAAGCGGCCCCGGAATCTCAAATCCAGGTACTGAACCAGGACAACAGCAGCGCCATCGCCAGGCACGAAAAACCGAGAATGTAGAAGTAGCGCGGTACCCGCAGGTCGAACGCGTCCACCACCCCCTCGTCCACCGCCATGTACTCGCGGGTCTCGGCCTCGCGCCGCCGCGCACTGTGCAGCAGCAACCCGCCCGGGCAGGTCAGCAGCAACGCCAGCAGATTGATCAGCTTGGTCGGGTGGGCGGCCAGGAACCCCCAGAGCACTTGCAAGGACATCACGCAACCTCGGTATGAGCGACGGCAAAGGCCGGCATTCTACCCAAGTCATGCCCAGACGCCCGGCCCAGGCGACAAAGTGTCATCAAATTTCATCTGGCATGGCATGAAGCTTTGCCGGCCTCTTCGCGGGCACAGACAACAAAAAACCCGCTGCCTGGAACACAGGCAGCGGGTTTTGTTTTACAGCTGAAGCCTTACTGCCCCAGCACCTGACCGATGGTCGGGTCCTTGAACATGCGGGTCAGGGCATCGCTCAGCACATCGCCCACCAGCTGGGTGTTGGTTTCCTGGTTCGGCGCCATGCCGAAACGCTGGTCCAGCGAAGCGCCGTAACGGCCACTGTAGCGGCGGCCGCCATTGGACACGTCGGCACGGAAGGTGGCGCCGATGGTAGCCTCGGTCACGTACAGGTTGTCTTTCGGCGACTGGTACTTCAGCTCCGCCAGGGTCACGGTCAGCTGCGGCGCGTTGTAGGCGTTCGGCGTCGGGGTGAAGCCGAGCAGGCGCACGGCGGCTTCAGCCTGGGCCTGCAGCTTGGGCACGATGTCGTTACCGCTGACGCTGATGGTGCTGGTCTCGGGGTACATGCCACCGCGAGTGCCCAGGGACTGCGAGGCCCGGCCGTCAACCACACGGACCACTACCGGCTGGCCATGGCCGACCGGGGCGAGCTGGGCCTTGAGCGTGGGTTGCGGATTGAGTTGTTGCGGGCTGTGGGCACAACCGACCAGGCTGAGGCTGGCCACGGCGATCAAACCGAACAACAGACGTTGCAACATGCGCGTTACTCCAGAAAAAGCGGCGAAGGCCCACAGTATACCTAGCCACGCATCGACCAGTCATCGGCCTGGCCCGCTTGTCACAATCGTTTCATCGCCGCGCCCTTATCCTTGCGCCAAGCCCTAACGCACAGGACTCGCTGCCATGGCCTCGCTCTGGACCCTGCTCTTCCAACGCCCGCGCCACAACACCTATGCCCGCCTCGACGCGAACGGCAAATGCCTGGCCTTCAAGCAATGCAGCCAGGCGCCCAGCGGCAGCGGCTGGGTCCAGATCGGCGAAATCCAGCTCGCCTGGCTGGGCCGCGAACTGCCCGCCAGTGCCCGGGTTTGCGCCCGCGCAAGCCGCCGCTGGCACCAGCGCATCCTCGCGGCCTGACAAACGCTGCAATAAAAACCACGAATGGCGACATTTCTGCCCGCGACATCGCTATAATCTCCCCCCGATTATAAGGACGTCTCCTGATCGGGCCCCGCACTCGCCGATTGACCCCGGCAACTTCAACGCTTCGCCCACAGAGAGCCTTCCACTCAGGTCTTGCATCGGCTGTCGTGCCTGCTTTTCCGGCCCTTCACACTGCATGAACCTGCGGGTTGCCATCGCGCAGTCCCCTTTTGAGGTTCACGTCTCCAAAAGAGCGTGAAAAAACGGTTTTCACAACTTCACAAGAGTGTGGCGAGCAAATGAACAGTCTGGCATGTGCAAAAGCGGCAGATGTGTCCCGAACAGCCCTGAACAGGCGGCAAATGCGCTCATCCCGTATGAGTGTCTGAGCCGTTCCATAACGCACGCACGACACCTTGACCATAAGTCGAATTGCCGCACCCGTGGCAAACCGCGTTCAATACGCGAACCCGAAGACTGATTGGCGGTGTCCGCGGAAGTTGCAAGAACTGCGAAAAGTCGGACATGGCGACCCTGGCGAACCCAGGTCCTATGCTGTCAATTAGGTAGCTGTAGATTGTGGAGACGCGTTAAATGGCGCAGAACGAATCGGTTGATGTGGTACTGGTAGGCGCGGGCATCATGAGTGCCACCCTGGCCGTACTGCTCAAGGAGCTCGACCCGACCCTGAAGCTTGAGGTCGTGGAGGCGATGGACTCCGGAGCCGCGGAAAGCTCCAACCCCTGGAACAACGCAGGCACCGGCCACGCCGGCCTGTGCGAGCTTAACTATACGCCCCAGGCCGCCGATGGCAGCATCGACATCAAGAAGGCCGTGCACATCAACACCCAGTTCGAGGTTTCGCGCCAGTTCTGGGCCTACCTGAGCAAAAAGGGCAACTTCGGCTCGGCACGTGCCTTCATCAACCCTGTCCCGCACCTGAGCTACGTCGAGGGTGACAAGGGTGTTTCCTTCCTCAAGAAGCGCTATGAGCTGCTCAAGCAGCACCATGCCTTCGCGGACATGGAATACACCGAAGACAAGGCCGTGATGAATGACTGGATGCCGCTGATGATGCCAGGCCGCCCAGCCGACCAGCACATCGCCGCCACCCGCGTGCTCAAGGGTACCGACGTCAACTTCGGCGCCCTGACCAACAAGCTGCTGAAGCTGCTGGGCGACTCGCAGGACGCTCAGGTCAAGTACAGCAAGAAGGTCGTCGGCCTGCGCCGTAACGGCAAGGGCTGGACCGTGAGCATCAAGGACGTCAACAGCGGCGGCAGCCGTGAAGTGGACGCCCGCTTCGTCTTCCTCGGCGCCGGTGGCGCGGCCCTGCCGCTGCTGCAGCTGTCGGGCATCCCGGAAAGCAAAGGCTTCGGCGGCTTCCCGGTCAGCGGCCAGTGGCTGCGTTGCGACAACCCGGAAATCGTCAAGCAGCACCAGGCCAAGGTCTACAGCCAGGCTGCGGTCGGCGCCCCACCGATGTCGGTACCGCACCTGGATACCCGCGTGGTCGATGGCAAGAAATCGCTGCTGTTTGGCCCATATGCCGGCTTCACCACCAAGTTCCTCAAGCACGGTTCGCTGATGGACCTGCCGCTGTCGGTGCGCATGGGCAACATCGGCCCGATGCTGGCCGTGGCTCGTGACAACATGGACCTGACCAAGTACCTGGTCAGCGAAGTGATGCAGTCGATGGAGCAGCGCCTGGAAGCCCTGCGTCGCTTCTACCCGCAGGCCAAGGCCGAAGACTGGCGCCTGGAAGTGGCTGGTCAGCGCGTGCAGATCATCAAGAAAGACCCGAAGAAAGGCGGCGTGCTGCAGTTCGGTACCGAGCTGGTCTCGGCCCAGGACGGCAGCCTGGCTGCACTGCTCGGCGCATCGCCGGGTGCTTCGGTGACCGTGTCGATCATGCTGGAACTGATCGAGCGCTGCTTCCCCGAGCAGGCCAAAGGTGCCTGGGCTGCCAAGCTCAAGGAAATCTTTCCGGCTCGCGAGAAGACCCTGGCGACCGATGCTGCCCTGTACCACAAGATCAGTGCCGACAACGACGTTGCGCTGGATCTGGTGGAAAGCAGCCCGGCGGCCAAGCATTACGCCTGATTCGGCCGGTAACGAAAAAACGCCCCTCGGGGCGTTTTTTTGTGCCTGGTTGCTCATTGACCTGTGCCGGCCTCTTCGCGGGCATGCCCGCGAATGGGCCGTCACAGGTTAAAAATCAGCCACGGGCCTTGGCGATGATCTCGATGTACTCCGGCGCATTGCGCTGGTCGGCAATCTGCTCGACAAAGGTCTTGCCGTGCTCGTCCTTGCCATCCAGGTCCAGCCCAGCCTTGACGAAGAAGCCGACAAAACGCTCGAAATCGTCGATGCGCAGGCCGCGGTAGGCCTTGACCAGCTTGTGCAGCGAAGGCGAAGTCACGCCATCGGCCGGCTCGAACTGAAGGAACGACTTGATGTAGTCGTCGCTGATCTCGTCACCGATTACCTGTTTCTTGTCTTTACGCATTGCCGACTCCAACTGGACCATCACGAAATTTCGAAGGCCGGCAGTGTACCCCCCGCAGGCCGGGCGCCTCAACGCGTACGTACGGTGCCGGTGTGCAGGTCGGCCCAGACGTGGCCGTTGCCGTACGTGAGAAACTGCACATACAGCGTCTCGTTGCGCAGCAGGTCCATGATCACGCGGTAGTCGCTGAGCGGGTAATTCAGGCTCAGGGTGCGGGTTTTGTCGTCGTATACGGGTTTCTTCAGGCTCTTGGCCGCTTCACCGTCAAAGGTCAGCAGCACCTGGGCGATGGTCGCGCCCTTGCTCAGCGGCTTGCCCTTGAGGCGCATCTGCAACGACGAGGTGATCGGGATCGGCTGCTGGTCGGACTGGCGCTGGGTACCCACTACCACCGAGTAGTCGGTCACTTGCAGCAATTGCTGGCCAGTCGGCGCTTCCTGGCGCAGGGACTGGTCGTCAGGTGGCAGGAACTGGCTGTGCAGCGGTGCGGCGGCGAGTGGCAGGCTGACCGCCAGCAGGAGGGGAAGAAACGCACGCATGTGAGGCTCCTTGAATGAAGGGGCACTCTAGCACGGCCTGCACAGGCTCTTGTAGGAGCGGCCTTGTGTCGCGATGGGCCGCAAAGCGGCCCCGGCCATGTTGGTGGCGAGGCTTCAATCGAGGGGCTGCTGCGCAGCCCGATCGCGACACAAGGCCGCTCCTACAGTTGAGTGCGCCGGCCTGACATCAATCGAACTGCGCGCGCATCCAGGCCTGGTACTCGGCCACGCCTTCTTCACCTTCGCGCGGAGCCCAGTGCGCATGCTCGCCTTCACCCACCGGCCGATACGGCCCGGCCTTGCACTCGAACATGATGCTGTCCGGCTCCAGCACCACCAGCCCATGATAAATACCAGGTGCCAGGTCCACACCCAGGCAGTCGCCGCCCGCCTGCAGCACTCGCTTGTCGGTCACCGCCCCCTGCTCGTCGAAGAGCAACAGGCCGAAGCGCCCCTTGAGCGCAATCAGCGTTTCAGCCTTGTCGGCGCTCAGGTGGCGATGCGGCGGGATATAGGTGCTCGGTTGCAGCCCGACCGCCATGCGGTGGCAGGGCTCGTCCATCTCATGGAAGGTGTGATGCTGCCGCCCGCGCGAGTTGGCGGCAGCCTGTGCGGCCAGCCCGGCGAACAGCGATTGGTCGATGAACGCAGGCTGGCGCATGATCACAGCCCCTTTACGGCGAAGATGCCGTTGGCGTTGCGCCAGTAGCCTTTGTAGTCCATGCCATAACCGAAGATGTAGCGGTCGACGCAGGGCAGGCCCACGTAGTTGGCCTTGAGCTCCGGGCTGGCCTTGCGGTCATGGTCCTTGTCGATCAGTACCGCGGTGTGCACCGAGCGCGCACCGGCATGCTTGCAGAACTCGATGATGGCGCTGAGGGTGTGGCCTTCGTCGAGGATGTCATCGACGATCAGTACATCACGGTCGATGAACGACACTTCGGGCTTGGCCTTCCAGAACAGCTCGCCGCCGCTGGTCTGGTTGCGGTAGCGGGTGGCGTGCAGGTAGCTGGCTTCCAGTGGGAACTGCAGGTGGGTCAGCAGTTTGCCGGAGAAGATCAGGCCGCCGTTCATCACGCAGAACACAACCGGGTTCTTGTCGTGCAGGTCCTTGCAGATCTGCTCGCCGACTTTGGCGATGGCCGCTTCGACTTCGGCTTCGGTGTACAGGCAATCAGCTTCACGCATGACTTGACGGATATGCTCGAGATCGGCGGACATGGCGCTCTCCGGGGGTGCATTTTGGAAAAGCGGGCAAAGGTACGCATCCGCTCGTCACAGATCAAGCATTTATGGACTAACGTCCAGAATGACCAGACGACAGCACAGGCTGAATAGATTAATCTAGCGCGGTTTTTTTGCCCGCCTTTCGGAGCCCCCCTATGCCCACTCGTGAGATCCGCCATCCGCTGATCCGCCACAAGCTCGGCCTGATGCGCCGTGCCGATATCAGCACCAAGAATTTTCGCGAACTTGCCCAGGAAGTCGGCGCGCTCCTGACCTACGAAGCCACCCAGGACCTGCCGCTCGAAACCTACGAGATCGACGGCTGGTGCGGCAAGGTGCAAGTTGAAAAAATCGCCGGCAAGAAGATTACCGTGGTGCCGATCCTGCGTGCCGGCATCGGCATGCTCGACGGCGTGCTCAGCCTGATCCCGGGTGCCAAGGTCAGCGCCGTCGGCGTTGCCCGCAACGAGGAAACCCTCGAAGCCCACACCTACCTGGAAAAGCTCGCGCCGGACATCAACCAGCGCCTGGCCCTGATCATCGACCCGATGCTGGCCACCGGCGGTTCGATGGTCGCCACCATCGACCTGCTGAAGAAGGCCGGCTGCAAAGAGATCCGCGCCATGGTCCTGGTCGCCGCGCCAGAAGGCATCGAAGTGGTGGAAAAAGCCCACCCGGACGTGCAGATCTACACCGCCTCGATCGACCAGCGCCTGAACGAACACGGCTACATCGTGCCGGGCCTGGGCGATGCCGGTGACAAGATCTTCGGCACCAAGCAAAAGGACGCCTGACCATGCAGGACGGCTTCAACGACCCGCTCTGGCGCCAGGTCGTTTCGGGCGCGCAGATGCTCTTCGTGGCATTTGGCGCGCTGGTGCTGATGCCACTGATCACCGGCCTCGATCCGAACGTCGCGCTGTTCACCGCCGGTATCGGCACCCTGCTGTTCCAGCTGGTCACCGGCCGCCAGGTACCCGTATTCCTGGCCTCGAGCTTTGCCTTCATCACCCCGATCATCCTCGCCAAGGGCCAGTTCGGCCTGGCCGAGACCATGGGCGGCGTGATGGCAGCAGGTTTCGTGTACACCTTCATGGGCCTGATGGTGAAAATCAAAGGCACTGGCTTCATCGACCGCATGCTGCCGCCGGTGGTGATCGGCCCGGTGATCATCTCCATCGGCCTGGCCATGGCGCCGATCGCCGCCAACATGGCGATGGGCAAGGCCGGTGACGGCAGTGTGCTGCTGCCCTACAAGACCGCCATGATGATCTCGATGCCAGCCCTGCTGACAACGCTGATCGTTGCCGTGTTCGGCAAGGGCATCTTCCGTCTGGTGCCGATCATTGCCGGCGTGCTGGTAGGCTTTGCCCTGTCGTTCGCCTTTGGTGTGGTCGACACTGCCAAGATCGCCGCCGCACCGTGGCTGGAGCTGCCAAACTTCACCGCGCCAGCGTTCAACTGGCAGGCCATCCTGTTCATCGTCCCGGTTGCCCTGGCACCGGCGATCGAGCACATCGGCGGGGTGATCGCGGTCGGCAGCGTGACCGGCCGCGACTACCTGAAGAAGCCCGGCCTGCACCGCACCCTGCTGGGCGACGGCCTGGCCACCACCGCAGCCGGCCTGTTCGGCGGCCCGCCCAACACCACCTATGCCGAAGTGACCGGCGCGGTGATGCTGACCAAGAACTACAACCCGAAGATCATGACCTGGGCGGCGGTCTTCGCCATCACCCTGGCCTTCATCGGCAAGTTCGGCGCACTGCTGCAAAGCATCCCGGTACCGGTGATGGGTGGCATCCTGTGCCTGCTGTTCGGCTCGATCGCGGCGGTGGGCATGAACACCATGATCCGCCACAAGATCGACCTGGCCGAAGCGCGCAACCTGGTGATCGTATCGGTGACCCTGGTGTTCGGTATCGGCGGCGTGCTGATTGGCAGTGGTGACGGCCCGGATGACTGGGGCCTGAAGGGCATCGCCCTGTGCGCCATCGTGGCAATCGCCCTGAACCTGATCTTGCCGGGCAATGATGGCTGGAAGCACAAGAAGCTGGATGATCAGTTGCCTTGATCCAGCTTTAGCCTGATCTGGCCTCTTCGCGGGCTTGCCCGCTCCCACAGGTACTCCACTGCTCTCTGGCATCGTGCAGAACCTGTAGGAGCGGGCAAGCCCGCGAAGAGGCCGGTACAGGCAACCTGAAAGTCAGGCCTTTTCGCACATCCCCGCCAGCGCCTTCACCCACGCCGGGTGATCATTCAGGCAAGGCACCAGCACCAGCTCCTGCCCGCCGGCCTCGACAAACTGCTCGCTCCCGCGCATGCCGATCTCTTCCAGGGTCTCGATGCAATCGGCCACGAACGCCGGGCACATTACCAGCAGCTTCTTCACCCCGGCCTTGGCCAGCTCGTCCAGCCGCGCCTCGGTATAGGGTTCGATCCACTTGGCCCGCCCCAGCCGTGACTGGAACGACACCGACCACTTGCCATCGGGTATGCCCATTTTCTGCGCAAAGGCCCTGGCCGTTGCCAGGCACTGCCCGCGGTAGCACACCGCGCGCATATCGGCACTGGCATCCTTGCAGCAGTCGGCCGCCTGGAAGTCATGCTTGCCGGTCGGGTCCAGCTTCTTCAGGTGCCGCTCCGGCAAGCCATGGAAGCTCAGCAACAGGTGATCGTAATCCTGCTCCAGGTAAGGCCGGGCGCTGGCGACCAGTGCCTCGATGTAGTCCGGGTGCTCGTAGAACGGCTGCAGCACGCGCAGCTGCAACGGCAACTGGCGTTCATTGACCGTCTGCCTGGCCAGTTCCACCACAGTGGTCACCGTGCTGTCGGCGAACTGCGGGTACAGCGGCGCCAGGGTCACCTTGCGCACACCCTGTGCCACCAGGCGCTCCAGCACCTCGGGCAAGGCCGGCTGGCCATAGCGCATGGCAATCTCCACCGGGCCATGGGGCCAGTGCTCGACCATCGCCGCCTGCAGGCGACGGGTCAGCACCACCAGCGGCGAGCCCTCCTCCCACCAGATCGAGCCATAGGCGTGCGCCGACTGCTCCGGGCGCTTGACCAGGATCAGCGACACCAGCAGGCGCCGCACCGGCCAGGGCAGGTCGATCACGTACGGGTCCATGAGGAACTGGTTGAGGTAGCGGCGCACATCGGCCACCGAGGTGGAGGCCGGGGAACCCAGGTTGACCAGCAGCAGGGCGTGATCGGTCATGCAGCATCCTATGTCAGAGGCGGCTGGACAGGTTGTCCAGGGCCGATTGCAGATCGTTGAAGCGGAAGGTGAAGCCTGCCGCCAGCAAGCGTGCCGGGCGGGCGCGCTGGCCGCCGAGCAGCAGGGTCGACAGCTCACCCAGCCCCGCCTTGAGCAGCAGTGCCGGCACTGGCAGCAGCGCCGGGCGGTGCAAGGTGCGGCCCAGGCGCCTGGCAAACTCGCGGTTGCGCACCGGCTCCGGGGCGCAGGCATTATAAGGACCGCTGGCATCCTTGTGCTGCAAGAGAAAATCAATCAGGGCGACCTGGTCGTCTATATGGACCCAAGGCATCCACTGCCGCCCGTCGCCCAAAGGCCCGCCCAGCCCCAGTTTGAAGGGCAGGCGCAGGCGCGACAAAAAGCCGCCGTCACTGGCCAGCACCAAACCGGTACGCACCAGCACCACGCGAATGCCTTGGGCCTGGGAACGCAGCGCTGTCTCTTCCCAGGCGATGCACAGCTGGCTGGCGAAATCTTCGCGCACCGGCGGTGAAGCCTCGGTCAGCTCGCGTTCGCCACCGTCTCCATACCAGCCCACCGCAGAGCCGGAGATCAGCACTTCCGGGCGCTGTTCGCGGCTGCCCAGCCAGGCCAGCAGCTGCTCGGTAAGGGTGACGCGGCTGGACCACAGCAGGTTGCGCCGGGCCGCCGTCCAGGGCCGATCGGCAATCGGCGCACCGGCCAGGTTGATCACTGCGTCCAAGTGATCATCCGCTTCCAGTTGCTCCAGGCGGGCAATGCCACGCACGCCGGTCCCACAAATTTTCGGCACCTGCTCAGGTCGCCGGCTCCATACCGTCAGGCGATGACCCTGGCCGAGCCAGTACTGGCACAGGTGCTTGCCAATCAACCCGGTGCCGCCTGTCAGCAATATATGCATGGCTGTGTCCTCGCAGAATGCGGCGGTGGTCTATTTTTAACATCAAGGCACTTTTTTGACCCGACGCTCTCGGATAAACATAGGCCAACCTGCCTGCCAACACGGAATAACCTTATACAACATTTGAGCATTGTACAGGTTTGCCTGACAGCGTAGTCTGCTTACAGCAAGGTTTGAAGAGGCCATCATGACAGTACCTATTGCCATCATCGGGGCCGGTATCGCCGGTCTGTCAGCCGCCCAGGCCTTGCAGAAGGCCGGGCAATCCGTGCATTTGTTCGACAAGGGCCACGGCAGTGGCGGTCGCATGGCCAGCAAGCGCAGCGAAGCTGGCGCGCTGGACCTCGGCGCCCAGTATTTCACCGCCCGTGACCGGCGCTTCGTCGAGCAGGTACAGCAGTGGGTTGCCGCTGGTTGGGCCGAGCAATGGAAGCCACAGCTGTACAATTACCGCGATGGTGAACTCACCCCTTCACCCGACGAGCAGACACGCTGGGTGGGCGTGCCGCGCATGAGCGCAATCACCCGCGGCCTGCTCAAGGATGTGACGGTCAATTTCGGCTGCCGCATCGCCGAAGTGTTCCGCGGCAAGCAGTACTGGCACCTGCAGGACACCGAAGGCTGCAGCCACGGCCCCTACAGCCGCGTGGTGATCGCCGTGCCGGCACCACAGGCCACGCCGCTGCTGGCCGCTACCCCGAAGCTCGCTGCCGTGGCCGCCGGTGTGCAGATGGAGCCCACCTGGGCCGTCGCCCTGGCCTTCCAGACCCCGCTGGACACCCCGATGCAAGGCTGCTTCGTGCAGGACAACCCGCTCGACTGGCTGGCGCGCAACCGCAGCAAGCCCGGGCGTGACGAGCAGCTCGACACCTGGGTACTGCACGCCACCTCGGACTGGAGCCGGCAACACATCGACCTGCCCAAGGAAGAAGTGATCGAACAGCTGTGGGGCGAGTTCGCCGAACTGGTCGGCTGCGTGGTGCCGGCACCTACTTTTGCCTTGGCCCACCGCTGGCTTTATGCCCGCCCGAGCAGCAACCATGAATGGGGCGCCCTGGCCGATGCTGACCAGGGCTTGTACGCCTGCGGCGACTGGTGCCTGTCCGGCCGTGTCGAGGGCGCCTGGCTCAGTGGCCAGGAAGCGGCGCGTCGGCTGCTCGAACACCTCGAGTGATGTAGGGTTATACAAAAAAACTGGTTTGCATAACTTCCGGGCTGTGCTGGAATGAACCTGTACAATTTTTTAGTCTCGTACAGGTTTTTGGAGGCAGCCCATGCACGACTCATTTGCCCACAGCAAGCCGCGTATCGCCATCAGCGCCTGCCTGACCGGGCACAGCGTGCGCTATAACGGTGGCCACAAGGCCTCCGACCTGTGCCGTATGCAACTCGAGGAACATTTCGACTGGTTGCCGGTGTGCCCGGAGGTGGCCATCGGCCTGGGCGTGCCGCGCGACCCGATCCGACTGGTCGGCAACCCCGAGCAGCCGGAAGTGGTAGGCACCCGCAACCCCGGCATGGACCTGACCGGCCCGCTGCGCAACTACGGCGAGCAAATGGCAGCCGAACTCGACGATATCTGCGGCTACATCTTCATGCAGAAATCGCCTTCCTGTGGCCTGGAGCGGGTCAAGGTGTACCAGGACAATGGCCACCCGGCCTTCCACGGTGGGCGGGGCGTGTATGCCCAGGCGTTCTGCGCACGGCGCCCGGACCTGCCGGTGGAAGAAGAAGGCCGCCTGCACGACCCTGTGCTGCGCGAGAACTTCATCAGCCGCGTGTACGCCTACGCCGACTGGCAGCGCCTGCTGGCCGAAGGCCTGAGCCGTGGCGCCCTGGTGCGGTTCCACTCGCGCTACAAGTACCTGCTGATGGCCAACAACCCGCAGGCCTACCGCAGCCTTGGGCGCCTGCTCGGCAGCATGAGCAAGGATGATGACCCGCAAAGCATCGGCCCGCGCTATTTCAGCCAGCTGATGCAGGCCCTGCGTCGCTGTGCCAGCCGTGGCACCCATTGCAACGTGCTGCAGCATCTGAGCGGCTACTTCAAGGACACCCTCACACAGCAGGACAAAGCCGAGCTGCAAGCCATCATCGGCCAATACCAGCAAGGCGTGGTGCCCCTGGTAGTGCCGCTGACCCTGCTCAAGCACCATTTGCGCAAGCACCCCGACCCGTATCTGCAGCAGCAGGCCTACCTGCAGCCGCACCCCGAGCGCCTGGGCCTGCGCAATGCCGTCTGAAATCCTGTTGCCCATCGGCGAACTGGCTCGCCGCACGGGCGTCAATCCCGTCACCCTGCGCGCCTGGGAGCGCCGCTATGGCCTGCTCAAGCCCCAGCGTACCGCCAAGGGCCATCGCCTGTATCCGCTGGAGCAGGTCGAACGCGTCGAGGCGATCCTCGCCTGGCTGCAACGCGGCGCCTCCGTCGGCCAGGTACGCGAGTTGCTCGACAAACCGGCCAGCACGCCACCGAAAGGCGACTGGCAAGCCCGGCAGTTCCAACTGGTCGAGGCCATCGCCACGCTGTCGCAGCGCGCCCTCGACCAGCAGCTCAACCAGGCCATGGCCCTGTACCCGGCCGTCACCCTGTGCGAGCAATTGCTGTTGCCGCTGCTCGACCTCCTCGACCTGCGCTGGCGCAACTATTTCAACGCACGGCTTGAGCAGGTGTTTTTCCACAGCTGGCTGCGCAGCAAGCTGGGCGCCCGGGTCTACCACGACAACCAGTTGCTGCAAGGCCCTGCCATCTTGCTGACCGAACACAGCGAACACACCTTCAGCCCCGGTTTGTGGTTGTGCGCCTGGCTGTTCACCAGCAACGGCCTGCCGGTCGAAGTACTGGAGCACACCATTGCCGGCGCGCACCTGCAACGTGCCGTCACCATGCTCAAGCCGCGCGCCGTGCTGCTGCACCTGGGGCCACGCATCGATGACAAGGCGCTGCAACGCACCCTGTCCAACCTGCCCGTGCCGACCCTGGCCGGCGGGCCGATGCTGGCGTTGCACGAAGCCCGGCTGCGTGCCCTCAGGCTGCCCAACCTTGCCCTGTTCGATACCCCTCAGGCGGCATTGCGTTTGCTGCAAGCCCATGACCGCCAGCCTGGAGAGATGACCGCACCATGCACCTGACCTGGCTGCGCAGCGACCTGCGCATCGATGACAACACCGCGCTCAGCGCCGCCTGCGAACGCGGCCCCACCCTCGCCCTGTGGCTGGTCAGCCCCGGGCAATGGCTGGCCCACGACGACGCCGCCTGCAAAGTCGACTTCTGGCTGCGCAACCTGCGCGACCTGCGCCAGGCGCTGGAGCACCTGAACATCCCCCTGCTGATCCGCAGGATCGACACCTGGGACCAGGCGCCACAGGCCGTACTCGATGTCTGCCGCCAACATCAGGTGCAAAGCGTGCACTGGAACGAGGAGTACGGCATCAACGAGCAACGTCGCGACGACGCCACCCGCGCGCTGCTGGAAAAGTCGTCCATCCAGGCCCTCAGCCACCTCGACCAGCTGTTGTTCCGCCCAGGCACCATCCTTACCCGCGGCGGCGACTACTTCCAGGTGTTCAGCCAGTTCAAGAAGAACTGCCTGGAGCACCTGCACCGCGGCCTCCCCGCCCTGGCCCAGCGGGTGAAACGCCAGGCACCGCTGCAGGTCAGCAGCGACCCGATCCCCCAGCACGTGGACGGCTTCGAAAAACCCGCGCAAGCACTGCGCGACCACTGGCCGGCCGGCGAAGCTGAAGCGCAGGCGCGGCTGACCCGTTTTCTCGACGAAACCATCGACGACTACCAACAGCTGCGCGACTTGCCTGCCAAGCCCGGCACCAGCCAGCTCTCGGCCTACCTGGCCGCAGGCGTGATTTCACCGCGCCAGTGCCTGCACGGCGCCCTGGCCAGCAACCGCGGCGAGTTCGACAGCGGCAGCAGCGGCGTGCAAACCTGGATCAACGAGCTGCTCTGGCGCGAATTCTACAAACACATCCTGACCGGTTATCCACAGGTCTCGCGTCACCGCGCCTTCCGCGCCCAGACCGAAGCCCTGCCCTGGCGCGATGCACCGGCCGACCTCGAAGCCTGGGAACAGGGCCGGACCGGCTTCCCGATCATCGACGCCGCCATGCGCCAGCTGCTGGATACCGGGTGGATGCACAACCGCCTGCGCATGATCGTGGCCATGTTCCTCAGCAAGAACCTGTTGATCGACTGGCGCAAGGGCGAGCGGCATTTCATGCGCCACCTGATAGACGGCGACCTGGCCGCCAACAACGGTGGCTGGCAGTGGAGCGCGTCCACTGGCACCGACGCAGTGCCCTATTTCCGCATCTTCAACCCGGTTTCACAGTCGCAGCGTTTCGACCCGCAAGGGCGTTTCATTCGGCACTGGCTGCCGGAATTGCAGGGGCTGGATGAAAAAGCCATTAATTTCCCTGTGAAGTCGGCCGATCTTTTTGCTAGATATTCCTATCACAGTCCAATTGTCGATCTCGACAGCAGTCGTCAGCGCGCACTGGAGGCATTCAAGAACCTCCCGCGCCGGCAGGATCAGAGGGCAGCATCTTGAACAACGCACGCAGTATCTGGGTGACGGGAGCAGGCAATGGACTAGGCCTGGCGTTAGTGGAGGGGTTACTCGAGCAAGGACACCGGGTAGCTGCAAGCGGCAGGCATGGCGAGGCACTGGATGCCTTGGCTGCACGCTATGGCAGCCAGCTGTTGCGCTTGCCGTGGCAGTTGCACGAAGAACACCAGGCGGCCCAGGCCAGCCAGCAGATATGCCATGCCTGGTGCGCGCTGGACGGCTTGATCATCAACGCCGGTACCAGCGATTACCTGGCGGACGATGTGGCGGACAGCGAGTTGTTCGAGGCGATCGTCACTGACAACCAGTTGGCCGGCGAGCATTGCCTAGCCAAAGCGCTACCTTTGCTGGCGAAGGGTGACTCACCGCAGGTGATGGCGGTGTTCAACCGTTATTCGGCGCTGCAGCTGCATGCACCGACGCAGGCTCCTGCGGGCTGGAACAACATGCCGCAGTGGATGCGCGAGCAGCGTCAGGCGTTGAAGGCGCAGGGGGTCGAGCTGACCGTGGTGGGGCCGCAGTCGTTGAAGACCCCTGTGACACCGGCGCAGGCGATACCGGAGGCGTGGACGCCGCAGAATGCGGCAGAAGAGCTACTGCGGCGGTGGCCGCAGAGGGAACCCGAGCTTGTGCTGGAGGTTTTGGATCTCAATGGCCTGTGGCCTTTGTCACACAAGTAATTGATGTGGTGACCGTACCGGCCCTATCGCCGGCAAGCCGGCTCCCACCTCGACCGCATCGGCTTGAAGTCATGCGCATAACCTGTAGGAGCAGCCTTGTGCTGCGAAGAGGGCAGTAGGGCAGCAGATGTTCTTCTGCAGCAATGGCTTCTTCGCAGCACAAGGCTGCTCCTACAAGGTGATGAGGTAGCCTGAGTAATGGAGCAAGACAGTTGCTCCCCCAGGTACCTCATAGATCTCAAGCTATGTAAGCCCCCCCTGTGGGAGCGGGTTCACCCGCGAAGAGGCCGGCACAGGAGAGCTCAGAGCGCCATGCGGTAATGCAGGCTATAGCTCTCCACCCCATCGTTGGGCTGCTTGATGCCTGCGTTGGAATAGTGAATCGCCCGTACGCCAATCTCATGCCCACCGGCAAAGCGCAATCCAAAGCCGATACGGTCCTCGAACTGGAATGCCGAGCCCAGCTCGTTGTCTTCCAGCTCGGTGCTGGAGAATGCCGCCACGCCAATCCCCGCCTCTATATAAGGCTTCACCGACTCCCCGGCAAACTCGTAGACGAACACCGGCGCGAACGACAGGCTATGGTTGCTCGCGGTCTCGTCACCATCCCAATAGGTGTAGGCCCCATCCCAGTACCCCGTCAGGCGCCCGACGCTGGTCTGCCACCAGCTCGCATCCCAATTCGATTGCAGCCCCAACCGATAGACCATGGTCGAGTCACCGGTCTGCCCCACCGAAAACGAAACGTCGGCAGCCTGCGCCGCCAGTGAGTGCCCCAGGGTGAAGACGGCAGCCGCCGCCAAGCCAAGCAGCTTCTTCATGAGCAACATCCTTCTTTGCTGTTATTGGTATCCGCCTCATGTCAGGCAAAGCGATAGAAAACGGCAGTGGTACGATAGTTCAGCTTCTTTTCACATTTTTTTCACAATGAAAAGCTTTGCACACTGTCGGACTTATGCCACAGCAAAGGTAGGATTTGTCTGAGTGATTGCGGATCGGCACTGGTCCAGAAGCGGGTATCCCGGGCTGGCCCATCGGCCAGCAGGTCATCCGCGCCCAGCAGCCGCTGCAGTTGGCGCGCCACTGCGGCACCGGTGTCGATGATGGCCACGTCGGCTGGCACCATGCCGGCCAGCAACGGGCGCAGGAAGGGGTAATGGGTGCAGCCGAGGATCAACGTGTCGCAGCCAGCGGCCAGCAACGGCTGCACATAACCTTGCAGCAGCTGGCGCAGCGCCGGGCTGGCCAGGTCGCCGGTCTCGATCAGCTCGACCAGCCCCGGGCAAGGTTGGGTGATGACCTGCACGTCATTGGCAAAGCGGTCGAGCAAGGCGGCGAACTTGGCGCTCTGCAGGGTACCGGTGGTGGCCAGCACACCGACCACGCCCGAGCGCGTGGCGGCGGCAGCGGGCTTCACCGCCGGCTCCATGCCCACCAGCGGCCAGGTCGGGTACAACTCGCGCAGGTCGGCCACCGCCGCCACCGTAGCGGTATTGCAGGCCAGTACCATGGCCTTGGCACCCTGTTCATGGAAGAACGCAGCAATGCGTCGGAGACGCTCACGGATATAGTCCGGCGACTTCTCGCCGTAGGGTATGTGCCCGCAATCGGCCACGTACAGCAGCGTCTCGTTGGGCAGCAGGCGCTGGATCTCTGCGAGCACCGACAAGCCGCCGACTCCGGAATCCATCACGCCGACCGGCGCCGAGCGCTCAGCCATCGCGCTTGCCGCAGACCGCACAGGCCGGGTCGCGCTTGACCCGCAGTTCGCGGATACGAGTGCCGAGAGCATCGATCAGCAGCAGGCGGCCAACCAGCGGCTCGCCGAACCCGGCCAGCAGTTTCATCGCCTCCAGCGCCTGCAGGCTGCCCACCAGGCCCACCAGCGGGCCGATCACACCGGCTTCGCTGCAGGTCAGCTCGGCTTCGCTGCCATGGCCGTACAGGCAGTGGTAGCAAGGGCTGTAGTCACGCCGTGGATCGAATACCGACAACTGCCCTTCCAGGCGGATCGCCGCACCGCTGACCAGCGGCTTGCCAGCCGCGACACAGGCGACGTTGACCGCCTCGCGGGTACCGAAATTGTCAGAGCAGTCCAGCACCAGGTCCACCGCGGCCACCGCTGCCGCCAGCGAGTCCTCGTCCAGAGCCTGGCGATGGGCAACCAGGCTGATTTCCGGGTTGATCGCCTGCAAGCGCTGCAAGGCCGAATCGACCTTGCTCATGCCGACGCTGGCACTGTCGTGGATCACCTGGCGTTGCAGGTTGGTCAGGTCGACGGTGTCGAAGTCGGCCAGGTGCAGCTCACCCACCCCGGCAGCGGCCAGGTACAAGGCGACTGGCGAGCCAAGGCCACCGAGCCCGACGATCAGCGCCTTGCTCTGCTTGAGCCGCAACTGGCCGTCGATGTCGATCTGGGCCAGCAATACCTGCCGGCTGTAACGCAGCAGTTCCTGATCACTCAGCATGGCAGGCGCCCCAGGGTAATGCGTTCATGGCCGCCCAGGTCCGTGCGGCTGGCGACCTCGATGAAGCCTTGTTCAGCCAGCAAGGCGCGCACCGCCGCTGCCTGATCGTAGCCGTGTTCCAGCAGCAACCAGCCACCCGGTACCAGGTGCGCGGGCGCCTGGGCAGCGATCACGCGCAAGTCGTCCAGGCCATCGGCGCCGGCCACCAGCGCGCTGCTGGGTTCGAAGCGTACATCACCGGCGACCAGGTGCGGGTCTGCGGCGGCGATGTAGGGCGGGTTGCTGACAATCAGGTCGAAACGCTCGCCGGCCAGGCTGTCGAACCAGTGGCTGAGCCGTACCTGGGCGTTCGCCAGGCCCAGGCGCTGGCGGTTGCGCTCGGCCAGGGCGGCGGCCTCCTCCACCCGGTCCACTGCAGTTACCTGCCAGGCCGGGCGATCGCTGGCCAGGGCCAGGGCAATCGCGCCGGTGCCGGTGCCCAGGTCAAGGACCTTGGCCGGCGTGGCGGGTTGCAGTTCAAGCGCGGCTTCGACCAGCAGCTCGGTATCCGGCCGCGGGATCAGGGTATGCGGCGCCACCTCCAGGTCGATCTTCCAGAAGCCCTGCAGCCCGAGAATGTAGGCGACCGGCTCGCCGCCACGGCGGCGCTGCAGGTAAGCGGCATAGGTCTCGGCATCTTCGCTGCTGACGATTCGCTCGGGCCAGGTGTGCAGGTAGCTGCGCGACTTGCCGATGGCCGCAGCCAACAGCAGCTCGGCATCCAGCCGCTCGGTGGGCGATTCTGGCAACTGCGCGTTGCGCAGCAGGCTGGCGATGATGGTCATCAGTCCCCCAGGGCGGCCAGTTGATCGGCCTGGTATTCGGCCAGCAGCGGTTCGATCACCGCCTCCACGCCGCCGGCGAGGATGTCGTCCAGCGAGTACAGGGTCAGGTTGATGCGGTGATCGGTCACCCGGCCCTGTGGATAATTGTACGTACGGATGCGCTCGGAACGGTCACCCGAGCCGACCAGCAGCTTGCGCTCGGTGGCGATGGCGTTCTGCGCGGCGCTGGTCTGCATGTCGTTGAGCTTGGCCGACAGCCAGGACATGGCGCGAGCACGGTTCTTGTGCTGCGAGCGCTCTTCCTGGCACTCGACCACGATACCGGTGGGCAAGTGGGTGATACGGATCGCCGAGTCGGTCTTGTTGACGTGCTGGCCGCCGGCACCGGATGCGCGGTAGGTGTCCACGCGCAGGTCGGCCGGGTTGATCTCGATGGCCGCCTGTTCGTCCGGCTCGGGCAGTACCGCCACGGTGCACGCGGAGGTGTGGATACGGCCCTGGGATTCGGTTTCGGGCACGCGCTGTACGCGGTGTGCGCCGGACTCGAACTTGAGCTTGCCGTACACGCTCTCACCCTCGACGCGGGCGATGATTTCCTTGTAGCCGCCGTGCTCGCCTTCGTTCTCGGAGAGGATTTCCAGGCGCCAGCCACGCTTTTCGGCGTAGCGCGAATACATGCGGAACAGGTCGCCGGAGAAGATCGCCGCCTCGTCGCCACCGGTGCCGGCACGGATTTCGAGGAACACGTTGCGGCCGTCGTTGGGGTCCTTGGGCAACAGCATGCGTTGCAGCTGCGACTCCAGCGTCAGCAGTTGTTCCTTGGCTTCACGCACTTCTTCCACGGCCATTTCGCGCAGGTCCGGGTCACTGTCCTTGAGCAGCGCCTGGGCACCTTCGAGGTCGTCCTGGACTTTGCGCCACTCTTTATAAGCAGCGTAGACCGGCTCGACTTCGGCGTATTCACGGGAATAGGCGCGAAAGCGCGTCTGGTCGGAAATGACCTCGGCATCACCGAGCAGTGCGGTGAGTTCTTCGAAGCGGTCCTGGAGGATTTCCAGTTTGTTCAGCAGCGACGCTTTCATTGCGGGGATTTGTCCGTCGAGCCCTCGTTGAGGGCAAAGAGTTCCTGGGCCATGGCCAGCGCATCGAGGCGGCCCTCGGCCGAGAGCCTTTTCAATTGCACGCTGGGTGCGTGCAGGAGTTTGTTGGTCAGCCCCCGGGCCAGTTGGGCCAGTACCTCTTCGGGGTTGCCGCCATTGGCCAGCAGTCGCTGGGCCTTTTGCAGTTCTTCGTCGCGCAGGCGCTCGCTTTGCTGGCGATAGGCCTTGAGCACATCCACCGCGGCCAGCTCGCGCAGGCGCAGCATGAAGTCTTCGGCCCCCACCGACACCAGCTCTTCGGCGGCCTGGGCCGCGCCCTGGCGACTCTTGAGGTTTTCCGCCACTACGTCATGCAGGTCATCGACAGTGTACAGGTAGACGTCGTCGAGTTCGCCGACTTCGGTTTCGATATCGCGCGGTACGGCAATGTCGACCATGAAAATCGGCTTGTGCCGGCGCTGTTTCAGCGCGCTTTCGACCGCGCCCTTGCCGAGGATCGGCAACTGGCTGGCGGTGGAGCTGATGACGATGTCGCTGTTGGCCAGTTCCTGGGGGATGTCGGCCAGCAGAACGGCGTGCGCACCGAACTGCTCGGCCAGGATGCTGGCCCGCTCAAGGGTACGGTTGGCCACAACGATGCGGCGCACGCCCTGCTCATGCAGGTGGCGAGCGACCAGTGTGATGGTTTCGCCGGCGCCGATCAGCAGGGCCTGGCTGCGGCCCAGGTCGCTGAAGATCTGCTTGGCCAGGCTGACCGCGGCAAACGCCACCGACACCGGGTTTTCGCCGATGGCGGTGTCGGTGCGCACCTGCTTGGCGGCACTGAAAGTGGCCTGGAACAGGCGCCCGAGCAATGGGCCGACGGTGCCAGCCTCACGCGCCACGGCGTAGGCGGACTTCATCTGGCCGAGGATCTGCGGCTCGCCGAGCACCAGCGAGTCCAGGCCGGAGGCCACCCGCATCATATGCTTCACCGCCTCGTGCTCTTCGTGCACGTAGGCGCTGGCGCGCAGCTCGTCCAGGCTGAGGCGGTGGTAGTCGGCGAGCCATTGCAGCACCACATCGGCGGACAGGTGGTCCTGCTCGATGTAGAGCTCGCTACGGTTGCAGGTCGACAGAATCGCCGCTTCGCGGCTGGATGTCAGCCGGCAGAGCTGCTGCAGGGCGTCTACCAGCTGCTCTGGGGTAAACGCCACGCGCTCGCGTACGTCTACCGAGGCAGTCTTATGGTTGATACCAAGTGCAAGAAAGGCCATGCAAGGTCGCTGGTTGTGACGGGAAGCCGATAATTGTCCTCTTTCGCAGGTTTTTGGACAACCACCGTTCGCTATTGCGCTGATAGCGCTGCGGCTATCGCCGGCTTCAGGCCGCATCAGCGGCAACTTCAGCTCACACCCCCGCTTTTGATCTGGCTTTTGATCTGGCTTTTGATCTGGCTTTTGATCTTGATCTTGATCTTGATCTTGATCTTGATCTTGATCTTGATCTTCGCGACTTCAGGAGGCCGAACGCAGGCCTTGCGGAGGGAGGTGACGGGCATGGATGCCCGTCAAGCGCTGAGGCCCCATGGATGGGGCCTGCAGCGCGTACTCC